>DASVUF010000197.1:0-6731 GCA_036387195.1 Pyrinomonadaceae bacterium | reverse complement strand
CGGGCCGCCGCGCCGACGAAGCCACGCCGCCTTCAGCCGGCTCACGTCAGACGGCCGGCTCAAATCAGGCGGCGGCGCAGCAGGTCGAGCGCGAACTGCGAGGCGCGCCAGCGTATGAGGTGGCGGTCGCCGGGCAGCATCAGGCGCTTGTGCTCGGTGTGCGCGTCGTCGGCGAGCGCGACGTAGACGAGCCCGACCGGCTTCTCCTCCGTGCCGCCGCCGGGGCCGGCGACGCCCGTGACGGCGAGGCCGAAGTCCGTCCCGGCGCGACGCTTCACGCCCTCGGCCATCGCCTCCGCCACCTCGGCGCTGACGGCGCCGCGCGACTCGATGAGCGCGGAGGGCACGCCGAGCAGCCGCGTCTTCGCCTCGTTCGAGTAGGTGACGACGCCCTCCATGAAGTAGCTCGACGAGCCGGGCACTTCGGTCAGGCGGTGCGCGATGAGGCCGCCCGTGCAGCTCTCGGCCGTGGCGAGCGTGAAGCCGCCGACGGCGAGCCGCAGGCCGACGACCTCCTCCATCGTCTCGCCGCGGAAGGCGAAGACGGCGTCGCCGAGGCGCTCCTCTATCTGCCCGGCCAGCCCGTCGAGGAGGAGTTCGGCCTCGGCCTCGGTCTGCCCCTGCGCCGTCAGGTGTATCTCGATCTCGGTGCTGTTGAAAAGAATCGTCGTCTGCGGGTTCTGGTACTGCGTGTAGACGGGCGCGATGCGCTCGTCCACGGCCGACTCGCCGAGCCCCGCCACGCGCAGCACGCGGCGCGCGACGCGCACGCCGCCCGAGCGCTCGGAGAGCTTCGGCAGCACCTGCCCGTCGAACATGGGCTTCATCTCGCGCGGCGGGCCCGGCAGCAGGACGACCACGCGGCCGTCGTGTTCGAGGTACATGCCCGGCGCCGAGCCGTTCGGGTTCGGGAGCACCTGCGCGCCCTCCATGACCATCGCCTGCCGCGCGTTAATCTCGGGCATCTTGCGCCCCCAGCGGAGGAACTTCGCCCTGATGTCTTCGAGCACGCGCTCGTCGAGCATCAGCCGGCGGCCGAGCGCGCGCGCGGCTATCTTGCGCGTGATGTCGTCCTCGGTGGGCCCGAGCCCGCCCGTGAGGACGACGACGCCGGAGCGCTTGAGCGCGTCGCGGATGGTCTCTTCGAGGCGGGCGTCGTCGTCGCCGACGATGGTCTTGAGCTTGACCTCGACGCCCACGGTGTTGAGCCTGCCGGTCAGCCAGAGGCTGTTGGTGTCCGTGCGGAAGGGCGTCAGCAGTTCGGAGCCGACGGCGATAATCTCTGCGGTGAGCATCGTGGGTGAATGGCGAATCGCGAACGGTGAACGTCGGGGGGCGAGCCTCGGGCGCCGAAGGGTCGCCGGCTCAGCCGAGGGGGCCCGTGTCGCGCGGCTCGGCGCGTCGGACGGGGACGGGCTCGCGCTCCGGCGCGGGCGTGGCGAGCAGTTCGGTCGTCGCGTCCGTGACCGAGAAGCTCGGCGGCAGGAGCGCCGACGTCTGGACGCGCGGCGTCGGAAGCACAGGGGCGGTGGCGGCGGCCGCCGCCGCGGGGGCCGAGGCGTTGAGCGTCCGCGCCGCCGTCCCGGGCTTGAGCGTCCGGTGTAGGCGCAGCACGCCGTAGAGCGTCATCCCCCAGGCCGCGGCCTGCCCGACGGCGAACAGCGCCAACATGACGTTGGCGACCTTGGGCTTGCCCAGCAGCATGAGGGGCGCGGTCACGGCGGCGACGAGGAGCGCGAGCAGCAGCCCGCCGAATATCTCCTGCAAGGCGGCGCGCCCGCCCGCCGTCAGCCGCAGGACTTCCATCTCGGCCGGCTCGCCGGCCGCGTTTGGCGCCCCGCACAGCCGACAGAAGCGCGCGTCGCCGCCGTTCTCAGTCCCGCACGAGCGGCAGGGCGCCTCAGGCGGCGGCGCGGCCGCCAGCGCCGCCACGGCGTCGGCCTCGCGTTCGAGCGTCAGCAGGTCGCCCTTCGTCGTGAAGCCGCCGTGCGTGACCGCGAAGTCGAAGGTGGCCTGCGTCGCCGACGCGCCCGCACGCCGCAGCCCCACCGAGACGCGGCGCGCGTGGTCGGTGAAGTCGGCGCGGACGATGTCTTTGCGCCGCGCGCGCCGCGCCTGGAGCGGGCTGTCGCTGACGACGACGTAGCCGAGGCTTTCGAGCGCGTAGACGAGGCGAGCGCGGACCTCCTCGGCCTCGCCCGACAGCACGCGCCGGGTCGTGTGCTCGGCGACCGTGTACTCGCTGCCCGACGCGCCCATGACCGCGATGAACTCCGACATGGCTAAGGCTTCCCTCCCGGCTCAGTTAACCCACGCAGAGATTACGCAGGCGGGGGCGGCGGTGTTTCCGCGCGGCCCGCGCGTCACTCGCCGCCGGCCGCGGCCGGCGCGCCGAACGCCTGCACCTCGCGCACCCACATCACGAAGGGGCGGTTCTGCGGGCCGGCCTGCGCCGCCTGGAAGAGCCGGACGCGCGCGGCGACGAAGGGGCTGAACTCGAAGGCCGCGCGGTCGAAGTTGCCGCCCGGCTCCAGCGTCGCCACCGTGCGCCAGCCGCCCCCGCCGTCGGGCGCCTGCAACTCGACGCGGCGCGACGGCATGTAGCGGTCCTTGTCGAAGCCCCAGAAGACGTAGACGGCCGTGACGCGCTCGGGGCGGCTGAAGTCGAGTTCTATCCAGTGCGGCTCGGGGCTCTCGGCCGAAACCCAGTTGCCCTGGTTGTAGCGCATGTCGGCTATCTGGCGCACGTCCGTCACGCCGTCGTTCAGCGGCCGCGCGTTGTAGCCGTCGAAGGAGGAGTCAACCCTCACGGCCGGCCTGAGCGCGGCGACGTTGGCCGGCGGCGGGGGCGGCGGCCCCGGCTCCGGCGTCGCGGGCGGCGAAGGCGCGGGCGTCGGCGTCGCCGCGGCGGCCTCCTCCTCCTTCGCGCCCGGCACGCCGAAGCTGCCGACGAGGTAGACGAGCGAGGCGAGGAGCGCCAGCAGCGCCGCCGACACGGCGAAGAGCTTCAGGCCCTGGCGGCCGCCCGCGCGCGCGGTCATCTCCTGCCGCGCCAACTCCGCCGTCGCGGGCGACGCGGTCAGGTCGTGGCCGCACTGCCCGCAGGCCGTCTCGCCGGCGGCGACCGCGGCGCCGCACACGCGGCACGACTCCGCCGCCTCGGCGGCGATGGGCTGCGTGTGGTAAGGGTCGCCCGAAAGCTCGCCCGTCGGCTCGCCGAGCACGCCCGTCACCTTGTCGGCGGCTGCGGCGGCGGCCGGCGGGACGCTCGTGTAGCCGAGCGAGCCCGACGCGACAGAGCCGACCTCGCGGCCGCGCGCCTTGCGGACGGCGCGCAGGAAGTCCGCGGCCGAGGCGAAGCGGCGCTCGGGCTTCTTCTCCAGGGCGCGCAGGACGACGCGCTCGACCGCCGCGGGGACTTCCGGGTTCAGCCCCGAGGGCGGCGGCGGCGCGAGTTCGCGGTGCGCGCGGAGGATTTCGGTGCGCGTCCAGCCGTCCTTCGCGCCCGCGCGCCCGCCGAAGGGCGGCTCGCCCGTCAGCATCTCGTAGAGGATGACGCCCAGCGAGTAGATGTCCGAGCGCTGGTCGAGGTGCTCGCCCGCCGCCTGCTCGGGCGAGACGTAGCGCGGCGAGCCGTAGGCGATCTTCGACGTGTCGGTCGCCGACGCGCCGACCAGCTTGACGATGCCGAAGTCCGTGACCTTGATGCGGTCGCCGTCGGTGACCATGATGTTCGGCGGCTTGAGGTCGCGGTGGACGATGCCCTGGTGGGTCGTGCCCGACTCGTCGCGGTAGACGAAGGTGTGCGCGTAGGAGACGGCTTCGAGTATCTGCTCGAAGAGGTCGAGCGCGCGCTCGAGCCCGAGCCCGCCCGGGTGCTCCGCGATGCACTGCCCGAGCGAGCGCCCGTCCACGAACTCCATGACGATGAAGTAGGTCTGCTCGGAGACGATGTAGTCGTAGATTTTGACGACGCCCGGGTGGTCGAGCTGCGCCTGCACGTACGCCTCGCGCTCGAAGCGGTGGCGCAGGCGGCGCAGGTCGTGCGAGCCGCGCGGGTTGATGGACTTGATGGCGACGACGCGCGGCAGCTTCTCGTGCCGCCCGCGGTAGACGACACCCATCCCGCCGCGGCCGACGGGCTCCTCGATGCGGTAGCTTCCGACCTTTTTTCCCGACTCCATTCTGAAAACCGGTTGGGGCGTCGTCAGCAAACGGGCGAGGACCGTTCTCTAAAAAAGGTTTTGAAGGTGTTATAGCAGAAAAGAATGAGGCGCGGCGACCTCCCGCGGGGCCGCCGCGCCGTTTACGGCTCGCGCGCGGTTCAGGCGGTCTTCTTCTCCTCCTCGTAGAGGTCGCGCAGCACCTCGGCGATGGGGGGCGGCGCGGCGGGCGTCGGCGTCAGCGCCGGGCGCTTGCCGTGGAGCGCGTGCGGGCCGCCGTGCTGCTCGCCGGCGCGCGCGGGCGGGGCGGCGGCGGCCCCCGCCTGCGGGCGCCGGTCGGCGAGCTGCGCGCGGCTCTCTTCGAGCATGGCGGCGGCGCGGGCGCGGCGCGCGCGCTCGAGGCTGCGGATGGCGGCGGTCGTCTGCGGCGCCTCGGCCGGCTCGCGCTCGATGCGGCGCAGGACTTCGACGTAGCGGCGCAGCTCGGCCGACGGCTGCGTGCGCGAGTGCTCGTCGCCGCCGGCCTCTTCGAGCACGTAGGCGAGGCTCTCGGCCGCCGCCTCGTGCTCGCCGACGCGCTGGTAGAGCGCGCCGAGCGTGAAGAAGACGAGCGGGGGCGGGTCGGGCATCATGTGGAGCACGCGCTCGCCGTCGCCGATGACCTGGTTGACCTCGAAGCCGAACCAGCGCTTCTCCTCGTCGCGCAGGATTTCGTTGGCCGCCACGTAGAAGTCGAAGATGTTCTTGACGTCCTGCTGCTCAGAGCGCTGGACGGCGCGCCAGACGAAGTAGACGACCGTGGCGAAGAACAGGATCACGGTCAGCGGGATGCCCACGACCCCCAGCATCGCCATGATGACGACGATGGCGATCAACCTCTGCGCCGTTTCCTGCCCCTTTGTCATAACGCTAAATGCCGGGCGCCGCGCGCTAAGGACTGAGGACTGAGTGAAAGGCGCGGCCCGCGCCCCACTCAGTCCTCAGCCCTCAGCAGTCGTCACCTAATCCGCCCCCTGATTCTCTCGCCCGCCTCGGGCGTGGAGAGCGAGCCGCCGAGGTCGCGCGTCGTCTCGCCCGCCGCTATCGAGTCGCGCACGGCGCGCTCGACCGCCGCCGCCGCCTCCGCGTGTCCGAGGTATTCTAGCATCAGCCCGGCGCTCAGGATAGCCCCTGCCGGATTCGCCTCGCGCCTGCCCGCGAGCGGCGGCGCGCTGCCGTGGACGGGCTCGAAGAGCGAGACGCGGCCGGGGTGGATGTTGCCCGAGGAGGCGAGCCCGAGCCCGCCCTGCAAGGCCGCGCCGAGGTCGGTCAGGATGTCGCCGAACAGGTTGTTCGTCACCACCACGTCGTACTGCGCGGGGTTCAGGATCATGAACATCGCCGCGGCGTCCACGTACTGGTGGTTCGCCTCCGTCTCCGGGTAGCGCGCCGCCACCTCGCGGAAGACGCGCTGCCAGAGGTCGCCGCCGAAGCGCTGGACGTTCGACTTGTCGCACATCGTCACCTTGCGCCGCCCGCGCGCGCGCGCGTACTCGAAGGCGGCGACGACGATGCGCTCGACGCCCTTGCGCGTGTTGAACTCCTCCTGCGTGGCTATCTCGTCCGGCGTCCCCTTCTTGAGGAAGCCGCCCGCGCCCGAGTAAGCGCCCTCGGTGTTCTCGCGGAAGACGACGAAGTCCACGTCCCCCACGGAGCGCCCGCGCAGGGGCGTCAGCCGCTCGTGGAGCAGGCGGACGGGGCGCAGGTTGATGTAGAGGTCGAGGCCGCGCCGCATCCCGAGCAGGATGTCCTCGGCGTGCTGGTTCGACGGCACGCGCGGGTCGCCGAAGGCGCCGGCCAGCACGGCGTCGAACTCGCCGGTCAGCATTTCGAGCGCGCCCTCGGGGAGCGTCACGCCCTCGGAGAGGAACTTGTCCGCGCCCCAGTCGAAGCGCCTCAGCTCCAGCCGGACGCCGTGCGTCTCGCGCAGGCGTTCGAGCACGCCGACGGCCTCCTCCGTCACCTCCGGCCCGATGCCGTCGCCCGGCACGACCGCGATTCGCTTCACGTCGCTTGTCATCCTTCTCGGCTCTTCCCCTTCTAGAACGGCACGCACAGCACGGGCACGCGCGCGCCGCGCAGAACCTTCTCGGCCGTCGAGCCGAAGAGCAGCTCCTCGGGCCCCGTCGAGCGGCCGCGCACGCCCATCACAATCATCGGCAGGTCGAGGT
Organism: Pyrinomonadaceae bacterium; assembly: GCA_036387195.1. Lineage (GTDB taxonomy): Bacteria > Acidobacteriota > Blastocatellia > Pyrinomonadales > Pyrinomonadaceae > QHXN01. The sequence continues at coordinate 358 of DASVUF010000197.1, read as the reverse complement.
CGCGGGCTATCTTCAGAATCTCGACGAACGGGCTGCCGACGACTATCATCCGCTCGATGTCCACGTCGCCCGCCTCCAGACCTTCGAGCGACGAGGCGAAGTTCGCGTCGGCCTGCGCGCGCATGCGCGCCGTGATGTCGTCGGTCGAGCCCATCCCGGCCGCCACCGCGTCCTCGACGAAGTCCCTGTCAATGACGTGCAGCAGCGTCAGGTCGCCGCCCGGCGCGGCGATGCCGAGCGCCACGCGCACGGCGTTGATGGAAGTCTGCGAGAAGTCCACGGGGACCAGAATGTCCGGAGCTTGAAGCATTGCGGGCCTCCTTCAATCAGGGGGGAGGGCGCGGGCGGTAAGGGGCGT
>DASVUF010000196.1:0-3470 GCA_036387195.1 Pyrinomonadaceae bacterium | reverse complement strand
GAGCGGGACGAAGACGCCGCCGGCCTTGAGGACGCCGAGGATGCCCGTGATGACCTGGAGCGGGTCGTCGGTGAAGAGCCCGACCATCGTCCCGCGCCCCGCGCCCCCCGCGAGCAGGTAGTTCGCCAGCCGGTTCGACTCGGCTTCGAGTTCCGAGTAGGTCGTCGTGCGCCCGCCGCGCTCGACGGCCGCGCGGGCGCCGTACTCGGCGGTGACGCGGCTGAACATCTCCTGCACGCTCTCGTGTCTCATCTCAGTTGCCCGCATTGGCCGTCAGGGATTTTGCCCGGCCCGCGCGCGGGCCGGGGCGCGACTAGACTTCGAGGTTGGCGACGAAGCTTGAGCTAAGCTGCTGCACCTTCTCCTTGCGCGTCAGCGAGATGGTCGAGAGAATCCTCTCGGGGTCTTCGACCATCAGCGAGAGCAGGTGGAAGTAGTCCCCAAGCATATGTGAGGTCGTCTCGGCCGTGAACAACTGGTCGTCGTACTCCAGCACGCCGACAATCTCCTCCGTCCGCTCGCCCAGGCTGATGGACAGCTCCGCGCGCGTGACCTCCTTGCCCTCGTCGTAGGGCTCGACCTCCAGCCCGCGCATGTCGAACTTCTCGGCGCGCTCCTTCTCAAGCTGGAACCAGACGTCGAAGAGGCGGTCGCGGTCTTCGCCCCTGCGGCCGAGGTCTTCGCGCAGCAGCTCTGGCGGCACCTGGTAGGAGTAGGCGTCGAGGCAGACCTCTCGCACCCTGCGCATCACGTCGCGGAAGGTGGCGGCTCCGGAGGCGTCCACCCGCAGGATGAGCGTGTTCGTAAGGATGCCGATGATGCGCTCGGCCTCGGCGCGCTCGCGGTTCGCGTACGTCGAGCCCACCACGATGTCTTCGTCGCCCGTGTAGCGGTTGAGGAGGACGACGAAGGCGGCGAGCATGGTCATGTAGAGGGTCGTGCCTTCGCGCCGGCTCAGCTCGCGCAGCGCCTCAGTCTGCTCGGGCGTCGTCCTGATGAAGTGCTTCGCGCCGGTGAACCGCTGCACCTTCGGGCGCGTGCGCTGGTGCGGCAGGCTCAGCCGCCGCGGCGCGCCGGCGAGCTGGCGGCGCCAGTAGGCGAGCCGCGTCTCAAGCGCCTCGCCCTGGAGCCACTGGCGCTGCCAGGCGGCGTAGTCCGCGTACTGCACCTGCAACTCCGGCAAAGGCGACGGCTGCCCCTCGGCGAAGACCCCATAGATGCGGCTCATCTCGGAGATGATGACCTCGAAGGACTGGCCGTCGCCCACGATGTGGTGCATCGTGCAGACGACGATGTGCTCCTCGTCGCCCAGCCGCACGAGCGTCGGGCGGATGAGCGGCCCGCGCGCGAGGTCGAAGCGCCGCAGCGTCTCCTCCCGCGCCAGCCGCGCGGCCTCGCGCTCCCTCTCTTCGTGGGACAGACCCGCGAGGTTGACCAGCGGGAGGTGGAACCTGCTCGGCGGCTGAATGACCTGAAGCGGCCGGTCGTCCACGGCCGGGAAGATTGTGCGCAGGCTCTCGTGGCGGCGCACGATTTCGCCGAAGGTCTGTTCGAGCGCCGCGACGTTGAGCGCGCCCCGCAGCCTGACGCCGAGCGCGATGTTGAAGGCGCCCGTGCCCCCCGCAATCTGCTCGAAGAACCACATGCGCTGCTGCGCGAACGAGAGCGGCAGCTCGCCGTCGCGCGGCGCCCTCGTGATTTCGCTCAGGTCGCTCAGCTTGCCGTCGCTTATCTGTTCCTGGATGAGTTGTGAGAACTGCTCGATGGTGGGGGCCTCGAAGAGGCTGCGGACGGGGAGTTCTACCTCCAGGCACTCGCGGACGCGCGCCAGCACCTGGGTGACGAGCAGCGAGTGCCCGCCGAGGTTGAAGAAGTTGCCCGAGCGCCCGACGGCCGGCAGCCGCAGCACCTCGCGCCAGATGCCCGCTACTATCTCTTCGACGGGGTTGCGCGGCACCAGGTCGCTGCTCATCTCCCGCTCGGCCTGTAACAGCTCCAGCGCCGGCAGCGCCTTGCGGTCAATCTTGCCGTTGAGCGTGCGGGGCAGTTGTTCGAGCTGGACGAAGGCGGAAGGCATCATCGCCTCGGGCAGCCGCTCCGAGAGGTAGCCCCTGAGGTCTTCGGCGCGCGTGCCGTTGGACATGGTGAGGTAGGCGACGAGGAACTTGTTGCCCTCGGCGTCGTCGCGGTCAACGACCGCCACGTCCGCCACGTCCTCGTGGCCGCGCAGCAGGTTCTCTATCTCGCCCAATTCGACGCGCACGCCCCTCACCTTCACCTGCTGGTCGCGCCGGCCGAGCAGTTCCAGCTCGCCGTTCTTGAGCAGGCGGCCGAAGTCGCCGGTCTTGTGGACGATGTCGGAGGGGTCATCGCTAAACGGGTTCTGGATGAAGACCTCTTTGGTCAGCTCGGGCTCGTTGTAGTAGCCGTGCGAGCGGTAGGGCGTGCGGATGTGAACCTCGCCGACCGCCTCTTCGCGGCAGAGCTGCCCGCGCGAGTTAATCACCATGACCGCCGAGCCCTTGATGGGGCGGCCGACGGGGATGGAGGGTCTTTCGGTGTCCTCGGGCGTGACCTCGTGCGCGAACTTCGACATGCTCGTCTCGGTCGTGCCGTAGATGTTCCACAGCCTGACGCGCTCGCCGAAGGTGTCCATCCAGCGCTTCACGTCCGACGGGTACAGCGGCTCGCCCGTCATCACGACGCACCGCATCGCCTCGAAGTACTTATCGTTGAGCTTCTCGTTGGTCAGGGCGCGGAAGACCGAAGGGACGCAGTGGAGGACTTCTATCTGCTCAACGTCGAGCCAGTCCGCGAGGCTCCAGGCGTCGAGTATGAGGTCGCGGCTCTCGGGGGCGCAGACCGTGCCGCCGGAGCAGAGGGGCACGAACACGTCCTTCAGAAAGCCGTCGAAGGAGGGCAGCGCCAACTGGCTGACCCTCGTGCCGAGTCCCGCGCCGACGGCCTCAATCTCCCAGCGCATGAAGTGGTCAATGCCCTTGAGGCGGCCGAGGATGGCCTTGGGCCTGCCCGTCGAGCCCGACGTGAAGTAGACGGAGCAGGGCGCGTCCGGGTCGCTCTCAAGTCCGGGGTGCTGCGCGTTCGCGTAGTCGTCGAAGTCTTCGACCACCTCAAGCCCCGCGCCCTTCAGCTCGGCCCTGTCGAGTTGGGCGTCCGCGGCCCGCTCCGCGCCGACGAAGATGACGCGGGCGGGGGAGGCGGCGTCGGCCCACACGCGCCGCAGCTTCTCGACGTATTTCGTCTCTACGACGAACCACTGCGGGCTGACCTGCGAGGCCATGGCGCGCAGCCGCCCGTCGGGGAAGGTCGGGTCGAGCGGGACGAAGACGCCGCCGGCCTTGAGGACGCCGAGGATGCCCGTGATGACCTGGAGCGGGTCGTCGGTGAAGAGCCCGACCATCGTCCCGCGCCCCGCGCCCCCCGCGAGCAGGTAGTTCGCCAGCCGGTTC
>DASVUF010000195.1:0-3541 GCA_036387195.1 Pyrinomonadaceae bacterium | reverse complement strand
GCCGTAGCGCGCCGGCCACTTCGCTCATCGCGCCGTGCGCGCCGGGGGCGCCGCCGCCGGCGACATGCCTATCCCCGCCAGCTTGTGCGGCGGCGCCGGCTCAAGCTCGAACATGAACGACTGCCAGGTCTTCGCGCGCGGCGAGTAGGTGAGCGCCGCCAGCCCGAGGTCGCCACGCCCCGAGTAGGCGTAGACTTCGAGCGGGCCGAGCCTGTCCATCAGTTCCCTGCCGGCGCGCGCCGCCTGCTCCGGCGTCCTGCTTTTCCAGAAAGACTCGGCCCGGCGCAGCGCGTTGAACTTCTTCACCTCGTCGTCGAGCCCCGAGTTGAAGGCGGCGAAGTAGGCCGCCGCCACGCGCCCGGCCGTCGTCTCGGGCAGCCCCTTCCCCTTCGCCACCTCCACCGCGGGACCCCACGCGGCCGCCGACGCGGTCGCGGGCGCGTCCGACGCCACGGCCCCCTCTATCCACTCGCGGCTGGTGGAGACGCGCGCGTATGTCTCGGTCGTGCCGTACTTGCAGTGCTCGCCCTCGCCGCCGCTGTTGGTCGAGCTTACGCCGAGCGTGTAGAGCTTCCCGCCCACTTCGAGGAGCGCCGGGCCGCCGCTGTCGCCGGGCCCGCTGATGCCCTCCAGGTCCGTGCCGCCCGGCGGCGCGTCGAAGACCATCCGGATGGACGTCTCGTTCACCTCGTCCACCCTGTTGGTGGCCGCGCGCAGGTCGCGCCCGAGTTCCCTCAAGGGCCCCGTGACGCCCGTGCCCGTGTACCCGCGGCCGACGAAGGTGACGACCTTCCCCGCCTCGTCGTTCTTCGCGTAGAGCAGCACGGGACTGATTCCCCCGACCGGACGGCCGAGCTTCAGGAGCGCGACGTCGCGGCGGCTGGCGAGCCCGCCGCGGGCGACCCACTCCGGGTGCAGGATGACTTTCTCGACCTCGTACCTCTCGCCGCCGAAGCTGACGTAGCGGCCGAAGGGGCCCAACGACTCGGCGACGTGTGCGGCCGTGAGCACCCAGCGCGGGTTTATCAGCACGCCCTCGCCGCCCCCGCCGACCTGACCGACGGCGCTGTACCCGGCGCCGAGCGCCTTGTAGCGCGCGTCGTCGCGGTCGTGGCGGATGACGATGGCCCGCGTAGAAAGGGTGGAAAGAAGAAGGATGCAGCAGCAGAAGAATAGACGTGTCAGCATTAGCGCACCTCGGCCTCAAAGCACGCGTGCGGCGAATTTCACCGTGGCACTTGGTGTCGCCGGCCGTCGCGTGGGATTAAGGCAAGGTGCCTCCTGCCCTTCATGTGGGACGCCTGCGGCGCGGGCTCAGACCGCGTCCGGCGTGTGGAGATGCTAATTAACTTTTCGGCGACCCGTCAACGACCCGAGTGCGGGCGCGGTCATTTCACGTCGTCGGCGCGACGACGACGCTCAGGCCCCCGCCGCGCGCTTCCTCAGCCAGCGAATCTGGCCCCTGTGATTTATCTCGTCCTCGAAGACGTGGAACCACTTGAAGTAATTATTCGCGGGCTGACCTTCCCAGAACGGCGCCTCCTCGTCCAGCCAGCGGTCGTCCCTCAAGGCGAGTTCTTCGAGCGTCTTCGCGCGCACCCGTTCCAGCGCGCGCAGGTAAAAGTCTACGCCGCGCCCCTTAACCTCCCGCCTCGAACGCTCGCCGAGGTCGAGCGCCGCCTCCCAAGGCTCCGCCCCGCCGTCGTCGTAAGCCCGCGTCCCGAACGTCGCCTCCTGATACCAGGCTTCGACGGCGGCGACGTGCAGGAGCAGCGCCCCTATGGAGTTGCTGTGCGCGTCGTGCAGGTAGTCCAGTTGCTCGACGCTCAGTCCCTCGACTTCGTCCAGCGTAGTCCGCCGCGCGTAATTCATCATCGAAACAAGCCGGCCGATTTGAGGGGTGTACCCGGCGACGGGGGCCACGAGATAAAGGCTCATTTCCCCATCTTATCATTCCACGCGTCAACGTCCGCCGCGCGCTCGACGCGGCCGGCCGGCGCGGGAGCGGGTCTAAATCGCGCGGTCTGGATTCGACCGCGCGGTCGAAGTGGCACGGCCTCGCGCGCGGCGCTCAACGATTTTGAGAACCGCCGCCCGCGGCCGTCTGCGCGCTCCCGGCTCCGACGGCCGCCGCGCCCCTCTCGCCCCCGAGCCACTTGAAGGGCGCGGCCAGCCCCTTGCCGATGGATTTTATGCGCGAGTCCTTCTGGCGCCCCTGTTCGGGTCGCGCGGCCGCCTGCGTCTTGTGTCGGGCGGCGCAGTGTTCGCGCGGCTCGGCGCCGACGGCGTAGGTCATGCGGCTGATGGTCGGGCAGTCACGCGTCGCGAGCAGACCCGTCGCCGCGTCTATCGTGACCGTCACCGTAGGCATCGGACGCAAAGGCGTGGCGCCCGGTTCCGACCCCTGCGCGACGGCCGCCGACGCTTCCGCCACCGGCCGGCGGGCGGCGCGTTCGGCTCCGCGCGGCGAAGACGCCGCGGCAGGGCGTGTCTCTCCCTCGGGCTGCCGTCGTTCATCGGCGACGCGCGCCTCTTCCTCCTCCTGTTCGGCCGCCCGCGTCTGTTCGCGCGCGGGGCGCGCGACCTGCGGAGCCAGCGCGCCCAGGACGGCGAAGAACGCGGCGCAGAAGGCTATCGCTACCGGCAGGACGAGCCGCGAGCGTTTACGACGCGCGGCCGCGGCGGGAGGCGCGTCGGGCTTCGCGGTCGCGGAGTGGGGCGCGGAGGAGGGGCGCGCGCGCCTCCCGGCCTTCGCCGAAGTCAGTAGCTCATAGGCTTCGTTTATCTCTTTCAGCTTGTCCTGCGCCTTCTGCTGAAGGCGAGGGTCGTGCGAGAAGCGGTCGGGGTGCCAGACTTTAGCCAGGTCGCGATACGCGTCCTTTAAAACCCGGCCGGAGGCGCCCGGCGCGACCCCGAGCAGTTCGTAATATTTACTCAACTCGTCGTCCACGGCGTCTTACCTCAGGAGAGAGCCCTGGACAGTTGCGACACGCTCTCGAACCGCTCCAGCAGGTCGTGCGCGTCCGGTAGCGGCAAGCCCAGGTATGAGAGTGTGGCCAGCAGGCAGGCCACGAAGATTAAGCCGGTGATGACCGCCCTCAGCGCCGCGCGGCGGACGGAGCGCGCGAGCGCCGCGAGGAGGCGTGACGGACGCAGTCTCATAGTTAAGCATTCCCCGCATAAACAGAGACCAGGGCGACGGCCGGGCGGGCGGCGGCGCCGGGCGAGGGGTTTGTCATCGGTTCCTACTCTCTTGTTGAAGGGCTCGGCGGTCTGTGCGTCCGCGCCGTGTAGCGAACGCCGCGGGTCGTGGGGCGTGAGGCGGGGGGCGCGTCCGAGTTGACAAGCCCTTCGGCCCGCCGCCCACGCGTGGAGGCTACGCCATCACGCAATTAGACAAGCGGCGTGCCGCGTGGGGCGCGCGGGCTAACTCAGACATACAGGAAATTTAAGGCGAAGCAGGCCGCGCCGCGTTTGTCGCCTTTCGTTAACAACCCGCCGCCGTGGCGGGCGGCGGGCGGGCCCGTCCGCCGCCTAAAGA
>DASVUF010000194.1:0-12176 GCA_036387195.1 Pyrinomonadaceae bacterium | reverse complement strand
AACCGGCGCCCGCCGCCCGCTGTGCTGTCCTTAAAGCTCCTCGAACTCGGTGGCGCGGACGACCATCTTCTCCTGTCGAAAGCGGCGTTCGAGCCCGGCGCGGTAGTCGCGCCACCAAGCGCGGTCTAACTCTCCCGACATGACCTCGAAGATGACGACGCGGTCGCGGCTCTCCTCGCCGCCCTCGCGCCAGACGCCCTCGGCCGGCGAGCGGCGGAAGGCCGTGACGCCGCCGAAGCGCCCGGCCAGCTCGTCGAGCACGCAGTCGAACTCGGCCGCGCCGAAGGGCCGCCCCTCGTTGTCGTAGAGCGGCAGCAGTATCTGGACGAGAAACATCGTCCCCGCCCTTTAAGTCGCGTCCGGGCGGGACGTCTTCGCGCCGGCCCGGTCGGCGTACTGCGCCGGGTTCTCGTCGAACTTGTTCCGGCAGTTCTCGCTGCAAAACAGGTAGGCGCGCCCCTCGTACTCCGAGCGCTCCGGCGCGTTCTCCGGGTTCAGTTGCATCCCGCACACTGGGTCAAACGTCGCTTCCATCTTCCCTCCCCCTTCTGAAATGGCGTTGTTCACTTCCGCGGCCGGACGGTGACGAAGACCGTGCCGTCGCCGCGCGTGACGAGCAGGAGCAGCGGGCGGTCGCCCGAGCCTTCGACGGCCGCGCGCAGCTCCTCGACTGTCCTGACGGGCTGGCGGTTGGCCTGCTCGATGAGGTCGCCCGGCCGCAGCCCGGCCTCGGCCGCCGGGCTCGAAGGCTCGACGCCCGTCACGACGAGCCCCTGCCTGTCCTCGGGCAGACGCATGCGCGCCGCCATCTCGGGCGTGAGCGGCGAGACGGTCACGCCGAGCCGGCCGCCGTCGCCCTGCTCGCCGCCGCCGCCCCCGCCGCCGCCGCCCTGCTCGCGCCCCGCGTCGGCCGAAGCCGCCAGCTCGCCGAGCGTGACCCTGACCTGCTGCTCGCGGCCGTCGCGCAGGAGGTCGAGCGTCGTCTCCGTGCCGGGCTGCGTCGCGGCGACGATGTTGCGCAGCTCGTTGGCGTCGTTGACGGCCGTCCCGTTGAAGGCCGTGATGACGTCGCCCTGCCGGAGCCCCGCGCGCTCGGCCGCGCTGCCGCGCTGCACCGAGCCGACGATGACGCCCCGCGCCTCCTTCATCCCGAGGCTCTGCGCGATGTCCTCGGTCACCTGCTGCACGACGACGCCGAGCTGGCCGCGCCGCACGCGCCCGCCGCGGATGAGCTGCTCGGTGACGCTGCGCGTCATGTTCGAAGGGATGGCGAAGCCGATGCCGATGTTGCCGCCCGTCGGCGAGAAGATTTGCGAGTTGATGCCGACCAGCTCGCCCGAGGTGTTGACGAGCGCGCCGCCCGAGTTGCCCTGATTAATCGGGGCGTCGGTCTGTAAGAAGTCCTCGAAGCTGCCGTCGGAGAGCCCCGTGCGCCGCCCCTTCGCCGAGATGATGCCCGCGGTCACCGTCTGGCCGACGCCCAGGGGGTTGCCGACGGCGAGCACCACGTCGCCCACGCGCACGCGGTCCGAGTCGCCGAGCGTCAGCACGGGCAGGTCTTTCGCCTCGACCTTCAGGACGGCTAGGTCGGAGGGCGGGTCGTTGCCGACGAGCTTGGCGGGCAGCGCGCGGCGGTCGGCGAACTCGACCGTAATCTCCTCGGCGCCGTCAACGACGTGGTGGTTGGTGACGATGTAGCCGTCGGGGCTGATGACGACGCCCGAGCCGAGCGCGCGCTGCGGCACGGAGCGCCCCTCCTGCGGCGCCTGCCGCTGCTGCTGCTGCTGCCCGCCGCCGCGGCCGAAGAAGTCCTGCAACGTCTCCTCGTCGAGGAACGGGTGCTGGCGCGGCAGCCGCGTCAGGCGCACCGCGCGGATGGTGACGACCGCCGGCGAGACGCGCGCCACCACGTCGGCGTAAGAGTTGTGGTTGACCGGCCCGGCCGGCGCGGCGCCGCCCGCCGGCTCGGCCGGCCGCGGCAGCGTGAAGTTACTGTCCGCGCCCCTGCGGCACCCCGCGAGCGCGAAGGCGAAGGCCAGGATGATGACAAGCGCGCCGAATGATCTCCTCATAATTCCCCTCTCGAAGATGCGCGCGGCGGCGCGCGCCCCTTCCGGCTGACGTTCCCACTGGACGGAGTCTCTTAACGCCCATATTTAACAACCAACACGCCGCCGACGCAAAACCCGCCGCGCCCCCACGCCGGGCGCGGAAGGCATAGTCTTTCCCGTCGCGTTGTGTTATGAAGGGCGCGCCCGTCGGTCACACACACACTTTTGAATCGGAGGCGACGCGATGAAGAGCGCTGGAAGACCACCAGAGGAGATTCAGATTTTGGACGCGCCTGAGGCGCAGGACGAGGCGCGGGAGTGCGTCAGGTTGTTCTGCGACACCATGGCCGAGTTGGACAGGATATACGAGCGGCGCGCGGACTGGCTCGTCAGGCTCGCCATGCTGACGGCCGAGGTGGCCGCGTCGTCCCCGTCCGGGCCGGGCGGTGGGGACGAAGGCGCGGCGAAGACGGACGGCGAAAAGCTGGCCGCGCTCGCCGAGCAGGCGCGCGCCGCCGCCGGGCGGGGCGACCAGGGTCAAGACGCCCCGCGGACGGAGGCGGCCCCCAACGTCGTAAGCGCAGACGGCCCGGGCGCGGGCGGCGACCCGGACGTTTTCTGCGAGGGGGTCCGGCAGGCGTTGCTTATAGCCCTCACGAACAGCGTGAGCAGCCAGCAGGCGTTAGACCAGCTCGGCCTCGTGGTGGTGGCGAAGTGCGTCCAATACCTGCTCCCGCCGCGCGACCCCGCGTCGAAGGGCGGCGGCTCGTAGGCCGACCCTCGTAGGCCGACCCAAAGGGGGCGCGGCTGCGCGGCGGCCTTGCGGCTCGGCGCGCCGGGCGTGGGCGCGCGACGACGACGCCCTTCGCCGGCTTCCGAGGTCGCGCGCGCGGGAGGACTTCCGCCCCGCGCCGCCTCTTCCGTGGCTGCGTCGTCCCGCCGGCGTCGTCGTCGCGCGCTTCTACGGCCGCGCCCCGGAAGGCGCCACGGTCGTCGTCTTCCGGACGCCGCCCGCGGCCGCCGGACGGGCTGATAAGTTCCGCGCGTCCGGCGGCTGCGGTATAATCTCGCGCCGGCGGGCGCGGCGGCCTTCGCCCCGCCCGCCGGACGATTAAAAGCCTCCCCGCCCCATTCTTAACTTTGAGGAGACTTACATGAGAAATCACCTCGCGCGCGCCGCGCGGACGTTGCCGGCGCTGCTACTCGTCCTGGCGCTCATCCCCTCGGCCGCGGCCGTCACGCCCCCCGAGGACAAGCCGAAGCCGGAGGAGGTGATAGCCAGGCACCTGGCCTCGGTCGGCTCGGCCGAAGACCTCGCGGCCCTCAAGTCGCTCGTCGCCATCGGCGCCGCCAAGGCGTACGCGCGCACCGGCGTCGGCCGCGAGTTCAAGGGCGTCGGCCAGTTCGCCTCGCAGGGCGACAGGGTGCTGTTCGCCCTGCTCTTCGACTCGAACCTCTTCCCCTTCGAGAAGGCGGGCTACAACGGCGAGAGCCTGACGGTGGCGCAACTGCCCGACGGCCACCGCTCGGCGCTGGGCGACTTCATGATGTCGCACGGCGCGCCCTTCAAGCAGGGGCTCATCGGCGGCGTGCTCTCGACGGCGTGGCCGCTGCGCGCCGCGGGCGCCGACGCGCCCAGGCTCAGCTACGCCGGGACGGACAAGGTCGAGGGGCGGAAGGCGCACAAGCTCAGGTACGACCCGCGCAAGAGCGGCGGGCTGCAAATCACGCTCTTCTTCGACGCCGAGACTTTCCGGCACGTCCGCACCGAGTATCAAATCTCCATCGCGGCGCGCATGGGGCGCACCGCGGAGATGTCCGTCAGCCAGTTGGAGAGCCGCTACCGGGTCTTGGAAGACTTCTCCGACTTCAGGCCGCAGGGCAAGCTGACGCTGCCGCACTCCTACAGGCTCAGCTACACCATCGAGGAGCAGAACGCCACGCGGATGCTCGAATGGTCGGTGGCCTTCACGCAGTTCGCCTTCAACGAGCAGATAGACGACAAGGCGTTCAGCGTCCTCGCGAGCAAGTAGCCGGCGGAAGCTGAACGCGCGCGGACGCGGCCCGGACGCGGCTCTCTCTGGCCGCGTCCGGGCCGCGTCCGCGCGTCTGACGGGGCCGGCGCTTCCCCCCTCGCTTGCGCGCGTCGGCCGCCGTCCCCCTTGAGGCGGCGCGGCGCGAGGGCCGGCTTTGTAAACCGCGCCCGTTCGTATACAGTCTGCCGTCCAGATGGGCACGAAAGACGGTCAGGCCGGGGAGGGCGAGCGCGCCGCCGACGCGCGGGGGCTCGCGCTGACGGGCGCGCTCACGGCGGCCGTCTACCTCGCCACCTTCCTCTTCTACGTCCGCGGCTTTCAGGGCTACACGCGCCGCGCGCGCGAGGTCTTCATCTGGCTCGCCGCGCTGCCGCTGCTCTTCCTCTTTCACAGGGGCTACCGGGCGGTGCGCGCGCCGGGCGGCGAGCGCCTCGTGCGCGCGGTCGTCGGCTTCGCGGCGCTCTTCTGCGTGACGTGCGCGCTCGTCTACCCCTTCCACTCGACGGACGTCTTCGGCTACATCAACCGCGGCTGGCAGCAGGCCCACTACGGCCTGAACCCTTACGTCCACACCGTCGCGGAGACGCCGGGCTGGCGCGAAGACCCGATGATGTGGGAGCACTGGATATACAACCCGAACCCTTACGGCTTCCTCTTCTCGCTGCTGGCGCGCGGGCTGTGCGCGCTGGGCGGCGGGAGCTGGTGGGCGACGCTGATGCTCTTCAAGGCGGTCAACGCGGCGGCCTACGGCCTGACGGGCTGGCTGGTCTGGTCGGGCGCGCGGCGGCTCGGGCACGAGCGCCCCGCGCTCGCGCTCTACTCGTTCCTCTGGAACCCGCTCGTGCTGCTGCACCACATCGCGAACGGGCACAACGACGTGCTCATCGGCTGCCTGCTGGCGCTGGCGCTCTACCTCGCGCTGACGGGGCGCGACGTGTGGGTGCTGCCGGCGCTGGCGGCCGCGACGATGCTGAAGTACGCGCCGGCGCTCGTCGTCCCGGCGGCGCTCCTGTACGTCTTCAAAAAGAGGGGGTGGGGGACGGCGGCCGCCGGGTGCGCGCTCGCGGCGCTCGTCGTCGCCGGGTCGGCCGCGCCCTACCTCGCCGACTGGCGGCAGTTCCGGCTCGAAGACATCCGCGACAACGCGACGCTGATTGACAACTCGCTCCACTCCTTCCTCATACACCTCTACACGAACGCGGCGCGGGTCGTCGGGCCGCTGATGCAGTACAAGGAGGCGGTCAACTCTGCCATCAAGGCGGCGCTGCGCGTCGGGTTCCTCGTCTTCCTCGTCTTCGTCTACGTGAGGTTCTGGCGGCGGGCGACGGCCGGGCGGCTGGCCGAGCTGGCGGCGCTCGTGATGCTCGTGCTGCTGTGCGCGGCCAGCTCGAAGTTCAACGCGTGGTACATGGCGATGGCGCTGCCGCCGGCGCTCCTGCTGCCGGAGCGCCACTGGCTGCGCCGCGTGACGCTGCTCGTCACGACCGCGCAGACGCTCTCGCTCACCTTCTTCAAGCAGGCTTACATGCTCAACTACTTCGCCATGGTCGTCGTCCCCGCCCTCATCGTCTTCCGGCGGTCGCGGAAGGAGCGCGCGGCCGCCGGGCCCCCGCCGCCGCCGCGGGTCGAGCCGGCGGGGTGAAGCGCCGGCCGCGCTACTCGACGTCGAACCAGACGCGCCCGGCGACGTTCGAGCGCGCGGCGTTGTCGGCGACGGAGATTTCTAGCTCGTAGCGGCCGGCGGGGAGTTGGCCGAGCGAGACGGCGCCGTTGACGGGGATGCGCGCCGCGTCGCCGCCCGGCTCGGGCGCGAGTTTGCGTGCGGGCGCCGTGACCACCGCGCGGTTGTCGCGCAGGACGCGCACCGCGAGCGAGAGGTCCACGCCGCCCGCGCCGCCCGCGCGCGCCGCGTTGTAGACGAAGGCCAGGAAGCTCAGGCGCGACGAGCGCGCGAAGCGGCGGTCTACGCTGAACTGAACCTGCGGCGCCTCCTTCGCCGTGGCGCCGCCCGCCACCTCGCGCCCGCCGAGGTGGATGCTGCTGAGCGCCAGGCGCCCCTTCGAGAGGTCCGGAATCTCTATCCACTGCGACGCGCTGCCCAGGTGCCCGCCGCGCGCGTCGCGCGCCGCCGCCTTCACCATGTAGAGCCCCGGCGCGAGCGGCGCGCGGTGGTTGTAGATGACGCCCTCGCGCGCGCCCCCGCGGGACGGCGTCGCCGCCGCCGCCGCCGCCGCCGCGACGCTCAGCCGCGTCCTGAAGTTCGTGACCTGCTTGCCCTGCTCGCTCAGCACCACGCCGACCACGTCCACGGCCGCCGCCTCGCGCCCCTCGGCGCCGTAGTCGAGCGCGTCGGCCGCGACCTCCACCGAACTCGTGAGGACGGCGCCGCTGCCGGGCACGTCCACGAAGCTCGCCGAGAGGGCGGTCGGCAGGTCACGCAGCCCCACCGGCGCGGAGAGCGCCGCGCGGAAGTCCGTCTCCAAGCCCTTCTGCTCCGCCTTCGCCGCGCCCGCCTTCGGCTCCGAGCCCTTCGACTCCTTCGACTCCTTCGCCTCTTCGGCCGCGCGCGCCGCCCCCGGCACGTAGCCGCGGTGCAGGCGCACGGTCAGGTCGGGGCGGCCCGCGACCGAGATTTCGACGCGGCGGAAGCGCCCCGCACGCTGCTCCTCGCCCTCGGGGCGCCACGCGACGCGGTAGTAGTTCGACGTCTCTTCGAGCACGCGCGAGACCCAGCGGTCGAAGTAGTTCGTGTTCTTGAGGAACTCGCCGCCGGTGTCGCCCGCGAGCGCCGAGAGCCCGTCCTGCGAGAGCATCGCCTCGCCGATGGCCGCGCGTTCGAGCCGGCCCTTCGGGTCGTGCGCCTTCTCGCCTGTGGCGTCGTTGAAGGGCGCGAACAGGCCGCGCGCGTCTATGCTGTAGACGACGCTGCTCGTCCGCGCGGCCGCGTCGGTGACGAGTTGCAGGCGGTGGTTCGCGCCCGAGGCCGAGTTCTTGCCGTCGAGGTAGAAGCCGTCCGAGATGAAGAAGATGAGCTTGCGCCCCTCGACGCGGCCGGCGGCGCGGACGAGCTGTTCGAGCGAGCCGAGCGTGGCGGCCGCCGCCGACTCCATCCCCTTGGCGATGTTGGTGGCGCGCCCCCTGACCATCTCGAAGACGCCCTGCTGGTTCATGCCGCGGGCGCCGCCGGCCTTGGTGGCGAAGCCCTTCAGAATCTCCTCGACGTAGAAGGAGGCGGCCTCGCGGTCGCCGTTGGCGATGCGGACGGCGACGTGCTCGGACATCGGCGGGCGGTCCGTGTCGCGCACGGTGTCGGGGAGGGGCCTCAGCCGCGCGAGCGCCGCGCGCAGCACGGCCTTGTTGTCGGTGAACTGTTGCAGGAAGCCGAGCTGCCCGCTGGCCGTGAAGAAGGCCGCCACGTCGCCCGGCGCCATCTCCTCTTCGAGGAAGCGCGCCAGCGCCGAGCGCGTGCGCCCGAGGCTGTCGAGCGACAGGTGCAGGTCGTCGAGGAAGAAGACGACGACGCGGCCTTGCGGCCTTGCGGCCGCGGCCGGCCGGCGCGGCGCGGCCCCGCCCCCCGGCGGGGCTGCGGACTCTTCGCCCTTCGGGAGCCCGCCCGTCACGCGCTCGAAGAAGGCGACGGGGACGGGGCGCCCGTCCACGCGCAGCTCGAACTGCTCGCGCCCGAGCCCCCCGACGAACCTGCCCGCCTTGTCAACGACCGTCACGTCGGTCTGCACCAACTGCGACTCGACGCGGACGACCTCGTCCCGCTCCTGCGCCCGCGCGACGCCGGCGGCGGCGGCGAGGCAGACCAGGAGCGCCGGCAGGAGCGCCGAGCGCCCCCTCGAACCTCTTCCGACCCGCAGACACTTCATAACGAGCCCGCCTTTCCTGCTTCCCAAACTAAACGGCCGCGGCCGTTTTTCCCGGACTAAAGGGCCGCGGTCAATTCTCCTCGCCCTCCGCGTCGCCGCCCGCCGCCCCGGCCTGCGCGCCGGCCGCGGGCGCCGCCGGCTTGACGATGACGGCCGGGATGTCGGACGAGCGCACCAGCGCGTTGAAGGCGCGCAGGTCGTCCGTCATCGCCTGGTTGAGCAGCCGGAGCTGCGCGTCAATCCTCGCCGCCAGCTCGTCGTAGAGCGCGTAGGACTGCTCGGTCGGCGGCGTGTCGGCGCTGGCGACGATGGCGCCGAGCGCCGCCAGCTTGTTGTTGAGCCGGATGGGGAAGTTCAAGGGGTCCTGGCTGCTCTGGTTCTTCGTCTGGTACAGCTCCTCCTCGACCGCCTGCAACTTGCGGTTGAGCGCCGCGCCGGCCGCCGCCACGGGCCGCGCGTCGGGGCGGTCGGCGACGCGCTTCATGAGGTCGTCGAGCTGGCGGCGCACCTCTCGAATCTGCGTGACGGCGTTGTGCGTCTCGGTCAGCTTGTCGCGCACCTTGAGCAGCAGCGCGAACTGCCTGTTGAATTCGTCCTGCGTCGTCCGGAGCCGCGGGTCTTTCTTTATCTCGAAGCCCTGCGTGTAGGTCTGGCCGTCGGCGGTGAGCCTGACCTGGTAGGCGCCGGGCACGGCGCGCGGGCCGCGCGTGTCGCCGCCCCAGAGGATGAGGCCGGGGAAGCGCGTCGCGTCCGGGTGGCGCATGTCCCAGACGAAGCGGTTGAGCCCCGCCTCGGTCGTCACGCGCGGCGGCCCGCCGCCGCGGCTGACGAACTCCGTGGACTCCTCGCCCGAGGGCGCGGCCGGCTGCTCGGGCGGCTGCGTCACCTGCGCCGAGCCGGGCGCGGTCGAGGCCCCGGGCCGCCCGGCCACGCCGCCGCCGTCCGCGGGCGTCGGCTGCGGCTGAGGCCGCGCCGGCGCGCGCGCCGTGAACTTGCGCACGGACTTGCCCGCGGCGTCGAAGAATTCCAGCGTCACCTCGGTCGCGGGCCGCGACTTGAGGTAGTAGTAGACGACGACCCCGCCGGGCGGGTTCGCGCCGATGGTGACCGTCGCCGGCAGCGCGCCGCCGCCGCCGCCCGGCATGCGGTAGGCGTCCTCGGGCTTTAAGAGCGCCGTCTCGCCCGCGCCCGCGCGCTGCGCGTCGGTCAACTGGTGGAGCACGGTCAGGTCGTCGAGAATCCAGAACCCGCGCCCCTGCGTGGCGACGACCAAATCCCTCTCGCGCCGTTGGACGGCGAGGTCCGTGATGGGGACGTGCGGCAGGTTGAGTTGCAAAGGCTGCCAGCGCTCGCCGTCGTCGAACGAGACGTAGAGGCCCGTCTCCGTGCCCGCGTAGAGCAGCCCGCGCCGCGCGGGGTCTTCGCGCACGACGCGCGTGAACGAGCCTTCGGGGAGCCCCGAGTCAATCTTGCGCCACGTCCGGCCGTAGTCGCTCGTCTTGTAGAGGTAGGGGCGGAAGTCGTCCGACTTGTAAGCGGTCGCGGCGACGTAGGCGGCGCCCGCCTCGTGCGGCGACGCGTCAATCGCGTTTATCTGAACCCACTCGGGGATGCCCTGCGGCGTCACCTTCGACCAGCTCTTCCCGTTGTCGCGCGTGACGTGGACGAGGCCGTCGTCCGAGCCCGCCCAGATGACGCCCTTCGCGACGGGCGATTCCGAGACGGTGAAGATGGTGTTGTAGTACTCGACGCTCGTGTTGTCCTTCGTGATGGGCCCGCCCGTCGGCCCCTGCTTCGACTTGTCGTCGCGCGTCAGGTCGGGGCTGATGGCCTCCCACGACTGCCCCTCGTTGGTCGAGCGGAAGAGGCGGTCGCCCGCCGCGTAGAGCGTGCCCGCGGGCGACGCGTCGTGCGGCGAAAACAGGATGGGGTAGTTCCACTGGAAGCGGTATTTCATCCCCTCGGCGCCCCAGCCCATCGGGTTGTCGGGCCAGACGTTGACCGCGCGCTGCTGCTTCGTGCGGTGGTCGTAGCGCGTCAGGTAGCCGCCGTACGAGCCGGCGAAGACCACGTCGGGGTCGCCCGGCTTCGGCGCTATCCAGCCCGACTCGCCGCCGCCCACGTCGTGCCACGACTCGGGGCCGATGCCGAAGTCCTCGGTGCGGCTGCGAATCTTGATGGTCGAGTTGTCCTGCTGCGCGCCGTAGACGTTGTACGGGAAGTCGTCGTCGAGCGCGACGCGGTAGAACTGCGCCGTCGGCTGGTCCTGCTCCGTCCAGGTGCGCCCGCCGTTCAGGGAGACGTTCGCGCCGCCGTCGTTGCCCTCGATCATGCGGTTCGAGTCGTTGGGCGCAATCCAGAGGTCGTGGTTGTCGCCGTGCGGGACGGCGATGTTCGTGAAGGTGCGGCCGCCGTCCGTCGACTTGTGGAACCCGACGTTGAGGACGTAGACCGCCTCGGGGTTCAGCGGGTCGGCGTAGATGCGCGAGTAGTACCAGGCGCGCTGGCGGAGGTTGCGCGACTCGTTGACCTTCGCCCAACTGCCGCCGCCGTTGTCGGAGCGGAAGACGCCGCCGTCCTCGGCCTCGACGATGGCCCACACGCGCTCGGGGTTGGCGGCCGAGACGGTGACGCCTATCTTGCCCACGAGCCCGCGCGGCAGCCCCGGGTTGCGCGTTATCTTGGCCCAGGTGTCGCCGCCGTCCGTGGACTTGAAGAGGCCGCTCGCGGGGCCGCCGCTCTCGAACGCCCACGGCCGGCGGATGACCTGCCAGAGCGACGCGTAGAGGACCGAGGCGTTCGTCGGGTCGAACGTCAGGTCAATCGCGCCGGCCTGCGGGCCCCTGTAGAGCACCTTCTCCCAGGTCTTCCCGCCGTCCTTCGAGCGGAAGACGCCGCGCTGCTCGTTGGGGCCGAAGGCGTGGCCGATGGCGGCGACGTAGACCAGGTCGGGGTTGCGCGGGTGGACGCGCACGCGCGAGATGTGGCGCGTGTCGTCGAGGCCGGGCAGCTTCTTCCACGTCTTGCCCGCGTCCGTCGACTTGTACATCCCGTCGCCGTGCGAGACGTTGCCGCGCAGCGTCTGCTCGCCCATGCCGACGTAGACGACGTTCGGGTCCGACTCCGAGACGGCGACGGCGCCGACCGAGCCGGTCTTGAACGTCTGGTCGCCGAGCGGCTCCCACGTCACGCCGGCGTCGGTCGTCTTCCACACGCCGCCGCCCGTCGCGCCGAAGTAGTAGACGAAGGGCTGGCCGGCGACCCCCGTCACGGCCGCCGAGCGCCCGCCGCGGAACGGCCCTATCTGCCTGTAGGCGAGCGGCCCGAACTGCCTGCGCTGCGGCGCCGGCGCGCCCGCGCCCTGCGCCTGGCCGGTCTGCCGCGCGCGCGCCGCGCGCGCCGGCGCCCCCGCGAGCAGTAAGGCGGCCGCGAGTAGTGCGGCCGCCGGTGACGACGCCCGCGCGAGAAGACGTACCCTCAACATGTGCAAGGCTCCTCGAAGAATGTTCTTGTGTTCTGGTTAGGAAAGCTTTAAAACGGCAGTCCCCGAATGTTCCGGCGTGGGGACACTATATTGCCTTTCGCCCGCGCGGGCAATGGGCATCAGGCGGGAGGGCGCGCGAGTTGGCCGCAGAGATAAGGTATTCGGAGGCGCTGACGGACGAGGAGCGGGCGGCGCTCTACGGCTGGGGCGAGAACATCTTCGGCATCGAGGACGCGGCCTACCGCTGGCGGCCGAAGGACTTCCACTTCATCACCGAGGAGGGGGGGCGGCCGCTGAGCCACGTCGGGCTCGTCAGGACGACGGTCAGGGTCGGCGGACGCGAGGTCACGGTCGGCGGCCTGGGCGGCGTCGTCACGCGCCCCGAGGCGCAGGGCCGCCGCCTCGTCCACGCCGCCATGCTGCGCGCGGCCGAGTTCATGTGCGCCGAGCTGGGCGTCGAGTTCGGGATGCTCTTCTGCCTGCCGCGCCTCGCGCCCTTCTACGAGCGGCAGGGCTGGCGGCTGGTCGCGGACGAGGTCGAGATAGAGCAGCCCGACGGCCCTCTGGTCTGGCCCTACCACGTCATGGTGCGCCCCTGCGGCCAGCGCGACTGGCCCGCCGGCCGCATCGAAGTCGGCGGCCTCCCCTGGTAGAAAAAAGTAGTAGAAAAAAGTACCGGGCGCTGAGTGCTGAGCACCGAGTGAAGAGAGGCGTCCTGCCTTCACTCAAT
>DASVUF010000193.1:0-11401 GCA_036387195.1 Pyrinomonadaceae bacterium | reverse complement strand
CTCCAACTCGCCGACGGTCGCGACGCGCGCGCCCTCAAAGCCCAGGTCGAGCCCGAGCCCCGTCAGGAAGCCGAGCGCGGCCGCGAGCGCCGAGCCGGCGACGCGCGCCACGCGACGCCTGACGGCGCGCAGGCCGACGGGACAGTCGCGCGTCAGAATCGTCCCGTCGCCGCGGCGGTGGAAGCGCACGCAGAGCCGCCCCTCCGCGCCGGCGACGAGCGCCTCGGCCTCGCGCCTCGTCATTCCCGAAAGGTTGTAGACGTGCAGGCTGCAACTGTCGCAGTAGCGCACGCGCTCGTCGCCGGCCATCTTCTCCCAGCGGGCCGGGCACGGCGCGGCGACCCTCACCCCTTCGAGCGGACTCGTAAACTTCGGCATGCTGGCGCTCCCCTCTCCGGCGGGCTGACGGTTTGGACGCGTCGCCGCCGCCGGCGTCCCGTAAGTTTTGAAGCGCGCGCGGCGCGCGCCGCCCGCGCCCGCCTCAACTCAACGCGGCGGCTCGGGGCTGTAGCGCGGCTCCTCGAAGCCGCGCGAGCGCTCGCGCCTGCGGAGCGCGCCGTCGTCGCGCCAGGGGCGCGGCAGCAGCCCCAGACGGACGAGCGCGTCGCGGTACTCGTAGCGCACCGACACCTCCGCGGCCGGCGTCCGCTCCAGGCTCATCTGCACCCACGTCACGTCGTGGCCGACCGAGCGCCCGATGCCGGTCGCCGCGTAGCCGTCGTCAGCGCGCGGCCGGGCGGTCGCGGCCGCGCCGCCGCCCGGGCCGCGTGACCTGCGCGCCTCGTTCTGCGGCCGCGCGCCCTCGACCTCGTCGCCCGCGCCGGAGCGCTCGCGCGTCGCGTCGCCCTCGTAGTAAGGCGGCGGCGTGACGGGGTAAGGGCGCGGCGCGCTCTCGCGGAAGAAGACGGCCGTGATGACGCCGAGGTCTGAGGCGCGCCCCAGCCGCGCGGCGTAGGAGTCTCGCTCGTTCGTGAAGTAGAAGCGTCGCGCGCGGCTCGCGCTCATCTGCCAGCCCGAGACGCGGACGGAGCCGTAAGGCTCGACGACCCACTTGCTCGCCTGCCACGCGGAGCCGCGCCGCGCGTCAACCGTGTTGAGGCCGTCCACGGAGAGCGCGACGGCCACGCGGTAGGGCGTCGGGTTGCGCACGAGCAGTTCGTACTCGGCGCCCTCGCGCGCCTCGACGTAGCGCCGGCCGCGACCGTACAGCACTTCGAGCGGCGCGCCGCCGACCAGCACCTCCACGCCGAAGCCGTCGTACGGCGGCCGCGCCACGCGCCCCTCCTGCGCGCGCGCCGGCCGCGCGCACAGCCCGGAAAATATCAGTAAGAGTGAGCCGAAGACCGAAACCAGCCGCGCCCTCTTCATCGCCAAACCCTCCTCAAGTCGGACTGCCACGCCTGAGGAACGCGCGCCGCGGGGACTTCTTGCGGCCGGCGCGCGCCGAAAAACCCGGACGCGGAGGCGCGCCCCGAAGGCTCGAAGCCCGCGCGGCACCTCAGCGTTTCGGACGCGCGTGCGAACGGGCGGAAGTTTGTAAGGCGCGCCCGGCTCAGGCCAGCCGCCGCTTCACAGACAGGCGGCGCGCGAAGACGAGGAGCGCCAGCGTGGTGGTGACGGCGGCCGAGAGCAGGCAGTAGACGCAGTAGGCTTTGATGACGAAGGCTTGCAGGTAGAGGAACCAGAGCGTGGCGAGGAACATGAGGGCGACGAGCGGGGCGAGCAGGCGGCGCGCGCCGTCGTAGCCGAAGGCCGCGAGCGTCGAGAGGCTGAAGGCGGCGAAGTAGGCGAGCGCGCCCAGCGCGGCGACGGGCACGCCGCCGGCGATTGTCGAATAGCTGCTCTGCAACACCTCGTCGCAGCCCGTCACTATCATGCAGCGGACGCTGTTGCCCGACAGGTGCTCGGCCGTCAGGTAGGACGCGTCCAGCAGCCCGACCAGCGCGACCAGCGCGGTCAGCCAGTCCCAGGCGCGGCCGGCGCCCGTCCCCTCGTGTGTCTCGGCGGCGGCCATCGGTTCTCGGAAGTCAGGCGGTCTGAAGTCTTCGGGTCACTTCCCCGTCGAGCCGAGCGCGGCGTCTATCTCGCGGCGCAGGTCTTCCTCGGTGACGAGTTTGCCCGGCACGAGTTCGCGGCCGTTGAGGAAGACGGTCGGCGTCCCCTGCACGCGCAGCGACATGCCGCGCGCGTAGTCGGCCTTGATGCGGTCGGCCAAATCCTGCCGCTCCATGTCGGCCCTGAAGCGCTGCACGTCGAGCCCGAGCCGCGTGGCGTAGGCGTCGAACTGCACGCGCGGCTCCATCGAGTCGCTCCACTCCTTCTGGTTGTCGTAAATCATGTCGTGCATCTCCCAGAACTTGCCCTGCTGCCCGGCGGCCTCGGCGGCGCGCGACGCCTGGAAGGCGTACTTGTGCATCTGGAGCGGGAAGTGTCGGAAGATGAAGCGGACGCGGTCGCCGTAGTCGTTGAGCACGCGCCGGAGGCCGGGCTCCAGGCTGCCGCAGGCCGGGCACTGGAAGTCGCTGAACTCCTCGACCGTGACCTTTGCGGTCGCGCCGCCGCGCGCGGGCGGGTTGGCCGCGCCGGGCTGCGCGGCCGACGTCGGCCGCGGCTGGAAGTTGGCCGCGCTCGACGAGTTTTGCGACGACGACGCGGCGGGAGCGTTCGACGCGCCGCCGCCGGAGCGCGACATCATCACGACCGCGACGATGACGGCGACCAGCACGCCGCCGATGATGACGAAGGGGAGCGGGCTTTTAGACTGTTTCGCGTTGCGGCTCATTCGGGCAGACACCATCCGGGAAATGATTTAAGACTCGGGCCGCCGGGCGCGCCGGCGACCGCCACATGTTAACACTTGCGCGGCCGCGGTCGAAGCCGCCCCGCGCCGGCGGGGGGCGGCGCGCTCCGGTTTAGAAAACCGCCCGGCTGTGTTAACTTTTGGGACGCCCGCCCCCCCGGCCGGCCGGCCGGAGCCGGAGCCGCCGCAAGCCCCCGACGACCCAGGCCGAGAACCGAGGAGGAGAATGAGCCAAAACGAGGCGACGACCACCCGACTGGCGGAAGACCCCGTCTCGGTCTACGACCGCTTCACGAACCTCTACGACCTGATGTTCCGGGTCAACGGCTACGGCCGTTCGGTCGAGCGCTACCTGCGCGAGAACCCCCTGCCGCTGGCGGCGGGCGCGCGCGTGCTGGACGCGGGGTGCGGGACGGGGCTGTTGACGCTGGCGTTCCTGCGCGTCCACAGGCGGCCGGCCTCGGTCGCCTCGATTGACCTCTCGCTGCGCTCGCTCCAGACGGCGCGCAGCGCGGTTGAGCGGCAGCGGCCGGGCGCGCGGCTCCGCGTCTCTTTCGCGCGGTCGAACGCGCTCGCGCTCCCGTTCGCCGACGAGACGTTCGACCTCGTGATGACGAGCGGCGTGCTCGAATACCTCCCGCTGCGCGAGGGGCTACGCGAGATGGCGCGCGTGCTCGCGCCGGGCGGCCTCCTCTTCTTCGTCCCCGTCCGCCCTTCGCCGCTCACGCTCCTGCTCGAAGTCATGTTCCGCTTCAAGGCGCACCCGCCCAGGGAGGTGGACGAGCACACGCGCCGCTTCTTCCGCGTCATCGAGCACCACCACTTCGCCCCCCACGAGCCCATCGGCTGGACGAAGTCTCTCGTCCTCGCTCAAAAACAGTGAGTGGCGACGGGGCGGCGGGGCGGTAAGGCTAAAGCCGCAGGTCAAAGCTTCGGCGGGTCTTCCCCCGCCTGCCGCCCCGTCCTCCCGTCGTCCCGTCGTCCCGCCGTTCAACGCCTCCCGCCGTCGCCCGCCACGCCCTTAATCACCTCGCGCGCGACGGTCGGGATGATGTCGCGCTCGCGCGCGAAGTCCGTGGTGAAGGTGACGATGACGAGGCGGCGGCCTCCGGGCAGTTCGACGTAGGCGGCGTCGTGGCGCGCGGTGCTCGTCCATCCGGCCTTCGACCAGAGGCGCGCGCCCGCCTCCAGCGCGAGCCCCGTGAAGCCGTGCGCCTGGTCGTCCGGGTCTTCGGACTTGCCTGAGAAGTCGCGCTTCAGGAGTTCCAGCATGCGGCGGCTGCGCTCGGGCGTGACCGCGCGCCCGGCGACTATCTCGGCGAGCAGCCGCGCCGTGGCGTCGGTCGTCAGCTTGTTGCGGTTCTCGAACTTCGGCCCGAGGAACTGCCGCTCGCGCCCGTACGGCCCCTCGCACCAGGGCTTCTGGTTGACGTTGACGCCGCCCGGGCCGACCGCGTAGCCGAGCGAGGCGAAGTAGCGGTTGACGGCGTTGCGCTTCTCCGCCCACCTCTTCAACTCGCCGGGCGGAAGCTCCGCGCCGTTCGAGACGCCGGTCAGCGAGTCGAGCACGTAGTGGGTCGCGTCGTTCGACGAGTCCACTATCATGTCGCGCAGCGCGCGCGAGAACTCCTCGGACTCCTTCAGCCGCCCGTCCTCCAGCCAGCGGTGCGCCGCCGCGAGGTAGAACAGCTTGACGACGCTCGCCGGGTAGATGGGCTCCGCGCCGCGGAAGCTCGCGCGCTCGGGCCGCGCCGGGTCGCTCAGGTCCACGACCGTCACGGCGAGGTGCTTCTCCGCGAGCCCCTTCTCCCCGAAGCGTTCGAGCGCGGCGCGCGCCGCGTCGTCCACGACCTTTTGCAGGCGCGGCGACGCGGCCGGCGGCGCCGCCGCGGCGGGCGACTGTCCGGCGCCCGGCCTCGCCGCGCCGCCGGCGGCGAGCAGGCCGAGCGCGAGCGCGACGAGCAGGCTGTTTCTCATCTCTCTTTTCATCCGGTCAGTTCCACACGGCCGGGCGCCGCCGGCTTCAGCGGGCGAAGTTGGTGTAGAGGTTGACGAAGAGGCCGATGACCAGCGCGTTCGAGAAGTCTATGAAGAACGCGCCGACGACGGGGACGACGAGGAAGCTGCGCGGCGCCGGGCGGAACCGCTCGGTCAGCGCCTCCATGTTGGCGACGGCGTTGGCCGTGATGCCTAGCCCGAAGCCGATGTGGCCGCTCGCCGTCACCGCCGCCTCGTAGTCGCGCCCCATCAGCAGGAACGTCACCAGCAGCGCGTAGAGCACCGTCACCAGCACCTGCGCGCACAGGATGACGAGCATCGGCAGCGCGAGCCCCGCTATCTTCCAAAGCTCCAGACCCATCAGCGCGATGACGAGGAAGAGCGCCAGCGCGACGCCGGCGACGACGCCGACCGCGCGCGCGTCCACGCGGAACCAGCCCGTGCGGTCGTCCACGTTGCGCACGACGGCCGCCACGACCATGGCCCCGATGTAGTCGGGCAGCGTGAAGGCGGGGCTGCGCGTGAGCTGGCTCAGCACCGCGCCCGCGCCCATCACCAGCAGAATCACGAGCAGGTTGTGGAGCACGAGCCCCGCGTCCAGCTCCCTCTCGCCCTCCGCCGTCTCGCGCTCGCGCTCCTTGCCGTCGTCGTCCGGCGCGACCGTCGGGCTCAGCGCCCAGAACTCCTCCTCCCGGAGCAGCGTCTCGCCGCGCTCGCGCTCGGGCGCGAGCCTCAGCCGCCTGATGAGCGCCGTGGCCACGGGGTTGCCGACCAGGCTGGAGACGAAGATGCCGAAGAGCGCCGAGGCGATGATGAGCGAGCCCGCGCCGGCCACGCCCAGCTCGGCGAACTTCGCCTCCCACGCCTGCCCCGTCGCCGGCCCGCCCGTCAGCGTCAGCGCGCCGCAGATGACGCCGAGCAGCGCCGGCGCGCCCAGCAGCACCGCCAGCGCCATCCCGACCGCGTTCTGCACGACGGCCGTCAGCGTCGCCAGCAGCCAGAAGAAGCCCATCCGCCAGCCGCCCGCGCGCAGCAGCCCCAGGGTCGCGCTCAAACCGATGGTCGTGAAGAAGGCGGTCTGGAGCGGCGCGCGCAAGGTCGTGTTGAGCGAGACGCCGGCCACGCCCCACGCGCGCAGCGCGAAGACCGCGCCCGCGAAGAGCAGCCCGCCAACGGCCGCCGCCGGGATGTTCGCGCGCGACAGGAAGGGCACGCGCCGCTGCACGAAGTAGCCGACGAAGAGCGCCAGCGCCGCCAGCGCCAGCGAAAAGACGAGGTCGAATTTGAACGTGCGCAAGCCTTCGACGACCGTAAGCTCCAACGCGCGAACCCTCCGTCACAAAATTCAGCCGCGCGGGCGCGGGGGGCGCGGCCGGTGGCTTCGGGCCGCGCCCCCCCCGCCCGCGCGGTTAATCCTTCTTCTCGTAGACGACGCGGCCGCCCACGACCGTCATCCTCACCCCGACCTTCTCGATGGCGGCGGGGTCAACGCGGAAGATGTCGTCGGTGAGGATGACGAGGTCTGCGAGTTTGCCGGGCGCGAGCGTCCCCTTGACGGCGTCGGCGAACTCGGCGTAGGCCGAGCCGACGGTGTAGGCGCGCACGGCCTCCTCGACCGTTATCTTCTGCGCGGGCGTCCAGCCGCCGGGGTTCCGGCCGTCGAGCGTGCGGCGTGTGACGGCGGCGTAGATTCCCTTGACGGGGTCGAGCGGCGCGACCGACCAGTCGGAGCCGAAGGCGAGCGCCGCGCCCGCGTCGAGCAGCGAGCGGAAGGCGTAAGTCCCCTTCGCGCGCTCGCGGCCGATGCGCTTCTCGGCCCAGCGGCCGTCGTCTATGCAGTGGTAGGGCTGCATCGAGGCGACCACGCCCGCGGCGCGGAAGCGCGCGACGTCCCGCGCGCGGAGGTGCTGCGCGTGCTCGACGCGGAAGCGGCGGTCGCGCGCGCCGTTCTTCTTCGCCGCCTGCTCGAAGATGGTCAGCACGGCGTCGTTGGCCTTGTCGCCGATGGCGTGAATCATCACCTGGAGGCCGGCGGCGTCCGCCCCCTCGACGCGCCTGAGCATGGCGCCCTCGGGGAACATCTCGTCGCCGGGCAGCCCCGCGCTGTTCGGCGCGTCGAGGTAGGGCTCGAAAAAGAGCGCCGTGGTCGAGCCGAGGCTCCCGTCGGCGAACCCCTTGAGGCCGCCGATGCGCAGCATGTCGTCGCCGAAGGCGCGGCGGACGCCGACGCGCCCCAGCCGCTCCCAGTCGGGCAGCGGCGAGACGGCGTAGACGCGCGTCTTCAGCTCGCCGCGTTCGAGCAGGGTCTGGTAGACGCCCACGTCGTCGCCCGCCGACATGTCCTGCACGCTCGTCACGCCGTGCGCGGCGGCGTGCGCGGTCGCGGCGCGGGCGGCCGCGAGCTTCTCCTCGAACGTCGCGGCGGGCACGACCTTCCAGACGAAGCCCATCGCGGCGTCCTTCAGGACGCCGGTCGGCTCGCCCGTCCCGGGGTCGCGGACGATGAGGCCGCCGGGCGGGTCGGGCGTGTCGCGCGTGACGCCGGCGAGCCGGAGCGCGTGGCTGTTGGCAAGCGCCATGTGGCCGTCGAGGCGGTTGACGAAGACCGCGCGGTCGGGCGTGAAGGCGTCAATCAGCTCTTTGGTCGGCAGCGGCGCGGCCCCGCCGACTTCGGGCCAGCGCTCGTGGTCCCAGTCGCCGCCCGTGACCCAGCGCCCCTTCGGCGACGCCGCGGCGAAGCGGCGGATGCGCTCGGCGAACTCCTGCGGCGTCGCGGCGTCGCGCAAATCCACGCTCGACAGTTGGAAGCCGCCCGAGAGGAAGTGGACGTGCGCGTCGTTGAAGCCGGGCAGCACGAGCGCGCCGCCGGCGTCCACGACGCGCGTGCGCTCGCCGGCCAGGCGCCGCGCCTCGGCGGTCGCGCCGACGAAGACGACGCGGCCGCCGTAGACGGCGACGGCCTCCGCCCGCGGGCGCGCCGCGTCCATCGTGCGCACCTGCGCGTTGAGGACGACGAGGTCGGCCTCGAACCGACGCGCCTCGGCCGCTGTGTTCAGGAGCGCCGACATAAGACAGGCTAGTAGGGCCGAGGCCCGGGCTGCTCTCATCGGGGAAAGGTTCCTGCGCTGTGTGCTTGTCTCGACTGCGGGAGCCGGCGCGGCCCTGCGGCGTCACGCCCGGACGGATAATAACCCAGGGACGGGGGCGCCGGCGTGAAAAAGTTGGGCCGCGCCGGCGCGCCCGCGCCGCGCCCGGAGAGAAAGTGCTTGACCGCGTCGCGAAACGTCGTATCATCCGACCGCCCCGTACTATCTTCGGCCTCAAAGCAATTCGGCAGACCGGCAGTTTTCGACCACCCGTTAAGGAGAAACCTGTGTTACTGAAAAGAATCGTCCTCGGGCTGTGGCTCGTCGCGCTCGCCTGTTTCGCGTGGGCGTTGGCGGACCGACGCGCCGACGCGCGGCGCACCGCGGCGCAGGCCGCCCCGCAGGGGCGGCAGTACACGCCACCCAACTACGTCTTCAGCCCTGACATCCCCAAAGACATCGTCACGCACAACGTCGGGGCCATCGGGTTCCAGCCCTTTGTGGACATCCTCGCGTGGGACACCTTCATCGCGCTCAACTGGCCCGTGCCACAGGCGCTGGCGCAGCGCGGCGTGCCCGACCGGCAGAACGTCATCGGCGGCGTCCCGGGCGGCGGCGGCGGCGAGGGCGGCGGCGGCGCCGGCATGCCCGTCGGCCCCACGGTCTGGGAGACCTTCAAGGACACCGAAGACATCTTCCTCAACCCGCCGGTCGCCCCGAAGCCCTTCGACGCGGCGGAGAGCATCCCGCAGCCCTGCCTGCTCAAGGCGCGCGACAACCCCGAGGCCGCGCGCCGCACGCTGACGATGACGGCGAAAGTCTCGGACGTGCTGCGCGACTTCAAGCAGGCGGGCACGGGTCTGCCGCTCATAGACCAGAACGGCCAGCGGGTCTGGTACGAGGTCAAGGTCAACCGCGCCTACTACGACTACGTCGTCGCCAACCGCTTCTACGACAGCCGCTACCAGCAGGGCAAGGTCATCGCCTTCCCGTCCTCGTCGAACACGACGGGCGACGTGCCGGCCATCAAGATCAAGTCGGCGTGGAAGGTCATGGGCGGCCCCGGCAGCAAACAGCCCGACGACTTCCGGAAGTTCTACACCACGCAGGCGTTCGTCTACGACCCCGACACCAGGGTCTGCTCCGTCCAGACGGTCGGGCTCGTCGGCCTGCACGTCGTGATGAAGACGGCGCTGCTCCCGCAGTGGTCGTGGGCCACGTTCGAGCACGTGGACAACGCGCCCGACCAGCAGGCGGGACCCGTCTCGGGCAAGCAGTACAACTTCTTCAACGCGCGGTGCGCGGGCTGCACGCCGAACACGCCGCCGCCGCCCGCCAACCCGAACATGCCGACGCAGGTCGTCCGCCTCGTCCCCGTCAGCGGCGTCTCGCCGAACGGCATCTACCAGGCGGCGCTCAAGACGCTGAGGCCCGACAACGTCTGGCAGAACTACATGCTCGTGGACGCGCAGTGGGCGGGGTCGCGCGACAACATCGGCGTGCCCAACCAGCCGAAGTACCTCGCCAACGCGACGCTGGAGACGTACCTCCAGCAGCCCGTGGAGGACTCGAACAACCCGCACGGCTGCATCAACTGCCACGGCAAGTACGCGGGCAACAGGGACCTCGACTTCCAGCTCTTCAAGGCGTACCCGCGCCAGGCCAACCTCACGCGGGAGGTGCTCAGCAGCGTCGGGAACCCCAACCGCCTGCCGCCGGGCCGCCCTGTAGGCCGCCCCGCGCGGCGCTGACCGGCCGCTTCGCGCGCCGGGTTTCGGGAAGGGGGCGCGGGCCGCGTGGCCCGCGCCCCCTTTAAATCTCTCGCCGCGGGCTGCGGCCGCGCCTCGCCTTCCGGTAGAATCCACGCGAGCCTTCGCTCTCTCTCTGGAAGAATTCCTTTGGACGCACTCGTCAAAAACCTGCGCGCGCTGCTCGACCCCCGACAGGTCGTCTCCGACCCGGAGGAGTTGCTGGTCTTCGAGTGCGACGGGCTGACGCACTACCGCCACAGGCCGCGCGCGGTCGTCTTCCCCGCCTCGACCGAGGAGGTGGCGGCCGTCATGCGCCTGCTGGCGCGCGAGGGAGTGGCGGTCGCGCCGCGCGGCGCGGGGACGGGGCTGTCGGGCGGCGCGCTCGCCGTCGGCGGCGGCGTGTCGGTCGTCACCTCGCGGATGCGGCGCGTGCTCAAGGTGGACGCCGGGAACCGGCTGGCGGTCGTCGAGGCGGGCGTCGTCAACGCGCACGTCTCGCGCGCCGTCGCGCGCCACGGCCTCTACTACGTGCCCGACCCTTCGAGCCAGGCGTCCTGCAC
This sequence comes from Pyrinomonadaceae bacterium, assembly GCA_036387195.1. Classification (GTDB taxonomy): domain Bacteria; phylum Acidobacteriota; class Blastocatellia; order Pyrinomonadales; family Pyrinomonadaceae; genus QHXN01. Next base: position 1,206 of record DASVUF010000193.1, on the reverse strand, counting down.
GGTCGGCGGCAACATCGGCGAGAACGCCGGCGGCATACACTGCCTGAAGTACGGGACGACGACCGACCACGTCCTCGGCGCGCGCGTCGTGCTGGCGGACGGCCGCGTCGTCAGCCTGGGCGGCGCGGGCGCCGAGGCGCCGGGCTACGACCTGCTCGGCGTCTTCGTCGGCAGCGAGGGCACGTTCGGCGTCGTCACCGAGGCGACCGTGCGCCTGACGCCGGTCGCGCCGTCGGTGCGCACGCTCCTCGCCGACTTCGCCGACATAGACGACGCGAGCCGCGCCGTCTCGGCCGTCATCGCCGCAGGCGTAGTCCCCGCGGGGCTTGAGATGGTTGACGGCGCGACCATCCGCGCGGTCGAGGCCAGCGTCTTCGCCGCCGGCATGCCTCTGGACGCGGAGGCCGCGCTGCTCGTCGAGCTGGACGGCTTGGAGGCGGGGCTCGACGAGGAGGTCGAGCGCGTCCGCGCCATCTGCGCGCGTCACGGCGCTCGCTCGGTCAGGCTGGCCGCCGACGAGGCCGAGCGCAGGCGCCTGTGGGCCGCGCGCAAAGGGGCCTTCGGCGCGATGGGGCGCATCACGCCCGACATCCTCATACAGGACGCCGTCGTCCCGCGCTCGCGCCTGCCCGAAGTGCTGGCCGAGACGTACCGCATCGGCGCGCGCCACGCGCTGCGCGTCGCCAACGTCTTCCACGCCGGCGACGGCAACCTGCACCCGCTCGTCTGCTTCGACTCGCGCGACGCCGAGCAGGTCAGGCGCGTCCACGAGGCCGGCCGCGAAATCATGGAGACGTGCGTGCGCGCCGGCGGGACCATCACCGGCGAGCACGGCGTCGGGCTGGACAAGCGCGACTACCTGCCGCTCGTCTTCTCGGACGAAGACCTGCGCGCGATGCTGCAAGTGCGCGCCGCCTTCGACCCGTCGGGGCTGTGCAACCCCGGCAAGATAATCCCCGCGCCGCGCGGCTGCGGGGAGGCGCGCGCCGTCGCCACGCTCGACGGCGCGGACGGGGCCGCGCCGCTCGCAGAGGCCGCCGGCGCAGAGTTCGCCCGCGCCGGGCTCGTCAACGCGAACGCGCCGGCCGCCCGTGAACACGCCGCGCAGACTCCCGCCCGTGAGCACGCCGCGGAGACTCCCGCCCTTGAACACGCCGCGGAGACTCCCGCCGCGGCCGAGGCTGAAGGGGCGCGGGCGGCGCGCGG
>DASVUF010000192.1:0-20521 GCA_036387195.1 Pyrinomonadaceae bacterium | reverse complement strand
CGCGATGCAGACGAAGAAGATGGCGGCGAGCAGGAGGAGATACTTCATGGCGCGGCGGAGTATAGCATGCGGAGGCTGACCGAGGCGGAGGCGGTCGCGCGGCTGAAGCGCGGCAAGGCCGCCTTCCAGACGCACGTCAAGCTCAACTTCGAGCACAGGGCGCTGGACTGCCGCGCGTGCCCGACGCCCGGCGTCTGCTGCACGGACGCGCACTTCGTCAACGTGCACGTCACGCGCCTCGAAGCCGTCGCCCTCCGCGACACGCTCGCGCTCACGCCGCGCCTCGACGCCGCGGGCCGCCGCGCCGTCTACGCGCGCGCGCGGGGGGCGGTCGCCCTCTACGGCCTCGGGGCCGCGGGCGACACGCTGGCGCAGACCTTCTCCTGCCCGCTCTTCGTCAAGGGCGCGGGCTGCCTCGTCCACCAGCGCGCCAAGCCCGCGCCGTGCATGCAGCACGCGTGCTACGAAGACTGGGCGGACGTGCCGCCGCTCGACAACCAGTGGCGCGAGGAGCGGCGCGTCGAGCGGCTCAACGACGAGACTTACGGCGCGGCGTGGGACTGGCTGCCGCTGCCGGTCTGGCTCACACTCGTAGACCCCGACTCGGACGGCGCGGAGCTGCGCCGCCTGTCGCGCCTCTGGGAGTCGCGCCGCGCGCGCGGGGGCGTCGGCGCGCGCGACGCGCGTGCGCGCGCCAAACGCAGAACTTTGCCCGTCCTGCGCGCGTAAGGCCGGCGTCGGCCTCTTTCCGACTCCCGGACGCGGACGCGCCCGGGCCGAACCCTTCAGCCGCGCGACACACACGGAGGTCTTATGTTCTGCCCTTACTGCGCAACCGAAACGACACAGGGTTTGAACTACTGCAACCGCTGCGGCGGGAACCTCGCGCCGCTGACGCAGTTCCCGGCGCAGGAGTCGCGCGCCGTCGTCGCGCCGGGCGCGGCGTGGGCCGCGGGGCTGACGACGGCGGCGGTCATCGTCATCGGGCTCGGGCTCATCTTCCCCATCACGAGCGAGCTGGCCACGCGCCACGTCGCGATGGAGGCGCTCATCGCCATCTCGCTCGTCCTCGCGCTCGCCGTCGTCGGCTGCGCGGCGATGCTGCTGCGCTTCTGGACGCTCGTCCTCGGCGTCGGCGGCGCGCGGCGCGTCGGCGGGGCGGCGGCGCCCTCCGCGCTCCCCGCCCCGCAGGCCGGCGAGACGGCGCGCGAACTCGGCGGCGCGCGCCCCGACGCGCTCCACCCCGCCCCCGCCCACAGCGTCGCCGACCAGACCACCCGCACCCTCGAACACGTCCCGAAGAAATCCTGAGCGCCGGCGACTGAGCGCCGAGCGCCGAGTACTGAGTACTGAGCGCCGAGTGCTGAAGACTGAGTGCGAGGGCGGGCGTCGTCTTCCACTCGGTTCTCAGCACTCGGCGCTCAGTACTTTTTCTTTGACACCCCGCGACGGGCGCGGCTATCATCCGCGCAAGTTCTTCGCGCCTTTTCGAGCCTTTTTTTAAGAGCCTTAACAGCCGGCCCGCCGTGGACGCGGCCCCCCGCTGGTGCGCTTATGGAGAAAATCGTCGTCCGACGCATCGGCGTGCTCGTCAAGCCGAACCAGCCCGAGGCGCTCAAGACCATCTGCCGCCTCGTCGATTGGTGCTCGGGGCGCGACATCAAGGTCGCGGGCGGGCCGCGCCTCCAGCGCGAGCGCATCGAGGCCGAGACGGGCTGCGTGGTCGAGTCGCTCGGCCACGACGAGCTGGTCAAGGGCGCCGACCTCATCGTCGTGCTCGGCGGCGACGGGACGATGATTGGCGCGGCGCGCATGGTCGGCGAGGCCGAGACGCCCGTGCTCGGCGTCAACTTCGGGACGCTCGGCTACCTCGCAGACTTCACGGTCGAGGACATGCTCCCGGCGCTCGAGGCGGTGCTCGCGGGCGACTACACCATTGACCGGCGGCTGATGCTGGCCGCCACGGTCGAGCGGGGCGGCGAGCGCCTGATGCACGACCGCGTGCTCAACGACGTGGTCATCTCCAAGTCGGCGCTCGCGCGCATCATCGAGATCGAGACGCTGATAGACAAGAAGTTCGTCAACTGCTTCCGCGCCGACGGGCTCATCATCTCGACGCCGACGGGCTCGACGGCCTACAACCTCTCGGCCGGCGGCCCCGTCATCTACCCCTCGATGAGCGCCGTTGTGATTACGCCCATCTGCCCGCACACGCTCTCGAACCGCCCGCTCGTCGTCCCCGACGACGCCGAGTTCGAGCTGGTCCTGAAGACGCCGCGCGAGGAGGTGGCGCTCACGCTCGACGGCCAGGTCGGCATGCCGCTCGAATACGAAGACCGCGTCACCGTGCGCAAGAGCCGCACCGGCTTCAACCTGATTCAGGCCGACACGCGCAACTACTTCGACGTCCTGCGGAACAAACTCAAGTGGGGGAGGTGAGGTGAGGACTGAGTACTGAGTACCGAGGACCGAGTGGAGGCGAGACGCTTCTCAACACTCGGCCCTCGGCCCTCGGCCCTCAGCCCTTAGAACGAGATGGCTGACAAAGACGAGAGGGACGAGAGGGACGCGCGGACGGACGCGTACGAGCGCGAGGCGACGACCGACCTGAAGGACACGACGCCCGACAGGCCGAAGGGGATGCCGCTGCACACGCGCATCCTGCTGGGGCTCGGCCTGGGCGTGGCGGCCGGCGTCGCCAGCTACGCGCTCTTCAGCGTCCCCAACCCGAAGTCGCCGGGCAGCTCGATGCCGCACCCGACGGTCGAGTGGGTCATCGCCAACTTCACCGAGCCGGTCGGCGCGCTCTTCCTGCGGCTGCTCCTGATGATAGTCGTGCCGCTGGTCTTCTCGTCGCTCGTCGTCGGCGTGGCCGGCATCGGGGACGTGCGCAAGCTCGGGCGCGTCGGGCTCAAGTCGTTCGCCTACTGCCTCGTCATCTCGGCCGTCTCGGTCGTCATCGGCCTGACGCTGGCGAACACCATCCGGCCCGGCGAGCGCGTTGACCCGGCGACATCGCAGGCGCTCCAGCAGCGCTACGGCGAGGCCGCCTCGAAGCAGGTCGGCGCGTCGCAGGCGACGGCGACCAGCGACTCGCCGCTGATGCAGGCCGTCAAGACCATCGTCCCGGCCAACCCGCTGGCGGCCGCCGCCGGGCTCGTCACCGGCGCGACGACGCAGAGCGACACGCCCAACATGCTCCACCTGATGTTCTTCGCGCTCATCGTCGGCGTCGCCGTCACGCTGCTGCCGATAGAGGTCACGGCGCCGCTGCTGCGCGGGTTCGAGGGGCTCTACGAGGTGACGGCGAAAATCATCGACCTGGTGATGAAGTTCGCGCCGTACGCCGTCGCCTGCCTGCTCTTCAACAACACGGCGCGGTTCGGGCTCGACCTGCTGGCGGCGCTCGGGTGGTTCGTCCTGACGGTGCTGCTCGGGCTCTCGCTCCACATGTTCGGCGTCTACTCGCTGTCGGTCTACTTCCTCTCGCGCCTCTCGCCGCTGACCTTCTTCCGGCGCATCCGCACGGTGCTGCTGACGGCCTTCTCGACCTCCTCGTCGAACGCGACGCTCCCCACGGCGCTGCGCGTGACGGAGGAGAATCTGGGCGTGCCGCAGGAGATAAACAGCTTCGTGCTGACGGTGGGCGCGACGGCCAACCAGAACGGGACGGCGCTCTACGAGGGCGTGACCGTGCTGTTCCTGGCGCAGTTGGCGGGCGTGGACCTGACGCTCGGGCAGCAGTTGATGGTCGTCTACCTCGCCATCCTCGGCGGCGTCGGCACGGCGGGCGTGCCCTCGGGCTCCATCCCGTTCATCATCGGCGTGCTGGCCTCCATCGGCGTCAACCCCGCGCTCATCGCCATCATCCTCGGCGTGGACCGCATCCTGGACATGTGCCGCACGACGCTCAACGTCGCCGGCGACATCACGGCCGCCACCTACGTCGCGCGCTCCGAAGGCTACGAGCTTCTGAAGCCGCACGTCCCCGCCCTCGCCGCCGCCGGCATCGTCAAGGCCGGCCCGTCCAGCCGCGACGTGCTCGACTGAAGAGATGGCGGGGCCGAGCGACGAAGGCGGGAGGGCGAGGGGAAGGGACGGCGGCGTCCCCCCGCCTCCCGCCTTCACCCTTCCTTGATACTCCCGTAAAACTTCCGGCAGAAGAGTGTCGGAAGATTGCGCCTTCCTGAGCAGGGGGTGGTGTGTTCGTCCGCGCGCGCGGGGCGCGGGGAGGGGGTGTCCGAGAGATGGTCTTCCCCATCGGCGACGACGACACGGGGCGCGCGACGACGCCCGTCGTGAACTACCTGCTCATCGCCGCCAACGTCCTCGTCTTCTTCTTCCTGCAAGGCGTGGGGGCGGACGACGACCGTTTCACCTGCGCGCGTGCGACCGCGCCGGCCGAGGTCGTGACGGGGCGCGACGCCGTGACGCCCGACCGCGTGGCGCGCGTCGAGCCAACGAACCAGCGCCTGCGCGTCCACGGGCTCCAGCCGGCGCCGGGCGGCGTCCTCCTCTTCAGCATCTTCACGACCGTCGCGGCCTGCGTCGCGCTCGGGCTGTGGTTCCTGTCCCAGTTCTTCAGCGGGCCGGGGATGCTCGGCGGCGGCGCGCGGGAGGGCGGCGCGGCCTGCGCGGCGCACGTCGGCCGGTTCGTCGCGGGGCTCGCGCCGGTCAAGAGGCTGTTCGACACCGGCCGGGGGGCGGGCGGCGGGCCCGCGCGCGCCGGCGCGTGTACTGAAGGGGGTGCTGTCAATGGCGAGCAATAGCGAGGTCGTCTCGACGCTGAACAACCTTGTGCAGACCTGCCTCGACGGGCAGGAGGGCTTCCGCACGGCGGCCGGAGGCGTCGGGCGCGCGGAGCTGAAGGAGTTTTTCGAGGGCTGCTCGCGCCAGCGCGGGGGCTTCGCCGGCGAGTTGCAGGACGAGGTGCGGCGGCTCGGCGGCGAGCCGGCCGAGGCGGGCAGCATCACCGCCTCGCTCCACCGCGGCTGGATGGGGCTGCGCGCGGCGCTCGAAGGCGGCGACGACGCGGCCGTCCTCAAAGAGTGTGAGCGCGGCGAGGAGGCCGCGCTGGCGAACTACCGCGCGGCGCTCGGCGTAGACCTGCCGGCCGCCGTGCGCTCGCTGGTCGAGCGGCAGTTCGCGGAGGTCAGGAAGGCGCACGACCGCGTCCTCGGGCTCGAAAGGGCCTCGGGCGCGGGCGCGTAAGTTTTAACGTCCGAAGGGCACAGACAAGGGGGAACAACCTGATGAGTAAGAACACGATGAGCGGCTCGATTCTCTTCCTCGCGGCGTGCGCGGCGCTCGCCGCGACGGTCGCGGCGGCCGGCGCGGGCGGCGCGCAGAACAGCAACACGGGCACGACGGGCGGCGGCGGCTCGCAGAACTCGAACATGGGCGGCCGCGGCGCGGGGCACTCTTCGCAGGACATGAGGTTCGCCATGTTCGCCGCGATGGGCGGCATGGCGGAGGTCGAGATGGGGCGGCTCGCCGCGCAGCAGGGCGCGAGCGAGGAGGTGCGGCAGTTCGGCCAGCGGATGGTGGACGACCACACGCGCGCCAACCAGGAGCTGATGCAGCTCGCCTCCTCGAAGGGCATGACGCTGCCGGCGGCGCCCGACGCCAAGCACCAGGCGGCGATGCGCAGGATGCAGGCGATGACGGGCGAGCGGTTCGACCGCGAGTACGCCAAGATGATGGTCAGCGACCACAAGAAGACCGTCAGCGAGTTCCAGCGCGAGGCGCAGCGCGGCGCCGACCCCGACCTCAAGGCGTTCGCCGCGGCGCAGTTGCCGGCGCTCCAGGAGCACCTCATGATGGCGCAGCGCCTCAGCGACAAGATGGCGATGCGCCGCGGCGGCGCCATGACCAACTCGAACTCGGGCGGCATGGGCGGTAACACGAACATGGGCGGCATGAACTCGAACTCGGGCGGGAACATGAACTCGAACTCGGGCGGGGGCATGAACTCGAACCGCAACATGAACATGAACTCCAACCGCAACATGAACTCGAACCGCAACATGAACGGGAACTCGAACACGGGTTCGAACTCGAACAACTCGAACAGGTGAGGCGCGGGCGGGTCGCGCGCGTGCGCGTGGGGCGGCGGCCGTCGGGCCGCCGCCCCACGCTTTTAAAAGCCCGAGCGGGTCGGTTAAGATTCCGGCAAAGACAAAGGAGTGAGAACAACGATGCAGACGACCGAGGCGGCGCTCCCGCCCGCCAACCAGCAGGGACTCGACATCCGCTCGACGCCGCGCGAGGAGATGCGGCTCTACCCGCTCGACACCTTCCCCTACGAGTACGCGGGGCGCGAGATAAGGATAAAGTTCGAGCTGCCCGAGTTCACCTGCGTCTGCCCCTTCTCGGACTTCCCCGACTTCGCGACCTTCCGCGTCGAGTACGTCCCGAACGAGCGCTGCGTCGAGCTGAAGAGCCTCAAGCTCTACGTCAACTCGTTCCGCGACGTGAAGGTCTTCCACGAGCACGTCATCAACATCATCCTCGAAGACTTCGTCCGCGCCTGCGACCCGCTCGCCGTCGAGATCGAGGGCGACTTCAACGTCCGCGGCAACATCAAGACGACCGTGCGCGCCTCGTACAGGAAACAGTAGACACCGGCCCCGGGCGTTCAGCTCGCAGCCCGGGCCGCCCGCGCCCGCCGCGGCACCCGGAGCCGTAAGACCGAAAGCCCGGACTCAAAACCGCCTATGGAACTCGTCGTCATCATCGCGGCCGCCCTCGTCGGGTTCTGGCTGTTCTTCTTCGTGCTGAAGCGCGCGCTGCGGATGGCGCTGAGGCTGGCCGTCGTGGGGGCGCTGCTGCTGGCGCTGCTCGTGGGCGCGGTGGCGTGGTGGTGGTACGACCCGCTGGGCGCGTCGTCGCCGTCGCCGCCGGCGGGCGGGCGCAACGCGCCGGCCGGGCGGACGCGCAACGCGCGCTAGGGGGCGGCGCCGAAGGCATGGGGGAGACCGACACCGACGCGGCCGACCAGTTCGACGCGGGCGTCAGCGAGGGGCGTTTGGACGAGTCAACGCCCGGCCTCTGGGGGCGCGTGTGGGGGCTGCCGCGCAACGTCGTCATCATCAGCCTCGTCAGCCTGCTCAACGACGCGTCGAGCGAGATCATCTACCCGATGCTGCCGGCCTTCCTCGCGCTCTCGCTCGGCGCGAGCCGCACGGCCATCGGCGTCATCGAGGGGCTGGCCGAGTCCGTGTCGAGCCTCCTCAAACTCCTCTCCGGGTACCTCAGCGACAGGACGGGGCGGCGCAAGGGGCTGGTCGTCTTCGGCTACGGGCTGGCGAGCGTGATGCGGCCGCTGCTGGCGCTGACGACGAGCTGGCTCCAGGTGCTCGTCGTCCGCTTCGCGGACCGCGTGGGGAAGGGGCTGCGCAGCGCGCCGCGCGACGCGATGATAGCCGACGCCGCGCCGCCCGCGGAGCGGGGCCTCGCCTTCGGCTTCCACCGCGCGATGGACCACGGCGGCGCGGTGCTGGGGCCGCTCATCGGGCTGGCGCTGCTCTGGCTCTTCGCCGCCAACCCGCAGAGCCCGACGGCCGCCGACTACAAGACCATCTTCCTGTTCGCCTCCGTCCCGGCGCTGCTGGCGATGCTGGTGCTCGTCTTCGGCGTGAAGGAGACGCGCCGCCCTGGCGCCGCGCCCGCCGGCCCCGCGGGCGGGCGGGCCGGGGGGGGGCCGGCGGCCGGGGCGCGCGACGCCGCGCGGGGGGCCGGCGCGCGGGGGGCGCGGCTGACGCTGCGCGGCTTCGACGCGAACTTCAAGTGGTTCCTCGTGCTGGTGGCGCTCTTCACGCTGTCGAACTCGACCGACGCCTTCCTCATCCGGCGCGCGCAGATGGCGGGCGTCTCGACGGGTCAGGGGACGCTGCTGCTGTGGGCGGCGCTGCACCTGAGCAAGGTGGTCAGCTCCGTCATCGGCGGCGACCTCTCGGACAGGCTGGGGCGCAAGACGGTCATCGTCGCCGGGTGGCTGCTCTACGCGGCCGTCTACCTGGGCTTCGCGCGCGTCTCGACGGAGGGCGAGGCGTGGGCGCTCTTCCTCGTCTACGGCGTCTACTTCGGGCTGGCCGAGGGCGCGGAGAAGGCGCTCGTCGCGGACCTCGTCCGCCCCGAGCAGCGCGGCACGGCCTACGGGCTCTACAACCTGGCCTTCGGCGTCACGGTGCTGCCGGCCTCGCTCCTGATGGGCGCGCTCTGGGACTGGAGCGGTCCGGCCACCGCCTTCGTCGTCAGCTCGGCCATCGGCGCCTCGGCCGCGCTCCTGCTCGCCTTCGCCGTCCGGCCGGGCCCCCTGGGGAGGCGCGGGGCGGCGGGCGAAATTTAGTGGCGAGAGTCCCGCATTGACAGCCTCTCTCCGCAGGCTGTATACAGCCTAACTGTCCGCGCCGCCCGCGCGGAGCAGGCCCGCGTTCAACTCCATGAGCTACGAGTACGACCTCTTCATCAGCTACGCGCACATCGACGACGTGAGCCCCTTCGGCGGCGGGAGGGGCTGGATAGAGCTGCTGCGCGAGCGGCTGGCGGTGATGCTGGCGCAGCAGCTCGGCTACGAGCCGAAGATTTGGCGCGACAGCCACAGCCTGCGCGGCAACGACGAGCTGGGCGGGGCCATCGGCGACGGCGTCACGCGCGCGCTGCTGCTGCTGCCCGTCATCTCGCCGCGCTACGTCCAGTCCGACTGGTGCAACCGGGAGCTGGAGGCGTTCCACGCCGCCCCGCCGCCGCCCACGGGCGCCGCCCCCGCCTTCCGCTCGCGCGTCTTCAAGGTCATCAAGACGCCGCTGCCCGCGCACCTCGCCGGGCGCGAGCCCGCACACATCCGCAGCCTCATCGGCTACCAGTTCTACGGCGAGGACGAGTCGAGCGGCCTGCTCACGGAGTTCATCCCCGACCCCTCGGACAAGCGGTACTGGAAGGCGCTCAACCGCCTGGTCGCCGACATGACGCGCACGCTCATCGAGCTGAAGCACTCGCCCGCCGCGCCGCCCTCGCAGGCGACGGCTTCGCAGGCGACGGCCTCGCCGGCGACGACCGCCGCCACGGACGAGACGCCGGACACGACGGCCTCCGCCCACGCCGTCAACGCGCCGGCCGGCGCGGGGGCGCAGGCGACGCAGGCGGGGGCGCGGGCGACGGAGGAGCAGGCTTCGGCGGCGGGGACGCGGGCGGAGGCGGAGGGCGCGGCCGCCGAGCCGCAGAGGTTCGTCTACCTCGCCGAGACGACGGGCGACCTCGCGCAGGGGCGCGAGGCCGTGCGCGACGAGCTGAGCCAGCGCGGCTACGGCGTGCTGCCCGAGCAGCGGCTCCCGCTCGACGAGCGGCGCGGGATAGAAGAGGTCGTGCGCGCCGACCTCGCGCGCTGCGCGCTCTCAGTCCACATGGTCGGCGCGCGCTACGGCTCGACGCCCGAGGACGACCCCGCCTCGGTCGTGCAGATACAGGAGCGGCTCGCCGCCGAGCGCGGCGCGGCGGACGCCTCCTTCCAGCGCCTTCTCTGGGCGCCGCCCGGCCTCGGCTCGCCCGCGCTCGAAATCTCCGACGCGCGCCAGCGCGCCTTCGTCGCCGAGTTGCAGGCGGGGCTCACCCCCGGCTCGGAGCTTTTGCAGACGACGATCGAAGACCTGAAGACGCGCGCCGTCGAGAAGTTGGCGGCCATCGGGAAGGCCGCGGCCTCGCCCGCGGCGGCCGGCGGCGCGGCGCGGCGCGCGAAGTTCAAACAAATCTACCTCATCTGCGAGAACCGCGACCGCGCCCTCATCCGCCCCATCAAGCAGCACCTCTTCAAGCAGAACTTCGAGGTCATCACGTGGCTCGAAGGCGAGGGCGGCGCCGACAAGCTGATGGAGTACCACCGCAGGAACCTGCGCGAGTGCGACGCCGCGCTCATCTACTTCGGCAGCGGCGACGAGCCCTGGGTGCGCAAGAACCTCGAAGACCTTGAGAAGGCGTACGGCTACGGGCGCGATGAGGACTGGACGGCGAGCGCCGTCTACGTCGGCCAGCCGCCGAGCGAGCAGAAGGAGGACTTCCTCACGCACATGGCGCGCGTCATCCGCAACTTCAGCGAGTTCAACCCCGAAGACCTGCGCGACTTCGTGGAGGCCGTGCGCCGGGCCGAAGGAGGCGGCGCGTGAGCGAAGCCAGCCGACGCCCGAACCCCTTCCCCGGGCTCCGCCCCTTCGAGACGGACGAGTACCGCCTCTTCTTCGGCCGCGAGGGGCAGGCCGACGCGCTCATCGAGCGGCTCGAACGCTCGCGCTTCCTCGCCGTCGTCGGCGACTCGGGCAGCGGCAAGTCTTCGCTGGTGCGCGCGGGGCTTCTGCCCGGCCTGCTCGGCGGGATGATGGCGGGGGCGGGGGCGGGCTGGCGCGTCGCCGTGCTGCGGCCCGGCCACGACCCGTTCGGCAACCTCGCCGGCGCGCTGGCCGCCGACGGCGTGCTGGCGGAGGCCGGCGCCGGGCTCGCGCGCGGCGAGCGCGAGGCGGTGATAGAGGCGGCGCTGCGCCGCGGCTCGCTCGGGCTCGTCGAGGCCGTGCGCCAGGCGCGGCTCGGCGGCGTCAAGCTGCTCGTCGTCGTTGACCAGTTCGAGGAGCTGTTCCGCTTCCGCGCCGCGCGCGCCGTCCTCGCGGACGACGACGCCTCGGCCTTCGTCAAGCTGCTGCTCGAAGCCGCGCGCCAGCGCGAGCTGGGCGTCTACGTCGTGCTGACGATGCGCTCGGACTTCCTCGGCGACTGCGCGCAGTTCCAGGGGCTGCCCGAGGCCATCAACGACGGCCAGTACCTCATCCCGCGCATGACGCGCGACGAGCGCCGCTTCGCCATCACGGGCCCGGCCCGCGTGGCCCGCGCGCGCATCTCCGAGCCGCTCGTCAACCGCCTGCTCAACGACGTCGGCGACAACCCCGACCAGCTCCCGATACTCCAGCACGCGCTGATGCGCACCTGGGAGGAGTGGAGCGGGGGGCGCGCCGGGCACGCCGCCCCGCACGCCGGCGAGGCGCTCGACGTCTGCTGCTACGAGGCCATCGGCGGCATGGCCGACGCGCTCTCGCTCCACGCCGAAGAGGCTTACGCGGAGCTGCCGGACGAGCGCTCGCGCCGCCTCGCCGAGCTGCTCTTCAAGGCCATCACCGAGCGCGGGCCCGACAACCGCGAGACGCGCCGCCCGACGCGGCTCGGGGAGATTTGCGAGATCGCCGGCGCCGCGGCTGGGGAGGCCGAAGGGGTCGCGGCCGAGGTCGCGGCCGTCGTCGAGGTCTTCCGCCGCGAGGGGCGCTCGTTCCTGATGCCGCCGCCGCCCGCCCCGCTCACGCCCGAGACGGTGCTGGACATCTCGCACGAGAGCCTCATCCGCAACTGGCTGCGCCTCAAGGACTGGGCGCGCGACGAGGCCGAGGCCGCGCGCATCTACCGCCGGCTGGCCGAGGCCGCGGCCGCGCGCCGCGCCGGCGAGTCGGGGCTGCTCGACGACGTGACGCTGGCGTGGGTCAACCGCTGGCGCGAGCGCTACGCGCCGAACCGCGCCTGGGGGCTCCGCTACCACCCCGGGTACGACGAGGCGCTGGCCTACTTCGACGAGAGCCGCCGCGAGCGAGAGCGCGAGCGCGGCGAGCGAGAGCGGCAGCGCCGGGAGTTGCTGGAGCGCGAGCGGCGCGAGCGCGAGCAGGCCGAGCGCTACGCCGCCGAGCAGTCGCGCGCCGCCCGCCGCATCCGCCTCGTCGCGGTCGCGCTCGGCGTCGTCTTCCTCGGCGCGCTCGCCGCGCTCGCCGTCGCGGTCGCCGCCACGCGGCGCGCGCAGGAGGCGCAGGCGCGCGTCGAGAGCGCGCGCCAGAAGCTACAGAAGAGCCGCACGGCCGCACGGCTCATCCAGAGCTACGAGATGGAGCAGGCCGAGCGCGAGCTGGGCGAGCTGTACGCGATGACGCTCGACGACGCCGAGGGGCAGGAGAACCGCGCGTGGGTCTTCTACAACCTCGGCGACCTCAACCGCCGGCTGGAGCGCCACGACCAGGCCGCGGCCTTCTTCACCTCGTCGCTCCAGACCTCGATGATGATTCACGGCCGGCTCGGGCTCGACTCGGTCGGCACGCTCGACAGCCTCGCGCACACGCTCGAACTACAGAAGAACTACCCGGCGGCCATCGCGCGCTACGAGCAACTGCTGCGACTGCTCGACGAGGCGGTGAACGTCAAAGGCAAGTACTTCAGGCTGAACGTCGCCAACGTCCACAGCGACCTGGCCGACCTCTACGTCGCGCAGGCGTACGCGACCGGCCCGGGGCTCGACGCCGGGACGCGCCGGAAGGTCTGGCAGGAGATGATGAAGGCCGTCGGCATCTGGGAGGACGTGCTCAGGGACGACCCCGAGGCTCTCGGCCAGAAGTACCAGGAGGCGGTGGACAAGCTGCAACGCCGCGTCCTGACCGGCACGCCGATGACCGAGTACAACGCGCTCTACCTCCCGAGGCTGGAGGAGATAAGGGTCAGGCAGGAGACGCTGACCGGCGACAGCGCGAGCGCGCCCGGGCGGCTCGCCATCGGCCCGCCCAACCCGGGCGGCGACCCGGCCGTCTCCGACCAGCTCGCGGCCGAAGGGCCGGGCTACCTGCTCTTCGACCGCCAGGCCGAGAGCGCCTACGGCCGCCCGCAGATGGTCGACTTCGTCCGCGCCGTCGCGGCCGAGTGGGCGCGGCGACACCCGGACCTCAGGCTCGTCGTCGGCGACCTGAGCCTGCGCGGCGGCGGCCCCTTCCCCGCCCACGGCGCCGACCACCAGGACGGCCGCGAGGCCGACATCTGGCCGCCGACCGGCGACGGCCGGCCCGAGCCGACCAACATCTACGCCCCGAACTACTCGCGCGAGTTGACGGCCGAACTCGTCCGGCTCATGCGCCAGCTCAACCCCGCGGCCGTCGTCTACTTCGACGACCCCGACCTCGTCTCCGCCGGCCTCGTCCGCGCCTCGCTCGACCACAGCAATCACCTGCACGTCCTGCTACCCTGAAAGGATGTGGGGTGAGGGCGGGCGACGTGTGGGCGGCCGGCGGCGTTCCCCTCATCGCGCGCGTGCGCGCCCGCGCCCTTCGGCCTTCCGCGCATGACACGGGCGCGATTTTCGGGTAGCTTACAGACACCCAGAGACAGACCGGCGGCCGGGCCCCGACTTCGCGGGGGCGTCCGCCAACCCCTTCGGCGCGAGACAGCAGATGCAGGAACTCAACTACAGACTCGTCGAGACAGCGGAGGAGGCGGCCGCCGCCTGCGAGCGGCTCGCGCGGCAGGCCGAGGTCGGCTTCGACACCGAGACGACCTCGCTCTCGCCCTTCGAGGGGCGCGTCCGCCTCGTCCAGCTCTCGGCGCCGGGCGAGCCCGTCTACGTCTTCGACCTCGACCGCTTCACCGGCGCCGGCGACGACGCCGCGCGGAGGGAGCGCGCCCGCCGCGCCGAGGCGCTCGCGCCGCTGCGCCGCCTGCTCGCCGCCACGCGCCCCGTCAAGGTCGCGCACAACGCGAAGTTCGACGCCAAGTGGGTCAGCCACTACCTCGGCGTCGAGCTGTGCGCCGACTTCGACTCGCGCGCCGACAACAAGAACGAGGTCGAGCGCGGCGGCCTCTTCGACACGCTGCTCGCCAGCCAGCTCATCTCGGCCGGCGAGCAGGAGGACCGCCACTCGCTGGCCTCCGTCGTCGGCCGCTACCTCGACCAGGAGGTTGACAAGACGCAGCAGGTGAGCGACTGGGGCGGCGAGCTTTCGGCCGCGCAGCTCGAATACGCCGCGCGCGACGCCGCGCTGATGCTCCCGCTGCGCGCCCGGCTGGTCGAGGCGCTGCGCGCCAACGCGCTGACGCGCGCCGCGCAACTGGAGTTCGAGTGCGTCGTCCCGCTCGCCGCCATGGAGCTGGCCGGCGTCCACCTCGAACAGGACTGCTGGCGCGCCAAGCTCAGGGAGATTCAGAAGCGGCGCGACGAGCTGCACGAGATTCTCCAGGAGGAGCTGGCCGAGGAGCCCGCGCAGCAGTCGCTCTTCGGCCCCGCCCGCGCCTCGCTCAACCTCGACTCGCACGTCCAACTGACGCGCGCGCTTAAGCGCGTGCTCCCGGCGGGCGAGGAGGTGCCCGACTCGACCCGCAACTGGAAGCTGGAGCCGCTCGCCGTCCGGTTCCCCGTCGTCCGCCGCATACTCGACTACCGCACGCTACAGAAGACGCTGAAGTTCGGCGAGACGCTGCTGGAGTCGGTCAACAGGGAGACGGGGCGCATCCACTCGCACTTCCACCAGATAGGCGCGCCGACCGGGAGGATGAGCTGCACCGACCCCAACATCCAGCAGGTGCCGCACGCCTTCGACATGCGCCGCTGCTTCCGCGCGCCGGCCGGGCGCAAGCTGGTGGACGCCGACTACTCGCAGATAGAGCTGCGCATCCTCGCCGACTTCACGCAGGACCCGGGCTTCGTGGACGCCTTCCGCTCGGGCGCCGACCTGCACCGGACGACCGCCGCGCAGGTCTTCGGCGTCGGCGTCGAGGAGGTGTCGAAGGAGCAGCGCGACTTCGCCAAGCGTCTCAACTTCGGCGTCGTCTACGGCATCGGCGCGCGCCGCTTCGCGCTCCTCACGGGGCTCAAGGAGACGGAGGCCGAAGACCTGCTCAAGCGCTACTTCGCCACCTACCGCGACCTCGACGGCTGGCTCCGCGAGGCCGGCTTCAAGGCCGTCCGCGAGCGCACCGCGCCCCGCACCGTTGCGGGGCGCCTCTTCCGCTTCAACTTCGACCCCGAGGACAAGCAGGCCGCCTCGCTCGCACAGCGCAACGGCAAGAACTCGCCCATCCAGGGCTCCTCGGCCGACATCATCAAGCGGGCGCTGCGGCTGCTGCACGACAGGCTGAAGGGGACGGAGGCGCGCGTGGTCAACGTCGTCCACGACGAGGTGGTGGTCGAGTGCCCGGAGCGCGGCGCGGAGGAGTTCGCGCGCGTCGTCGAGGAGGCGATGTGCGCGGCCGGCGAGGAGTACGTCCGCGCCGTCCCCGTCAAGGTCGAGGCCGCGGTGACCGACGAGTGGGTGAAGTGAGGGCGGGCGTCAGGCGCCGGCCGGCGGCCCGGCGGGCGGCGCGACTCGGCCACGAGGGGGCCGGCGCGCCGCCCGCTCTTTCTTCCGTCGTCTACGCCCCGCCGCGCGCCGCCCTCCCCCGCCATACGAGGTAGACGGGCAGGCCGGTGAGGACGAGCAGGAAGCCGATGCCGGAGGTGCCGGGGGCCAGGTAGACGAGGTCAAGGACGAGGAGCGTGGCGAGCAGGACGTAGACGGCCGGCGCGAGCGGGTAGCCCGGCGTGCGGTATGGGCGCGGCGCGTCCGGCGACTTGCGCCGCAGGACGGCGACCGCGCCCACCATCAGGACGTAGAAGACGAGGTCGGCCGGGATGATGTATTCGAGGAGCTGCGTGTAGACGTTGCCGTAGGCGACGCGCGCCGCGCCCGTCGCCGGGTCCACGGCCGTCGTCACCGTGCGCGGCAGTGTGAGCAGCGCCGCCCACGCCCCCTGCGCCGCCAGCGCGACCGCCGGCACGCGCCGCGCGTTCAGGCGCGACGCGCCGCGGAAGAAGAGCCGGTCGCAGGCCATCGCGTAGGTCACGCGCGCCCCCGCCAGTATCAGCCCGTTGTTACAGCCGAAGGTCGAGACCATGATGGCGGCCGCCATCAGCGTCACCCCCGCCGGGCCGACCGCCGCGCTCACCGACGCCGTCGCGATGCTGTTCGGCGGCTTCTGCATCACGGCGAGCGGCAGCGTCACCACGTACGCCAGATTCGCCAGCAGGTAGAGGCAGACGACCGCCCCGCAGCCCGCCAGCAGCGCCCGCGGCAGGTTGCGCGCCGGGTCGCGCACCTCGCTCCCCGTGAACGTCACGTTGTTCCACGCCGACTGCGCGAACAGCGGCCCCGTCATCGCCCGCCCCAAAAGCATCACGAGCGCCAGCGCCCCCGCCGCCCCCAGGTCCGCCTGCGCCCCCTGCGGCGTCCAGCCGTTCGCCCAGGGGTTCCACCAGTCCGACGTGTAGGCCGCGCTCGCCCCGCTCCAGCCCACGGCCAGCCCCACGACGACCAGCCCGGCGAGCGCCGCCGTCTTCGTGAACGTGAACGCGTTCTGGATGAGGCGGCCCGTCCTCAGCCCCAGCGTGTTCGTGAACGTCAGCAGGAGGATGAGCAGGACGGCCACGAGCTGCTCGGCCGAGAGCGAGACGGCGTACCCTTCCGAGAGCCTGACCGGCGCGACGAGGTGGCGCTCGGCCGACACCCAGGGGAAGAGCACGCCCGTGAACCGCGCGAAGGCGACGGCCACGGCCGCTATCGTCCCCGTCTGGATGACGAGGAAGAGCGACCAGCCGAAGAGGAAGCCGAGCCCCGGCCCGTACGCCTCGCGCAGGAAGACGTACTGCCCGCCCGCCCTCGGCATCATCGCCGCCAGCTCGGCGCAGCAGAGCGCGCCCGTGATGGTCAGAAGCCCCGCCAGCGCCCACGCCGCCAGCAGCCACCCCGGCGAGCCGACCAGGCGCGCCGACTCGGCCGACGCGATGAAGACGCCCGAGCCTATCATCGAGCCGACCACGATGGTCGTCGCGTCCAGCAGCCCGAGCCCGCGCTCCAGCCGGCCGCCGTCCTTGTCCGCGGCCTCGGCCGCCGAAGTTGTCGTCGTCATCCACAGTCCTTTGCCGGAGAAGCGTCGGGAGGAGGTCGCGCGCGCGCGCGGGCGGCGCATGTTGTTACGCGCGCGGCGCGGCTGTCAAGCGCGCCCGGCCGGCTTCGCGCTTGACAGCCGCGCCGCGCCTTCCCTAGTCTTTTGAGGGCAGAGTCCTTTTCGCGCTCCTGCCGCGCGTCCTCTGTCCGAGACAAGGATTCCCGTCGAAGGCATTTCGGAAAGACAGCCGGAAAAATTATGGTCAAAGAAGAAATCAGGCGCCTCGTCGAGGCTAAGGGCGCGCGCGTCGGCGTCATCGGACTGGGCTACGTGGGGCTGCCGCTGGCGGTCGAGTTCGCGCGCAGGGGCCTGCGCGCCGTCGGCTTCGAGGTGGACGCGCGCAAGGCCGAGTCCATCAACCGCGGCGAGAGCTACATCGGCGACGTCCGCACCGAGGCGCTGGCCGACGTGGTCAGGGCCGAGCGGCTCCACGCCACCACCGACTTCGACGAGCTGTCGGCCTGCGACGCCATCATCATCTGCGTCCCCACGCCGCTCAGGAAGACGAAGGAGCCCGACATCTCCTACATCCTCGCCGCCGCCGGCGAGATACAGAAGCGGCTCCGGCGCGGCCAGCTCATCATCCTCGAATCCACCACCTACCCCGGCACGACCGACGAGGTGCTGCTCCCCATGTTCGAGGAGCGCGGCCTGCGGCTCGACGAGGACTTCCTGCTCGCCTTTTCGCCCGAGCGCGTTGACCCCGGCAACCCGCAGTTCCACACCGACAACATCCCGAAGGTGGTGGGCGGCTGCACCGACGACTCGACCGAGGTGGCGGCGGCTCTCTACGGGCTCATCGTCAGGGACGTCCACGCCGTCTCCTCGGCGCGCGTGGCCGAGGCGGCGAAGCTGCTCGAAAACACCTTCCGCGCGGTCAACATCGGGATGGCCAACGAGATGGCGCGGCTCTGCTACCACCTCGGGATAGACACCTGGGAGGTCATCCGCGCGGCGGCCACCAAGCCTTTCGGCTTCATGGCCTTCTACCCCGGCCCCGGCATCGGCGGCCACTGCATCCCGCTCGACCCGCACTACCTCTCCTGGAAGGCGCGCCAGCACGGCTTCGACTCGCGCTTCATCGGGCTCGCCGAGGAGGTCAACTCCCGCATGCCCGAGCACGTCGTCACGCTCGTCACCGACGCGCTCAACGAGGAGCAGAAGTCGCTGAAGGGCTCGCGCGTGCTCGTCCTCGGCGTGGCCTACAAGAAGGACATTGACGACGTGCGCGAGTCGCCGGCGCTCTCCATCATAGACCGGCTGCGCGCCAAGGGCGCCGAGGTGAGCTACCACGACCCCTTCGTCCCCGAGGTGCGCTTCGACGACGCCCACACGCAGGGGTCGGGCGAGCCGCTCCAGACCGCCGAGCTGACGGACGCCGAACTCGGGGCCGCCGACTGCGCCGTCATCGTCACCGACCACTCCGGGGTTGACTACGACCGCGTCTGCCGCCTCTCCAAGGTCATCGTGGACACGCGCAACGCGCTCTCGCGCGACCAGCGCCGCGACAGTTGCGCCAAGATAGTCCGGCTCTAAGGCTTCACTTTCCAGGGCCCGGGGCTCCCGCAGGCCGCGCGCGGCGCGCGCCGGGGGGCCCCGGGCCTTGATTCTTTAACCGCGAACCTATGCTCAGGGTCATCAACGTCGTGGGGGCGCGGCCGAACTTCATGAAGGTCGCGCCGCTGGTGGACGCGATGCGACGGCGCGGGGGCGAGTTCGCGCCGCTGGTCGTCCACACGGGGCAGCACTACGACGAGCGGATGTCGGCGGACTTCTTCCGCGACCTCGGGCTGCCCGAGCCGGACGTGCATCTGGGCGTCGGCTCGGGCAGCCACGCGCAGCAGACGGCGCTCGTGATGCAGCGCTTCGAGCCGGTCGTGCTCGAACAGAGGCCCGACTGGGTGCTGGTCGTCGGCGACGTCAACTCGACGCTGGCGTGCGCGCTCGTCTGCTCGAAGCTCGGCGTGCGGGTGGCGCACGTCGAGGCCGGCCTGCGCAGCCGCGACCGCTCGATGCCCGAGGAGATCAACCGCCTCGTCACCGACCAGCTCTCCGACCTCCTGCTCACGCCCTCCGAGGACGCCGACCGCAACCTGCTCGCCGAGGGCATCCCGCGCGAGCGCGTCCGCTTCGTCGGCAACGTGATGATTGACTCGCTCCGCAAGCACCTGGCGCTGGCCGAGGCGTCGGACGCGCGCGAGCGGCTCGGGGTCGCGGGCTCGGACTACGCGGTCGTCACGCTCCACCGCCCCTCGAACGTGGACGACCCGGCGGCGCTCCGCCGCATCCTGCGCGCGCTGGCGCGCGTCGGCCGCCGGCTTCGCGTCGTCTTCCCCGCGCACCCGCGCACGCGCAGGAACATCGAGGAGTTCGGCCTCGGCGGCGAGCCTGAGTTGTGGGGCGGCGTCAGCCTGGTCGAGCCGCTCGGCTACCTCGACTTTCTGCGGCTCTACAGCGGGGCGCGGCTCGTGCTGACCGACTCGGGCGGCATCCAGGAGGAGACGACCGCGCTCGGCGTCCCCTGCCTGACGCTCAGGGAGAACACCGAGCGCCCCGTGACGGTCGAGCTGGGGACGAACCGCGTCGTCGGCGCGGACGAGGAGCGCATCGTCGCCGAGGCGGAGGCCGCGCTGGCGGGGGACAGAATCAGGGAGCCGCCGCGCGTCCCGCCGCTGTGGGACGGCCGCGCTGCCGAACGCATACTCGACGCGCTCGTCGAGCGGACGCGCGAGCTGGGCGCCGGCTGAGACGACGGCCGCCGCGAGCCCCCTTCACGAAAGCGCCGCCCGCGGGTAGAATGGCGCCGTCCCCGGAACGTCTCCCCGGACTCTTTCGCGCGAGGGCTGAAGGATGATGAAGACGCCGCCGCCGCAGGAGCGGCTGCCCGCAGAGGAGCTGGCCAACTGCTTGACGCACGGCGTCGGGCTGGCGCTGAGCGTGGCGGGGCTGGCGGCGCTGCTGCTGCTGTCGTGGGGCGCGGGCGACGCGTGGCGGCTGGCGAGTTGCGGCGTCTACGGCGCGTCGCTCGTCGCGCTCTACGCGGCCTCGACGCTCTACCACGGCGCGCGCCGCCCACGCGCGAAGCGCCTCCTGCAAGCCCTCGACCACTGCGGCATCTACCTGCTCATCGCGGGCACCTACACGCCCTTCACGCTCGTCACGCTGCGCGGCCCCTGGGGGTGGACGCTGTTCGGGCTGGTCTGGTCAATCGCGCTGGCGGGCATCGCCTTCCGCGTCGTCTGCGGCGCGCGGTTCCGCGCGGCGGCCGTCGTCTCGTACGTCGCGCTCGGGTGGCTGTGCGTCATCGCGGTCAAGCCGATTCTCGAACTCGTGCCGGTCGGCGCGCTCCTGTGGATAGCGGCGGGCGGGCTGGCCTACACGGCGGGCGTCTTCTTCTTCGCCGCCGAGCGCATACGCCACCACCACGCCATCTGGCACCTCTTCGTCCTCGGCGGCAGCGTCTGCCACTACGTCGCCGTCCTGCTCTACGTCGTCCCGCCGCGAGGGTGACGGCCCCGGCGTCCCCCGTTCGGGTTTTACAGGGACGGGAAGGCTGACGGGCCGGGCGGCGGCGGGTTACAATGCCGCCCGCCTCCCGACGCCGCTGGATTTTCCGCAAGGAGCAAGTATGTCCCGTCGACTTTACGCCGCGGCCGCGCGCCGTCTTCTTCTCGCCCTCCCGCTGCTGTTGCTCTCGCTGCCGGCGGCCGCCCGCGGCCAGGGCGGCGAAGACCCCGGCGCTCTCAAGCAGAGGGCGGCCGAG
>DASVUF010000191.1:0-6172 GCA_036387195.1 Pyrinomonadaceae bacterium | reverse complement strand
CGGCGCCGGCCGCCGAGCGCCGAGGGCCGCCGCGCCGCGCGGGAGACGGTTGACACGCGGACGCCGGTTGAGTATCTTTTTCGTGGCACCAGCGGGCGTAACTCAATGGTAGAGTGTCAGCTTCCCAAGCTGAAAGTTGCGAGTTCGAGCCTCGTCGCCCGCTCTTAGTTTCCGACAGATGACAGGCGCCCCCGGGCGCCTTTTTTCTTTGCCGCGGCCGGCGCGCGGGGGCGGGTGTTATACTCGCCGCAAACGCGAGCCCCCGCGGAAGGCGCCGGGCGTGGCTCTTAACTTCAGGGAGGGCGTAGGCCGTGGCCGAGACGAAGAGCTGGACTGTCATCTGCCCGTGCTGCGAGGCCGCCATCGTCGTGGACGCGCAGACCGGCGTCATCATCTCGCACCAGGAGAAGGCCAAGCCGCTGGCCTCCTTCGAGGAGATGGCGAAGGAGATGGAGAACAGGAAGAAGCTGCGCGAGCAGGTCTTCTCGCAGGAGCTTGGGTCGGTCAAAGACCGCGAGCGGCTGCTCGAAGAGAAGTTCAAAGAGGCGATGAAGAAGGCCGAGAAGGACAAGGGCGGCCCCTACCGCAACCCGCTCGACTTCGACTGAGCGGCGGCGCTAAGGGCTCGGCGGCTCGTGCGGGCGGCGCGCCTCGGCCTCGGCCAGCCACCCGCGCCGCAGCTCGCCCGCCGGGACGGACGACAGGTAGGGCTTGATGTCGAGGACGGGGGAGCCGTCGAGCATGTCGAGCCCGGCGACCTCCAGCGTGCGCCCCTCGCGCCCGAGCAAGCGGACGACCGTCAGGCCGAGCGGGTTGGGGCGGCGCGGCGAGCGCGTGGCGAAGACGCCGTGCGGGCGGTCGTCGGCCGGCGGCGTCCCGGTCAGCGTGAACCCCCCGGCGCGGTCGAAGACCCAGATGACGAAGAGGTGAGAGAAGCCCTCGACGTCGAGCAGCCCCCCCTCGAACTCGGGCAGCACCTCTATCGTCCCCACCGCGTCGTGCCGCGCGCCGCAGCCCTTCGGAATCTGCGCCGTCTCCGCGTAGGGGCTGCGCACGAACCCCACGGGTCGCATCGTGAACATGCGAAAACCTCCGCGCCTCTCCGCGCCCGAATGAGAAGCGCCTCGCGGGCCACGGCGGCCCGCGAGGCGCTTTCGAGTTTCAAACCCCCGGCGGCTGCTCAGGCGCCCGCGGCCTTCTCGGCGGGGCGCCAGCGCAGGACGGGCTTGCGCGCGGCCGCGGCCTCGTCGAGCCGGCCGATGCGCGTCGTGTGCGGCGCGCCGAGCACGGTGTCGGCGTCCTCGACCGCCTCGCGCGCTATCTCCTTCATCGCGTCCACGAACTGCTGAAGCTCCGAGCGCCCCACGGACTCGGTCGGCTCGATGAGCATCGCGCCCTGGACGATGAGCGGGAAGTAGATGGTCATCGGGTGGAAGCCGTAGTCAATCAGCCGCTTGGCGATGTCGAGCGTGTGGACGCCTTTGCGCGACTGCCGCTTGTCGGTGAAGAGGCACTCGTGCATCGGCGGCGAGTCGAAGGGGCGGTCGAAGGTGTCGGCCAGGCCGTGCGCGATGTAGCGCGCGTTCAAGACGGCCGCCTCGGTCGCCTCGCGCAGCCCGTCCGAGCCGTGCGTCAGGATGTAGGCGAGCGCGCGCAGGTGCATCCCGAAGTTGCCGTAGAAAGCCTTGACGCGCCCGACCGACTGCGGCCGGTCGTATTCGAGCCTGAAGGAGTCGCCGCCTTCGCCGCCGCCGCCGCCGGCCCTGACGACCGTCGGGACGGGCAGGAACGGCTCCAGTTCGGCCGTGCAGCAGCAGGGGCCGGAGCCGGGGCCGCCGCCGCCGTGCGGGGTCGAGAAGGTCTTGTGGAGGTTGAGGTGGATGACGTCCACGCCCATGTCGCCGGGGCGCGCGACGCCGACGAGCGCGTTCATGTTCGCGCCGTCCATGTAGACGAGCCCGCCCGCCTCGTGGACGATGTCGCAAATCTCGCGGATGTTGCGCTCGAAGATGCCGCACGTGTTCGGGTTCGTCAGCATCAGGCCGGCGACCTCGCCCGCCGCGCACACCTCGCGCAGGTGTTCGAGGTCCGTCAGCCCCTCACTCGTCGAGCGGATGGTCTTGACCGTGAAGCCCGACAGGTGGGCGGAGGCCGGGTTGGTGCCGTGCGCCGAGTCGGGGATGAGCATGACCTTGCGGCGCTTCGCCTCGTCGGAGGTCGTGCCGTCGCGCGCGTCGAGGAAGGCGCGAATCATCATCACGCCGGTCATCTCGCCGTGCGCGCCCGCGGCGGGCTGCAGAGAGACGCCGGGCAGCCCCGTTATCTCGGCGAGGTGGCGCTGCAACTCGTACATCACTTCGAGCGCCCCCTGCGCGTCCTCCTCGGGCGCGAGCGGGTGGAGCACGGCGAAGCCGGGGATGCGCGCCACGCGCTCGTTCAGCCGCGAGTTGTACTTCATCGTGCAGGAGCCGAGCGGGTAGAGCCCGAGGTCGATGTTGTAGTTCCACGTCGAGATGCGCGTGAAGTGGCGCACGACGTCGGGCTCGGACAGCTCGGGCACGCCTTCGAGGTCGTCGTCGCGGCGCAGGTCGGCCGGGAGCAGGTCGTCGGGCGCCGTCTCCTCGACGTCGAGCGCCGGCAGGCGGTAGCCGCGGCGGCCGGTCTGCGAGCGCTCGAAGACGAGCGCCTCGTTCTGCGTGACGTGCGTGGTCGCTTTCGTGATGGTCATGACTGTCGGAGCCCTGCGACGAGGGCGTCTATGTCGGCGCGCTTGTTGGTCTCGGTGACGCAGACGAGGAAGTCGCGCTCGCGCCCCGCGAAGTAGCGCGAGAGCGCGAGCCCGCCCGTGACGCGGTGGTCGGAGGCGAGCCGGCGCAAAAGCCCCTCGGCCGGCGCCGGCGCGCGCACGACGAACTCGTTGAAGACGGGCGCGGAGTAGGGGAGCGAGAAGCCTTCGACGGCGGCTATCTGGCGGCGCGCGTAGGCGGCCTTCTGCGCGCACTGCGCGGCGACCTCCTGGAGGCCGCGCCGCCCCATCGTCGTCATGTAGATGGTCGCGGCCAGCGCGATGAGCCCCTCGTTGGTGCAGATGTTCGAGGTGGCCTTCTCGCGGCGGATGTGCTGCTCGCGCGTGGCGAGCGTCAGGACGAAGCCGCGGCGGCCCTCCCGGTCGTAGGCGACGCCGGCGAGGCGCCCCGGTATCTGGCGCGCGTAACGCTCGCGCGTGGCGAAGAGGCCGACGTAAGGGCCGCCGAACGAGACGGGCACGCCGAACGACTGCCCCTCGGCCACCACGATGTCGGCGCCGCACGCGCCCGGGCTACGCAGCAGCCCGAACGAGGCGGCCTCGGCGACGACGACGACGAGCAGCGCGCCCGCGGCGTGCACCTCGTCGGCGAAGGCGCGCACGTCCTCGACGCAGCCGAAGAAGTTGGGCGACTGGACGACGACGGCCGCCACGTCCTTCGTGAGCGAAGCGGCGTCGAGCGTCGTGCGGCCCGTCCCCTCGTCGAAGCCCAGACGCCCCAGCTCGATGCCGGCGTGCGCGACGTAGGTCTCGGTGACGCGCATGTACTCGGGGTGGACGGCCGGCGAGACGAGGACGCGCGAGCGGCGGGTGACGCGCTCGGCCATCAGGACGGCCTCGGCCATCGCCGTCGAGCCGTCGTACATCGAGGCGTTGGCCACGTCCATCCCCGTCAGCTGGCAGACCATCGTCTGGAACTCGAAGATGGCCTGGAGCGTCCCCTGCGAAATCTCGGGCTGGTAGGGCGTGTAGGCGGTGAAGAACTCCGAGCGCTGGATGAGGCTGTCAACGATGGTCGGCGCGTAGTGCGAGTAGGCGCCCGCGCCGAGGAAGCTCGGCCGGCGCGCGGCCGCGTTCTTCGCCGCCATCGCCTCGAAGCGTTCGAGCAGTTCGGTTTCGGAGAGCGCGGCCGGCGTGTCGAGCGGCCGGCGGAGCAGGACGTCCGCCGGTATCGAGTCGAACAGCTCCTCGGCCGAGCCGAGCCCCAGTCCACGCAGCATCTCCTGCCGCTCTTCGGGCGAGTTCGGAATGTAGCGCACGGCCTTCTCTTACTCCGACTCCGAGATGTAGTCCTCGTACTCGGCGGCCGACAGCAGCCCGTCAACGTCGCCGCGGTTGGCGAGCCTGACCTTGAGCATCCAGCCCTCGCCGTACGGGTCGTTGTTGACCTTCTCGGGCTCCTCGTTGAGCGCGTCGTTGACCTCGATGACCTCGCCGGCGACGGGGAGGAACAGCTCCGAGACGGCCTTGACCGACTCGACCGAGCCGAACGTGTCGTGCGCGGCGAACGTCTCGCCCACCTTCGCCAGCTCGACGTAGACGACGTCGCCGAGCGAGTGCTGCGCGTGGTCGGTGATGCCGACCGTGCCGGTGTCGCCCTCGACCTTCAGCCACTCGTGATCCTTGCTGTAGTGCAAGCCTTCGGGAATGTTTGCCATGAGTCCTCCGGGTTAAGCCGTGAGCCGTGAGCCGCTGGCCGCCAGCTAAAACCTGTTCGCGTCTGAGGGGCCACGCCGGCGTCGCCGCCGGCCGAGAGCTAAAAGCCAACAGCCAGGAGCTAACAGCTACTTCGCCCTCTTATAAAACGGCAGGGGGACGACCTGCGCGCCGACCATGCGGCCGCGGACGTCAATCTGGATTTGCCGCCCCGGCGAGGCCAGCTCGGCGGGGACGTAGGCCATCCCGATGTTCTTCTTGAGGAAGGGCGCGGGGCTGCCCGACGTGACCTGCCCGACCTTCGAGCCGTCGGCGTAGACGTCCTGCCCGTCGCGGGCGACGCCGCGGTCGGTGACCTCGAAGCCGACGAGCCGGCGGGCGGCGCCCTGCTCCTTCTGGCGCGCGAGCGCCTCGCGCCCGTTGAAGTCGCCCTTGTTCAGCTTGGTTATCCAGCCGAGGTTGGCTTCGAGGAGCGTCGTCTCCTCCGTAATCTCGTGGCCGTAGAGCGCCATGCCGGCTTCGAGCCGGAGCGTGTTGCGCGCGGCGAGCCCGGCGGGCTGGACGCCGCCCGGCTGGCCGTAGCGCCCGGCGTCGAGCATCTTGTCCCACAGCGCCTCGGCGTGCTCGGGCGCGGCGTAGACCTCGAAGCCGTCCTCGCCCGTGTAGCCCGTGCGCGAGATGATGGCGTCGCGGCCGTCCACCTGCCCCTCGCGGAAGTGGTAGTACTTGATCTCCGCGAGCGGCGTGCGGGTGAGCGCCTGGAGGATGCCGAGCGCCTCGGGCCCCTGGAGCGCGAGCTGGCAGAAGTCGGCCGAGCGGTTGGTCAGCTCGACGCCCTCGTCCCCCTTGCGGGAGCTGATCCAGTCCCAGTCCTTCTCGGTGGTCGAGGCGTTGACGACGAGCAGCAGGCGCTCGGGGCCGAAGCGGTAGACGAGCAGGTCGTCCACGACCGTGCCGCGCTCGGTCGTCAGCGCCGAGTACTGCGCCTGCCCGTCGGCGAGCTTGGAGGCGTCGTTGGAGCAGAGGCGGTTGACGAAGGCGATGGCGCCGGGGCCGCTGACCTCTATCTCGCCCATGTGCGAGACGTCGAAGAGGCCGGCGCGCGTGCGCGTCGCCATGTGCTCCTCGACCGTGCCGGCCGGGTACTGGACGGGCATGTCCCAGCCGCCGAACTCCACCATGCGGCCGCCCAGGCGGCGGTGCGTCGCGTTCAGGGGCGTCTGCTTCAGTGGGGTCGCGCTCACACCCGTCTCCTGTGCTCTTGCGTGTAGTCTGCCGAACTGAATGTATATGTTGTGGAACGAAGCTGAACCTAACACGCCGCCCGAGAGGGCGTCAAGCGGGTGGTCGGGCGAGCGCCGCGTGCGCAAACTGCGCGGAAAAAGTGTCGCCTCGCGCGCGCGCCCGGGGGCAAACCCGTCCCCCTTCTTCGTCGCGGGCGCGGCGGCGCCGACCCCCGCTCGCCCGGCGGCCTACACTTCGCGCCGCGCGGCGTGAAGCGCTTCGCGCCGCGCGAGGTGGAGGCCGCCGGGGCGGCGCGCGCCGGCCGGACGCCCGCCGCCGCGGGAGGCAAACGGCCCGGCGCTGTAGTATAAAGTTGCGCGTCAGGCAATCCCCCCGCGACCGAAGGAGGCGCGCCCCTTTGTTGAGATTCGAGTCACGCAGGCTGTCGTCTTTCCTCGCGCCGGCGTCCGCGCTGGCGCTGCTGCT
>DASVUF010000190.1:0-1688 GCA_036387195.1 Pyrinomonadaceae bacterium | reverse complement strand
CCCCCCCCCCCCCCGACTATTTCGGGCCGCCCCCTTGCGCCGGCCGCCGGCCGCCGCCCGCCTACAGCCTTTACTTCATCCTTCGGCCTTCGTCGCCCCTCATCCCCTCGCCGCGGCGTCGAGAATCATCTGGGCGGCCTGTTCGACGACGGGCGAGATGATGTCCTCGCCGGCCGACCTGGCCTTGGACTTGAACTGCCTGGCCGCGGCGGGGGCGTCGCCGCCCGGCGCCTGCAAGCGGACGTCGAGCGTCAGCTCGTCCTTCTGCTTGACGCCCGCCGAGACAGTGCCGGCGCTGATGACGGCCGTCGTCGCGGCCGAGGCGGCGACGTTGCCGGCCGTGCTGCCCGTGTGGCCGTAGCCGACCTGCCCGACCGCCGGCGCGACCACCTTGCCGAACATCCCGCCGAAGCCGCCCCCGCCCTTCTTGTGCGAGACGCCGGCGTAGACGACGAAGTCGCACTCCTTCTGCCGCGCCTCGGCCTCGGCCTGCGACGGCAGTTTGGCCTCAAGCTGCACCAGCTCGACCGAAGGGCCCTTCAGGTGCTCGGCGAGCGTGTTCCTGACGGCCGCCGCCAGGTCGGCCGCGCTCATCCCATCGCCGACCGCGCCCGTCTTCACCGACGCGAGCCCGAGCCTGACCACGCCCGGCTTCTTCGCCCCCAACTCGGCCGGCGCCTGCTGCGAGCCGGCCGGTCCCGTCACGCCCGCGCTCATCCCCGAGTTCGACGCGCCCGCCGCGCCGTCGTCGTCCGCGCCGGCGGCGGCCGCCATCGCCGAGGCGGCCGAGAAGTCCTTGACCTCGCGGTAGTCGGCGGGCGGCTCGAAGAGCGACGCGTCGAGCGTGGCCTGCGACAGCTCGACCACCTCGTTGACCATCGAGAAGCTCTCGCGGCCGTCCTTGTCGAACATCGTCATCTTCTCGTAGACGGGGTAGCCGCGCTTGGCCGAGCCGACTTGCCTGGTCTGGTAGCGGTCTGTGCAGCCGGCGCGCTGCTGCCGGTTCTGGTAGGCGCCCGCGCGCTCCAGGTCGCAGTCGAGGGCGAAGGCGGCGTCAACGTACCAGCCGTCGGTCTCCATCTTGCTGTCCATCTGTGTGCAGGAGTCTGGTGACGACTTGGTCTCGATGGTCGTGATGATGCGGCGCGCGGTGTAGCCGAACATCTGCTTGCGCTCGCCCGTGTCGCGCGAGGTGATGGTCGAGGTGACGAGCCCCCCCTGCGTCCGCTCGGCCGTCTGGCGCGTCCCCGCCGCGGGGGCGTTCTCCGCCGCCGCCGCCGCGCCGCCGCCGTAGGGGTTGACGGTGTAAGCCTTCATCGCGGGCATTATCTGGATGTCGCGGCGCAGGTCACACTGCTGGATGGTGACCGACTGCCCGCCCATGCTCTCGGTGCGTGAGCGCTTGCCCTTGATGTAGGTCGCGTTGTCATAAGTCTGCCCCTGCATGGTCTGGCGCGACTTGATCTTGACGTCGGCGCGCGCCTCCGCGGCCGAGGCGGCGGCGACGCAGAGCAGCGCGAGCGCGACGCGGCCGACATTAAACAGATTACGCATGGATGAATCTCCCCCTCTGACGCTTTGACGACGGCTTTTATGGATTGGGCCCGGATGGCCCTACACCGTCTAACGCGAGAAGGCGCGGGAAAAAGGATCAGCGTAGGCGTGGAGGCGCGGCCTGAAGCTGGTTA
>DASVUF010000189.1:0-1651 GCA_036387195.1 Pyrinomonadaceae bacterium | reverse complement strand
CTCCTGCTGTTCGGGTCGGGGCTGCTCGCGGTCGGCGCCGGCGCGCGCCGCCGCCGCGCGCGCAAGCTGCTCGAAGCCGAAACCCTGGGCGCGACGGCGGGGGAGGTCTAAAACGATGAAGCGACAGAGAGCCCTGTTCCGCGCCCCGCGCGTGCTCGCCGCCTTCGCCGCCTGCTTGGCGCTCGCCGCGCTGCTGACGACCGGCGCGCAGGCCAAGAAGCAGAAGAACCAGAAGAACCAGCAGCCGACGACCGGCCGCATCGAGGTCTCGACGCAGCCCGGCGGCTACCCCATCACCATCGACGGCCAGCCGGCCGGCGAGACGACCGACTACGTCCGCGCCATCGAACTCGACCCCGGCCCGCACACCGTCGAGATAGTCTTCCCGAACAACACGCGCTGGACGCAGGTCTTCAACATCGCCGCCGGGCGCAAGAACTGCATCGCGCTCAACTACCGACCGCGCACCATAGACATCCCGGCCGTCCCCGTCTCGCCCTGCCCGTACCCGGTCAACGTCACCGCGCCGGCGCAGGTCAACGACGGCGACATCGTCACGTTCACGGCCGACGTCGCCTACCAGGGCCCCTCGGCGCTCAACTACACCTGGACGGTGAGCCCGCCCGCGGCGCGCATCCTCTCGGGCGTGGGCACGCCGACCATCACGGTGGACTCCTCGGGGCTCGGCAACAGGCGCGTGACGGCCATCCTCGTCGTTGACGACGGCTCGGGCGACCGCTCGTGCCGGCAGACGGCGCAGGCGGCCACCGGCGTCGCCGCCCTGCCGAGCATCACGCCGCCCAAGCGCTTCGACGAGTTCCCGTCGGTCGCCTTCGACGACGACAAGGCGCGGCTCGACAACCTCGCCATCGAGTTGCAGAACAACCCGGGCGCGACCGGCTACGTCGTGGCCTACGCCGGCCGCGGCAGCCGCGCGGGCGAGGCCGACCGCATGGGCCGCCGGGCCGTCGAGTACCTGACGGCGACGCGCGGCATCGGACGCGACCGCGTCGTCTTCATCAACGGCGGCCACCGCGAGGCCAACAGCTTCGAGCTGTGGGTCGTCCCGCAGGGGGCCGAGCCGCCGCGCCCGACGCCCACGCTCAGCCCCGAGCAGGCCGCGCCCGCGCGCCGCACGCGCCGCGACTGAGACGGCGCCGGACGAACCGGAAACCACGACGAGCGCCGTGCTCCACCGACGGGGGCACGGCGCTTTCACTTTCCAAGTGGCACGCGCTTTTCTTTAACCCCGGCGTGAGAGTCCGCCGGTGTACCGTAACCAAACGCGGGGGCGGCGCTCCGCCACTTTCGTCGTTTAGTTTTAGAACTTTTGACCTCGCTTTCGCGCCCCGCCGGGGGCGTCTTCGACGGGACGGATTTTCGAGGAGGAATTAAAGACAATGGCTGATGGGGAAGGCTCGGGCAACACCGGCGTGGTCGCCATCGTGGTGATCTTTCTGATAGTGGTCATCGCCGCGTTCTTCGCGTGGCACGGCGGGATGTTCGGCGGCGGCGGCGGCAAGACCGACGTGGACGTCAACATCAGCGCGCCCTCGGCCCCCGCGACCAAGTAGCGCGCGCCGACAGAGTTCAAAGGCACGAAGGGGAGGGGCGGCGCCCGCGCGGGCGCCGCCCCTCCCCTTCGTGCCTT
>DASVUF010000188.1:0-18370 GCA_036387195.1 Pyrinomonadaceae bacterium | reverse complement strand
GGGGCGGCGCGCGCGCCGCGGCGCTGTGGCCGGCCGGCCCCGTACACTTCGCGCACTCGGACCTCTCGGGCGTCGCGCTCTTCGAGGAGGCGTTCGACCAGGGCCTGCGCGCCGCCGAAGAAGTCCTCGCCGCGCGCGGCGTGAAGTTCGAGAGCCTGAGGGCGTAGAGGCCGCGAGGGCTCGCGCGCCGCCCCCCGCGGCGGCGCCGGGTCGGGGCGCGCCGGCGGCGCTCAGGGCTCGCGCTCGGCTATCAGCTCGTAGACGGCGTTCTTGAAAAAGAGCCGCTTGAGGCGGTCGCCGGCGTGGCGCGGCCGGAGGCGGCGCGCGGCCCGCCGCGCCTCCTTCACGTCGCCGCGCTCGCTCAGCGCGCGCAGCGGCAGGCCGCGGAAGAGGGCGCGCGCGCCCCCGAACGTGAGGTGGACGGTGTGGTCCGCGAACGGGCCGACCTCCAGCGGCAGGCCGGCGGCGTTCCAGGCGGAGTGGAGCCGCGCGGCGGCCGAGTAGACCGCGTGGTGGAAGTTGACGGTGAAGTAGAGCAGCCCGCCGGGCGCCAGCACGCGCGAAAGCTCGCGGACGATGCGCGCCGGCGACTCGGCGTGATCCACGACGTTGTCGCAGAGCACCACGTCGAACGAGGCGTCGGCGAAGGGCAGCCGCTCGCCGGCGGCGGCGATTGTTCGCGCGTGACCCTGCCACGCGGGGAAGAGCGCCGCGTAGTCGCAGGCCAGCGGGTCGCAGCCGACGCCGCGCGTCGTCCCGAAGAAGAAGATGAGGCCGTGCGCGCCGCTCCCGACTTCGAGCACGCGCGCGTCCCCCCCCAGCGGGCGCACGCGTTCGAGCTTCTCGCGCACGCGCGCCGAGCGGGCGCGCATCGCCTCGACGTACTCGGCCTCGTGGCCGCGGGCCTTCGCCGCCTTCGCGCGCTGGTAGGCGAGCTGCCGTTCGAGCGCGCGGCGCGCGCGCCTTTGCAAAGCCGTCTCGGTGTGGTCGGAATGTCGCTTCATCAGTCTCCACGCGGCCGCGGCGCGCCGGAAGCGTCGCCGAAAAAACTTCTTCCGGGCGGGCCGGGCACAGTATAAACTCGGCGGCCGCCGCCAGCGTATGTCCGCCGAGCCCTTGACCGAACTCTTGACCGACGCATGTCCGCCGAACCTTTGACCGACACGGAAGCCGTCACCGCCGCCGCCGCCGCCGCGCCGTCCACGCGCGCCGGCGCGGCGGCGACGGCCGAGGCGTCGCGGGGCGCCACCGGCGCGCGGGCGCCGTGGCTCTTCTCGGCGCGCGCCGACGTGGCGGTCTTCGGCGGGAGCGCGGCCGTGTCGCTGCTGCTGCTGTGGGTCGGCGCGCGCGCCGGCGCGCTCGACGCCGACGCGCCGGACTGGGCCTGGGTCCCGGCGGTGCTTCTGGTGGACGTGGCGCACGTCTACGCGACGGCCTTCCGCGTCTACTTCGACGCGGAGGAGTTGAGGCGGCGGGCGGCGCTCTACGTGCTCGCGCCGGCCATAGCGTACGCGCTCGGCGTGGCGCTCTACTCCGAGTCTGAGGCGCTCTTCTGGCGCGCGCTCGCCTACCTGGCCGTCTTCCACTTCGTGCGGCAGCAGTACGGGTGGGTCGCGCTCTACCGCGCGCGCGCCGGCGAGCGCGGGCGCGTCGGCTGGCTGATTGACGCGGCGGCCGTCTACATGGCGACGCTCTACCCGCTCGCCTACTGGCACGCGAGCCTGCCGCGGCGCTTCTGGTGGTTCCTGCCGGGCGACTTCGCCGCCGCGCCCGCGTGGGTCGAGAGGGTCGCGTTCGTCGCCTACTGCCTCGCGCTCGGGGCTTACGCCGTGCGGTCGGCGCACGCGTGGGTCGTCGGCGGGGCGGGGAACCCGGGCAAGGACCTGGTCGTCTTGACGACGGCGGCCTGCTGGTACGCCGGCGTCGTCGCCTACAATTCGGACTACGCCTTCACGGTGACGAACGTCGTCATCCACGGCGTCCCTTACGTCGCGCTGGTCTGGTGGTACGCGCGGCGGCGCGCGGCCGGGGCGGGCGCCGCCTACAGGAGGCTGGCGCGCTGGCCGGTCTTCCTGGCGACGCTGTGGCTGATGGCCTACGCCGAGGAGCTGCTCTGGGACCGCGGCGTGTGGCACGAGCGCGCCTGGCTCTTCGGCGCGGCGTGGGACGTGGGGGGCCTGAAGCTCCTGCTCGTCCCGCTGCTGGCGCTGCCGCAGGCGACGCACTACGTCCTCGACGGCTTCGTCTGGCGCCGGCGGAGCAACCCGATTTTGAGTAGAACGGTGGGCGGCGGTTCCTGAGCAGACGCCCGCCGGCGGCCATTTCAACTTCATGCAGCAAACAGCCACGCAGGAGAAGGTTCACCGCTTCCGCTGCCCGGGGTGCGGGGCGGATTTGCAGTTCGCGCCGGAGGGCGGGAACCTGACGTGCCCGTACTGCGGCCGCCAGGAGCGTATAACGCCGCCGGCCGGCGCGGTCGAAGAGCGCTCTTACGAGCAGCACCTACGGCTCCACGCCGACCGCATGGGCGCGCTCGCCGAGGGCGCGCTCGAAGTCGCGTGCGAGACGTGCGGGGCGACCGTGACCTTCGCGCCGCCGATGGTCGCCGGCGAGTGCGACTTCTGTGGGAGCCCGCTGGTCGCGCAGCCGCGCTCGGCCGACCCCGTGCTCGCGCCCGAAGGCGTGCTGCCCTTCCGCGTCACGCAGGGCGCGGCGGCCGAGTCCATCCGCGGCTGGCTCTCGTCGCTCTGGTTCGCCCCGAACGCGCTCAAGAGGCTCGCCGCGCACGAGGGCGTCGGCGGCGTCTACATCCCCTTCTGGACTTACGACGCCTACACCGCGAGCCGCTACACGGGCGAGCGCGGCGAGCACTACTATACGACCGAGACATACACCGAGCGCGACGCGCAGGGCAACGAGGTCGCGCGCACGCGGCAGGTGCGCCACACGCGCTGGTATCCGGCCTCGGGCACGGTCGAGCGCTGGTTCGACGACATCGTCGTCCCGGCCACGAAGTCGCTGCCGCCCGAGCGGCTGCGCGCGCTGGAGCCGTGGGATTTGGGCGAGCTGACCGCCTACCAGCCGGCGTACCTGTCGGGCTACAAGGCGCAGCGCTACCAGGTCGACCTGGCCGAGGGGTTCGAGCTGGCGAAGAGGGCGGCGGCCCCCGTCATCGAGTCGGACGTGCGGCGCGACATCGGCGGCGACGAGCAGCGCGTGACGAGCGTGGCGACCAACTACTCGGCCGTCACCTTCAAGCACCTGCTGCTGCCCGTCTACGTCGGCGCGTACCGCTTCAGGGACAAGGTCTACCAGGTGGTCATCAACGGCCGCACGGGCGAGGTGCAGGGCGAGCGCCCCTACAGCTTCTGGAAGATTTTCCTCTTCGTCCTCGCGCTCGTCGTCCTCGCGCTCGCCGTCGCGCTCGTCTTCGGCCGCCGTTAGCGCCCGCGCGGCGGGCGGGCCGACGCGGCGCGCGCCGGCCCGCCCGCGCTTATATAAGTTTTCTTAATTCGCGGGGCGCGCCAATATCATACCCAAATTTTGACACGGCGCTTGCCCGCCGCGCGAAAAAGTAGTATCACTAGGACACCCAAGCAGTTCTTAATAATTGGTGGCGCCGTCGGAAAGGCTTACGCGGACGCGCGCCGCCCGGCCGCCGCGCCGCCGAGCACGCGCGGGTCAAGTCGCGCCGGTCTGTCGGCGCGACCCGCCGGGGGCTTCGCAAGGGTTCAAGTCTCGCCGGGCTAGTTCAAAGAGTCACAAGACGACGGGTTCGGAAAGCGCATGCAGATTTTCCACCACAGCACCAACACCATCGCCAAGGTGAGCATCTTCGGCGGCGTCTTCCTCGTGGCCGCCTCGCTCTGGGTGCTCGCCGAGATCAACCGCTCCTCCTACAACACGGGGCAGTTCATCGAGGTGCAGCAGCCCGTCCAGTTCTCGCACAAGCACCACACGGGCGACGACGGCATTGACTGCCGCTACTGCCACACCGCGGCCGAAGTCTCGAACACCGCCGGCATGCCGCCGACCAAGACCTGCATGAACTGCCACTCGCAGATTTGGTCCGACAGCCCGTACCTCGAACTCGTCCGCGAGAGCTACCGCGAGAACAAGCCCATCGAGTGGGCGCGCGTCCACGACCTGCCGGACTTCGTCTACTTCAACCACTCCATCCACGTCAACAAGGGCGTGGGCTGCGTCTCCTGCCACGGGCGCGTGGACACGATGCCGGCCGTCTACCAGGCCGCCTCGCTCCAGATGGAGTGGTGCCTGGCCTGCCACCGCGCGCCCGAGCGCTACCTCCGCCCGCTCGACAAGGTCACCGACATGGCCTGGAACATCGAGGGCGACCCGGCGGCGGGCGTGACGGCCAACTCCGAGAACCGGCTGGCCGAGAACCACGCCCCCGCGCGCGTCAGGCTGGGGCTGGAGCTGAAGAGGCAGTACAGGATACGCGACGCGGCCACGCTGACGAGCTGCTCGACGTGCCACCGATAGACCGCCCTAGGATAGGCAGATGCACATCAAAGACACTTTCCCCGAGCTGTACCAGATACGCAAACGCCCCGTGACCATCGAGGGCGTGCGCTCGCGGCTCGAAAAGAAGCGCGGGCGCGAGTTCTGGCAGAGCCTCGAAGAGCTGGCCGGGACCGAGGAGTTCGAGGAGCTGCTGCACCGCGAGTTCCCGCAGCACGCCTCGGAGTGGGACGAGGGCGCCGACCGCCGCACGTTCCTCAAGCTGATGGGCGCCTCGCTGGCGCTCGCCGGCCTGACGGGCTGCTCGTACCAGCCGCCCGAGTCCATCGTCCCCTACGTGCGCCAGCCCGAGGAGATGGTGCCCGGCAAGCCGCTCTACTACGCGACCGCGATGCCGTTCGCGGGCGGCTGCGCGCCGCTGCTGGTGCGCAGCTACATGGGGCGCCCGACGAAGGTCGAGGGCAACGACCTCCACCCGGCCTCGCTGGGCGCGGCCGACGTCTACGCGCAGGCGTCGGTGCTCAACCTCTACGACCCCGACCGCTCCGAGACCATCATCAACCGCGGCGAGGTGCGCACCTACACGGCCTTCCTCGGCGAGATGGCGACGGCGCTCGAAGGCCAGCGCGGCAAGCAGGGCGCGGGGCTCCGCTTCCTGACCGAGACGGTCACGTCGCCGACGCTCGGCGCGCAGATGCGCGAAGTCCTGGCTCGCTTCCCCGGCGCGCGCTGGTACCAGTGGGAGCCGGCGGGCGGCAACAACGGGCGCGTGGGCGTCCGGCAGGCCGTGGGCGGGTTCGCCACGCCCATCTACAACTTCGCCGCGGCCGACCGCGTCGTCTCGCTCGACTCGAACTTCCTCGAATGCGGGCCGGGCGCGCTGCGCTACGCGCGCGACTTCGCCTCGCGCCGCCGCGTGACCGACGGCGAGACGCGCGAGCAGTGCCGCCTCTACGCCTTCGAGACGACGCCGTCGAACACGGGCTACTTCGCCGACCACCGCGTCGCGCTCCGCCCGAGCCAGTTCGCGGACTACGCGCGCGGGCTGGCGGCGGCCGTGGGCGCGTCGTCGCCGGCGCTCGGCGGCGGGCCGGCCGCGGCCGACGAGCAGATTCGGAAGATCGCCGACGACCTCAAGGCGCACAGCGGCGCGTGCCTCGTCGTCGCGGGCGACGAGCAGCCGCCGGAGATACATGCGCTGGCGCACGCGATGAACGCGGCGCTCGGCGCCGTCGGCCGCACGGTCGTCTACGTCGAGCCGGTCGAGGAGAACCCGACCGACCAGCTACAGGACCTGCGCGCGCTCGTCTCGGAGATTGACGCGGGCGCGGTGGACATCCTCGTCGTCGTCGGCGGCAACCCCGTCTACACGACGCCCGTTGACCTGAAGCTCGACGCCGACCGGATGAAGAAGGTGCGCCTCGCCGTGCACCTCTCGGCCTACGACGACGAGACTTCGGAGCTGTGCCAGTGGCACATCCCCGAGGCGCACTACCTCGAAACGTGGGGCGACACGCGCGCCTACGACGGCACGGTCACCATCCAGCAGCCGCTCATCACGCCGCTCTACAACGGCAAGAGCGCCTACGAGCTGGTGGCGGCCTTCACGGACAACCCGGACCGCCGCGGCTACGACATCATCCGCCAGTACTGGATGACGCAGGGGCGCGGCGCGATGATGGCGGGCGCCGCGGCCGCCGCCGCAGGCCCGAACGCCTTCACCGGCATGTTCCAGGGCGCCGCGCAGCCGCAGGCGGGCGCCGGCGCGCAGCAGCAGGGCGCCGGCGCGCAACCGGGCGCGGGCGCGCAGCAGGGGGCGGCCCCGGCCGCGCAGCCGGCGGCGGGGGCGGCGACGCCGGGCGGCGCGGGCGCGGGCGGCGGGGGCGCCGCGGGCGGGAACGCGGGGGCGACTGCGGCCGGCGGGGGCGCCGGCGCTGCGGCCTCGACGGCGACGGCCGCCGCCTCGCCCGAGTTCGAGCGCGCGTGGCGCAGGGCCCTCAACGACGGCTTCGTGGCGAACACGGCGCGCAGGCCGCGCGGCGGCGGGGCGACCGCCGGCGCGGCCGCCGGCGCCGCGGCCCCCGGCGCGCAGCCGGGCGCGGGCGACCCGGCCGCCGGCGCGGGCGTCGTCATGCGACAGGAGACGGTCGTCGTCCCGCCGCCGGCGTCGCAGGGCGCGGGGGCGTACGAGATAGTCTTCCGCGCCGACCCGACGATTTACGACGGCCGCTTCGCCAACAACGGCTGGCTCCAGGAGCTTCACAAGCCGCTGACCAAGCTGACCTGGGACAACGCCGCCATCATCAGCCCCGCGACCGCGCGCAAGCTCGGCGTCGGCGTCGAGCCGGACGGCGCGGTCGAGCAGGAGGGCGCGCGCCGCGTCAACCGGCTCACGGCCAAGGGCGGCGAAATCAACGCCGAGACGCTGCGGCTCACCTTCCGCGGGCGCACGCTGCCCGACCCGAACAACCCCCTGCACAGGGACGTCCACGTCCCCGTCTTCATCCTGCCGGGGCAGCCCGACGACGTCATCACCGTCACGCTCGGCTACGGCCGCTGGCGTTCGGGGCGCGTGGGCGGGAACCTGCGCGAGGGCCGGCGCGGCTTCAACGCCTACGACCTGCGCACGTCCGACGCGCTCTGGTCGGGCGCCGGGCTCGGGGTCGAGGTGACGGGCGACAGCTACTCGCTCGCCTCGACGCAGATACACTTCCGCATGGAGGGGCGCGAGATAGTCCGCCACGGCACCTTCGCCGAGTGGACGCGCGACCCGAGCCTCGCGCCCGCGCGCGAGCACGGGAAGGAGCCGCCGCAGCCCGCGGGCGAGAACCGCGCGCCGCTGCACGGCGAGACGCTCTACCCCGTCTACGACTACTCGCCGCACGACGAGGCGGGCCGGCGCGGCTACAAGTGGGGGATGGCGATTGACACGGCGACGTGCGTCGGCTGCAACGCCTGCGTCATCGCCTGCCAGGCCGAGAACAACATCCCCGTCGTCGGCAAGGAGCAGGTCGCGCGCTCGCGCGAGATGCACTGGCTGCGCGTGGACTCTTACTTCCGCGGCGCGGCCGAGTCGCCCGAGGGCGTCTACTTCATGCCCGTGCCCTGCATGCACTGCGAGAACGCGCCCTGCGAGCCGGTCTGCCCCGTCCACGCGACCGTCCACAGCTCCGAGGGGCTCAACGACATGGTCTACAACCGCTGCGTCGGCACGCGGTACTGCTCGAACAACTGCCCGTACAAGGTGCGCCGCTTCAACTTCCTGCTCTACCAGGACTGGAACACGCCCTCCCTGAAGATGCTCCGCAACCCGGAGGTCTCGGTGCGCTCGCGCGGCGTGATGGAGAAGTGCACCTACTGCGTCCAGCGCATCGAGTACGCCAAGATAGAGTCGGAGAAGGAGGGGCGGCGCGTGCGCGACGGCGAGGTCAAGACGGCCTGCCAGGCGACGTGCCCGACCGAGGCCATCGTCTTCGGCGACCTCAACGACCCGGACAGCCGCGTGGCCCGGCTCCACGCGCAGCGGCGCAGGTACGACCTGCTGGCCGACCTGAACACGCGCCCGCGGACGGCCTACCTGGCCTCGGTGCGCAACCCGAACGAGGGCCTGGGCGCGGGCGGCGCGCGCCGGGGCGAGAGCGGCGCCAGCGCCGAGGGCGGACACTGAGGGGAGGCGGACAGAGCGTCTTATGGAGAAGTACGACTACCCGCACGAGGACGTAGGCATCCACACCACGCCCGCCGTCATCGAGCCCGGCCACACGTTCGGGACCGTGACGGACAAGATCAGCTCCATCGTCCTGCGCAAGCGGACGCCGGCGGTGTGGTGGATCGGCCTCGGCCTCTCCTTCATGCTGGTGCAGATGCTGATGGGCACGATCACCTACCTCGTGCTGACGGGCATCGGCATCTGGGGCAACAACCAGCCGGTCGGCTGGTCGTTCGACATCATCAACTTCGTCTGGTGGATCGGCATCGGCCACGCCGGCACGCTCATCTCGGCCATCCTGCTGCTGCTCAGGCAGTCGTGGCGCACCTCCATCAACCGCTTCGCCGAGGCGATGACGCTCTTCGCGGTGGCCTGCGCCGGGCTGTTCCCGCTGCTGCACACGGGGCGGCCGTGGCTCGCCTACTGGCTCTTCCCCTACCCGAACACGATGGGCATCCAGCCGCAGTTCCGCAGCCCGCTGATGTGGGACGTGTTCGCCGTCTCGACCTACGCGACCATCTCGGCGCTCTTCTGGTACACGGGGCTCATCCCCGACCTGGCGACGCTGCGCGACCGCGCGCGCAGCCGCTTCGGCCGCATCGTCTACGGGGCGGCCTCCCTGGGCTGGCGCGGGAGCGCGCGCCACTGGGCGCGCTACGAGATGGCGTACCTTTTGCTCGCCGGGCTCTCGACGCCGCTGGTGCTCTCCGTCCACACCATCGTCAGCTTCGACTTCGCCATCGGCATCATCCCGGGCTGGCACGCCACCATCTTCCCGCCCTACTTCGTCGCCGGCGCCATCTACGCGGGCTTCGCGATGGTGCTGACGCTGGTCATCCCGCTCAGGAAGTTCTACGGGCTCGAAGACTTCATCACCGAGCGCCACCTGCGCAACTCCGCCAAGGTCATGCTGGCGACGGGGCTCATCGTGGCCTACGGCTACATGATGGAGACGTGGACGGCCTGGTACAGCGCGAACACCTACGAAGAGTTCATGATGCGGAACCGCTTCTTCGGGCCGTACGCGCTCTTCTACTGGGCGCTCATCCTGTGCAACGTCATCGTGCCGCAGTTCCTCTGGGTGCGGCGGGTGCGCCACTCGAACCTGGCGCTGTTCGGCATCGCGATGTTCGTCAACGTCGGCATGTGGCTGGAGCGGTTCGTCATCATCCCCATCAGCCTGCACCGCGACTTCCTGCCCTCGTCGTGGGGCTTCTACTCGCCGACCATCTTCGACTTCACGATGTTCTTCGGCACCATCGGGCTCTTCTTCTTCCTGATGCTGCTCTTCCTGCGGTTCCTGCCCGTCATCTCCATCTTCGAGATGCGGACGATGGTGCCGGGCGCGCAGGTCAAGGAGGAGGCGTGAGCGGAAGGGCGCGGTGCGGGGCCGGAAGGATGAAGGGAGGTGTCGCGACGTGGCGGTGAAGAGGAAGGCGAGGCCGGCGACCTACGGGCTGATGGCCGAGTTCGACAACCCCTCGGACGCGGTGGCGGCGGCGCGGCGCGTCCACGAGGAGGGCTACACGAAGGTGGACGCCTTCTCGCCCTACCCGGTCGAGGAGCTGTCGGAGGCCATCGGCGTCCACTCGACGAAGATGCCGCTCGTCGTGCTCGCCGGCGGCATACTCGGGGGCCTGACCGGCTACCTGTTGCAGTTCTACATCCACACCATCTACTACCCGATCAACGTCGGCGGCAAGCCGTTCCACAGCTGGCCGGCCTTCATCCCCATCACCTTCGAGATGACGGTCCTGGGGGCGGGGCTCTTCGCCGTCTTCGGGATGCTGGCGATGAACGGGCTGCCCGAGCCGTACCACCCGGTCTTCAACGCGCCGAACTTCGCGCTCGCCTCGCGCGACCGCTTCTTCGTGCTCGTCGAGTCCGCCGACCCCAAGTTCGACCGCGAGCGGACGGCGGAGTTCCTCCGCACGCTCAACGCGCGTGAGGTGACAGATGTCGAACACTAGGAAGAGCGGGCGGGGCGCGGCGCGCGCCGCAGGCCGCGCGCGCCGGGCCGCCCACTGCCTGCTGCTGACGGCCGCCTGCCTGCTCTCTTTCGGCTGCCGCATGGACATGCAGGACCAGCCGCGCTACGAGTACTACGAGCCGGGCGACAAGAAATTCTTCGCCGACGGCTCGTCGTCGCGCCCGCTGGTCGAGAACACCGTGCCGCGGCAGGCCGGGCAGTACCGCGACCGCGACGACTACTTCTACACGGGCAGGGCCGCGGGGCAGGCGGGCGGCGTCGGCGCGCAGCCCGGCGGCGGCGCGCAGACCGGCGCGCAGACGGGCGGCGTCGGCGCGGCCGTCCCCGCCGTGCCTTCGGCGATGTCCGCGGGGGCGCTCGCCGGCGCCAGCGAGACAGTGCGCGGCAACGTCGCGGGCGGCGTGCCCGGCGCGCGCGAGGCGGCGGCCACCGGCGGCCCCGACAACTTCCCCGTCGCCCTCGACGAGGCGGCGCTCCGG
Source organism: Pyrinomonadaceae bacterium (assembly GCA_036387195.1). Lineage (GTDB taxonomy): Bacteria > Acidobacteriota > Blastocatellia > Pyrinomonadales > Pyrinomonadaceae > QHXN01. The sequence goes on along the minus strand of DASVUF010000188.1, from coordinate 7,710 downwards.
CGCGGCCAGCAGCGCTACCAGATTTACTGCTCGATGTGCCACGGGATGACGGGCGAGGGCGACGGCCTCATCGTCCGCCGCGGCTTCCAGCGGCCGCCCTCCTTCTACGACGACCGGCTCCAGGAGGGGACGACGCCGGCCAGCCACTTCTTCGACGTCATCACCAACGGCTGGGGCGCGATGCCCTCCTACGCCGAGATGATTCCGCCCGAGGACCGCTGGAAGGTCATCGCCTACCTGCGCGCGCTCCAGTTGAGCCGGCGGCTCCGCATGGAAGAACTCTCGCCCGAGGAGCAGGAGCGCGTCCGCACGGGCGCGCAGCACCCGGGCGCGGGGGGCGAGCACGGGGGCACGCTCCTACAGTCGCCGCAGACGCAGTCCGGCGGGGGGAAGCACTAGGATGGAAGCGACGACGACACACACTTACGACGCCCCGGCCGACCTCGGCCGCTACCGCGGGCGGGCGCTGCTGGCCGGGCTGGTCTTCCTCGCCGTCGGCGCGGCGCTGGCCTTCGTGATGGGGCAGGCGTCGCACTACGGCGGGCTCGTCCACGTGCTGCGCTCCTACCTCGTCGGCTTCTTCCTCGTGACGGGCGTCTCGGTCGGGAGCCTCGCGTGGCTCTGCCTCGGGCACATGACGGGGGGCGCGTGGGCGGTGACGAGCCGGCGGCTGTTCGAGGCCGCGACGCGCTGCATCCCGCTCTGCTTCGTCCTCTTCATCCCCGTCGCCATCTCGCTCTTCGTCCACGAGGGCGGCGGGGAGGGCGGGCACGCCCTGTCGGTCTACGAGTGGTCGGACCCGCACGCCGTCGCCGGCGACCCGGCCCTCCAGCACAAGGCCGTCTACCTGAACTGGCCATTCTTCCTGGCGCGCGCGCTCGTCTACTTCGCCATCTGGTTCGGGATGGCCGTCCTCCTCAGCCGCTGGTCGGCGCGGCAGGACAACACGGCCGACCCGCGCATCCGCCGCCGGCTGCAGGACGTCTCGGGGCCGGGCATCCTGCTCTTCGGGCTGACGGTGACGTTCGCGGCCATCGACTGGGGGATGTCGCTTGAGCCGCACTGGTTCTCGACCATCTACGGCCTGATCATCATGGCCGGGTGGGGGCTGTCGGCGCTGGCCTTCGTCATCACGGTCGCCGTCTACCTGTCGCAGCGCGAACCGATGGCGCACGCCTACCAGCCGCTCCACTTCCACGACTGGGGCAAGCTGCTGCTGGCGCTCGTCATGCTCTACGCCTACTTCTCCTTCTCGCAGTTCCTCATCATCTGGGCGGGGAACCTGCCGGAGGAGATACCGTTCTACCTGCGGCGGCTGCGCGGCGGGTGGCAGTACGTGGGGCTCGCCATCATCCTGTTCCACTTCGCGCTCCCGTTCGTGCTGCTGCTCTCGCGCGGGCGCAAGCGCGCGCCGCGCAGCCTGCGCCGCATCGCGCTGCTGATGATCTTCATGCGCGTCGTGGACTTGATATTCTTCTTCGCCCCGTCCGTCCACCAGGGCGGCGAGAGCGAGTGGGGCGCGCGCGACGTGCTGGCGAGCTTCCTGCCGATGTTCGCGATGGCCCTGGGGCTCGGCGGCGTCTGGCTCTGGTACTACTTCGGGCAGTTGGCCTCGCGCCCGCTGCTCCCGCTCGGCGACCGCGACCTGGAGAAGTCCATCGCGCCGGCCGAGGGGCACCACTGAGGCGCGGGGCGTAGATTGCAAGGGGGCGGAGGCGGGGGCCCCGTCCCGCCGCGGCCCGCCGCCCTTAAGGCTGACGGCCCCGTCACAGTTCGGTTCAAGGCTTACGGTTCGAGAGGGTTTATGGCTCACGGCAAGCGCAAACGCGACAGCATCCACGAGACGCCGGACGTGTCCTACATCACGAACCCGGACGTGGCGCACGAGGAGTCGGACGTGGCGGTGCGCCCGCTGCTGTGGTTCGTCGGCGGGCTGACGATGTTCACCATCGTCGTCTGCGTGGCGATGCTGCTGATGTTCAAATACTTCCAGGGGCGCGAGGAGGCGCTGGAGCTGGCGCCTTCGCCGCTGGCGCGCCGCGGCGAGGAGCGCCTGCCGCCCGAGCCGCGCCTGCAACTCGCGCCCGGCTGGGAGGTCAAGACCGAGGACGGCCGCCGCCACGACCTCTCCTACTCGGCCGGCAACGCCGGGCACGTCCCGCAGCCTTGGTCGGAGTACCTCGTCGTCAACGAGGAGTGGCGGCGCGAGCTGGGGAGCTACGGCTGGGCCGACCAGCAGGCGGGCACGGTGCGCGTCCCCGTCGAGCAGGCGATGCGCGTCTACCTGCAGCGCCGGCAGGCGGCGCGGCAGCCGGGCGGGCCGCCGCCGGGCGCGGGCCCGCGCCCGGCGCAGCCCTCCGCGCCGGCCGAGACGACGCCCGCCGACTCAAGCTCCGGGCATCAGCCCGAGCAGAAGCACCAGTAGGGCGCCGGGCGCGCGGCGTTTGCCGGGGAGCGACCCGGCGTTGGTCAGGAAGTGAGAAGTCTTGTGAGAAGTAATTTCAAGTCGGGGTCGGCGGTCGGCGGCCGCGCGCGGCGCGCGCTGGCGGCGGCCGGGCTCCTGCTCGCCGCCCTCTGCTGCTCGGCGCCCGCCGCCCGCGCGCAGTACGCGCAGCCGCCGGTGGGGCCCGTGCCGACCGGCAACTCGACCGAAGTCCTGAAGAAGGTTGACATCCAGCAGCGGCTCAACAACCAGATACCGCTCGGCCTCCGCTTCCGCGACGAGGCGGGGCGCGAGGTGGCGCTCGCCGACTACTTCGCCAAGGGGCGGCCCGTCGTCCTGACGCTCGTCTACTACGAGTGCCCGATGCTCTGCAACCAGGTCCTGAACGGCGCGGTCGGGGCCTTCCAGGCGCTCTCGTTCACGGCGGGCAAGGAGTACGAGGTCGTCACCGTCAGCTTCGACGAGCGCGAGGGGCCGGAGCTGGCCGCGAGGAAGAAGGAGACTTACCTGCGCCGCTACAAGCGCGAGGGCGCCGAGGCGGGCTGGCACTTCCTGACCGGCGACAAGGCTTCAATTGACGCGCTCGCCGATTCGGTCGGCTTCCGCTACGTCTGGGACGAGCAGTCGAAGCAGTTCGCGCACGCCTCGGCCGTGATGGTGGCGACGCCGGGCGGGCGGCTCTCGCACTACTTCTACGGGATCGACTACTCGCCCAAGGACCTGCGCCTCGCGCTCGTCGAGGCGTCCGAGGGGCGCGTCGGCTCGCCGGTGGACGCGCTGATCCTGTACTGCTACCACTACGACCCGGCCGTGGGGCGGTTCGCGCCCGTGATGGGCGTGCTGCGCGCGGCGGGCGTGCTGACGGTCGGCGGGGTCGTGGCGCTGCTCCTGTACCTGCGGCGGAAGACGCGCGAGAGGGAGGAACGCTGGGAGGAAGAGGTGGGCGTCGGCGGGGCCTGAAGGCCCCCCGGCGCGGCGCGGCGGACTCGCGCCGCCCGCCCGGCCCGCCACAGACCCCTTCGGGGGAGGGGAAGCTTAGTGAACCTGATGCAGTCCATTCCGATACCGAATGTGAACGTGCCCGTGCCCTTCTCGCCCGAGCAGGCCTCGACGTTCGCGCCGCACGTTGACGCGCTCTACGTCTACCTGGTGGCGATCACGGCCTTCTTCACGCTGGGCATCACGGCGGTCATCGTCTTCTTCGCCGTCAAGTACCGGCGGCGGCAGCACGGCGAACTCCCGCGCCCCATCGCCGGCTCGATGGTGCTGGAGCTGACCTGGACGATCATCCCGCTCCTCATCTCGATGACCATCTTCGTCTGGGGCGCGTCCATCTTCTTCAAGGCGTTCCGCGCGCCGCAGCAGGCGATGGAGGTCTACGTCGTCGGCAAGCAGTGGATGTGGAAGTTCCAGCACCAGACGGGGCAGCGCGAGATCAACGAGCTGCACGTCCCCGTCGGCGCGCGCGTCAAGCTGACGATGACGACCGAGGACGTCATCCACAGCTTCTACGTCCCCGCCTTCCGCATCAAGCAGGACGTCGTGCCGGGGCGCTACCTCCAGACCTGGTTCGAGGCGACCAAGCCCGGCAAGTACTACCTCTTCTGCACGGAGTACTGCGGCACGAACCACTCGGGGATGGGCGGCTACGTCTACGTCATGGAGCCGGCCGCCTACCAGCAGTGGCTCGCCGGCGGGACGGGCTCGGAGTCGGCCGCCTCGCAGGGGCAGAAGCTCTTCCAGGAGCGCGGCTGCGCCTCGTGCCACCAGGTCGAGGCCGGCGGGCAGCAGGGGCGCGGCCCCACGCTCTACGGCGTCTACGGCAAGCAGCAGGCCGTCGAGGGCGGCGCGGCCGTCACCGTGGACGAGTCCTACATCCGCGAGTCCATCCTGAACCCGCAGGCCAAGATCGCGGCCGGGTTCCAGAACATCATGCCGACCTACCAGGGGCAGCTCGCCGAGGAGCAGGTGCTCCAGCTCGTCGCCTACATCCGCTCGCTCGGCCAGTCGCAGCAGGCGGCCGGGGCGGCCGGGTCGGCGCCGAACCAGAACACGTCGGGGCCCACCACGGGCGGCGTCCCGCCGCAGCAGCAGCGGATGAACCCCATCGGGCCCACCGGCGAGCGGCAGGGGAGCCCCGCGCCGCAGGCCGCGCCCGCCGGCGGGCCGGGCGCGGGCTCGGGCAACGCCAACCGCTAGTGACACGGGCGCAGGGAAGTTTCAGGGAAGACTTTTAGCCATGAGCAGCAATCTACCGGCAACGGGGACGCAGGCGCAGCAGGAGTGGCGCAGCCGCTTCCCCACGGTCAACTACCTCAACGCCGACTACGGCATCAAGTCGTGGCTGCTGACGAAGGACCACAAGAGGATCGGCATCCTCTACCTGATCTCGGTCACGTTCTTCTTCGCCATCGGCGGCGCCTACGCCGCGGCCATCAGGCTGGAGCTGCTGACGCCGCTCGGCGACCTGATGCAGTCGCACACCTACAACAAGGTCTTCACGCACCACGGGATCATGATGGTCTTCTTCTTCCTGATCCCGGCCATCCCCGGCGTGCTGGGGAACTTCCTCCTCCCGCTGATGATCGGCGCGAAGGACATGGCCTTCCCGAAGATCAACCTGCTGAGCTGGTACATCTTCATGGCGGGCGGCGCCCTGACGTTCGCCGCGCTGCTCTTCGGCGGCGTGGACACGGGCTGGACGTTCTACGTCCCCTACTCGACCAACTTCTCGAACACCTACGTCACGCTCGCCGGCGTCGGCATCTTCATCAACGGCTTCTCCTCGATCCTGACGGGGCTGAACTTCATCGTCACCACGCACACGATGCGCGCGCCGGGGATGACCTGGTTCCGGCTGCCACTCTTCGTCTGGTCGCACTACGCGACGGCGCTCATCATGATCCTGGGGACGCCGGTCATCGCCATCACCATACTGCTGCTGGCGCTCGAACGGCTCGCGCACGTCGGCATCTTCGACCCGGCGCTCGGCGGCGACCCCGTGCTCTTCCAGCACATGTTCTGGTTCTACTCGCACCCGGCCGTCTACATCATGATCCTGCCCTCGATGGCCGTCATCTCGGAGCTGGTCGCCACGCACACGCGCAAGCCCGTCTTCGGCTACTCGTTCGTGGCCTTCTCCAGCCTGGCCATCGCGGTCTTCGGGTTCCTGGTCTGGGGGCACCACCTGTTCGTCTCCAGCCAGTCGGTCTACGCCGGCCTCATCTTCTCGGTCATCTCGTTCGTCGTCGCCATCCCCTCGGCGGTCAAGGTCTTCAACTGGACGGCGACGATGTACAAGGGCTCGATCTCCTACGACACGCCGATGCTCTACGTCTTCGCCTTCATCGGGCTCTTCCTGATCGGCGGCATGACGGGCATGTTCCTGGCGGCGCTCGGCTTCGACATACACGTCCACGACACCTACTTCGTCGTCGCGCACTTCCACTACGTGATGGTCGGCGGCACGGTGATGGGCTACCTGGGCGGGCTGCACAACTGGTGGCCGAAGATGACGGGGCGCATGTACCCCGAGGGGTGGGCGCGGTTCGCGGCGCTGGTCATCTTCGTCGGCTTCAACCTGACGTTCTTCCCGCAGTTCCTTCTGGGCTACATGGGGATGCCGCGGCGCTACCACGCCTACCCGGTGGCCGAGCCGATGTGGCAGGTGCTCCACGTGATGAGCACGGGCGGGGCGACGATGCTCGGCATCGGGCTGCTGATCCCGGGCGTCTACTTCATCTGGTCGATGCGCTACGGCCGCTTCGCGCCCGCGAACCCGTGGCCGGGGACGGGGCTCGAATGGCGCACGCCCTCGCCGCCGCCGACGGAGAACTTCGCCGTCACGCCCGTCGTGACGTGGGAGGCTTACGAGTTCCGACCCGTCGAGGAGATGGAGGTCATCGGGCCCGGCGCGCCCGACCAGCCCGTCGGCGGCCAGCACCCCGCCAACCGCGGGGTCGAGACGGAGAAAAGGTAGTAGGCCGCCGAGAGGGGGGGGGCGGTCCCCGCCCCGGCGCGGCTTGCGGTTCACGGCTCACGCCTTCTGAGGAGTACGCAGAGTGTCAACACACGCGGAGGCAATCGAACACGGCCACGGCCACGAGGCGGCGCACGAGGCGCTGGCGCACCACTTCGACAACCTCGAACAGCAGCGCGAGGCCGGGGCGCTCGGCATGTGGGTCTTCATCGCGCAGGAGGTGATGTTCTTCGGCGGGCTCTTCCTCGCCTACCTCATCTACCGGATGAAGTACCCGCAGGCGTTCATGGCGGCGAGCAACCACCTCGACTGGAAGATAGGGACGTTCAACACGGCCGTCCTCATCGCGTCGAGCCTGACGATGGCGCTCGCGGTCTGGGCCACGCAGACCGGGCGCTCGCGCAAGACGCAGGTCGGCTTCATGGCGGCCACCGTCCTGCTCGGCTTCGTCTTCCTCGGCGTCAAGGCGTTCGAGTACCACGACAAGTACGTGGACGGCCTCATCCCCATCGCCGGCTGGTTCAACCCCGTCGGCATCCACCTCCCCGACGGGGTGACGATGGGGCAGTACCAGATGTTCTTCTGGCTCTACTTCGCCATGACGGGGCTGCACGCGCTGCACATGATCATCGGCGTCGGCATCATCGTCCCCATCATGTGGATGGCGTGGCGCGGCCGCTTCTCGCCCGAGTACCACGGGCCGGTCGAGAACTTCGGCCTCTACTGGCACTTCGTCGACATCATCTGGATTTTCCTCTTCCCGCTGCTCTACCTCCTGGGGGCGCACTTCGGGGCGGGGCACTGAGGGCGGGGCGGGCGGCGGGCCGGCCGAAGCAGATTTTCCACTGACTACTGAGGTCATCATGTCGGAACACATCGTACCGCGCCAAACATACTTCCTGGTCTTCGGCGCGCTGCTCGTCCTGACGGCGGTGACGGTCGCCGCCGCCAACTTCGACTTCGGCCGGATGAACGACGTCGTCGCGATGACCATCGCGGTGACGAAGATGATGCTCGTGCTGCTCTTCTTCATGCACGTCCGCTACAGCTCGCGGCTCATCTGGGTCATCGTCGCCTCGATGTTCTTCTGGCTCATCATCCTGCTGGCGCTGACGATGACCGACTACACCAGCCGCGACTGGTTCGGCTCGAACGTCGGCGGCATCATGAGCCGCCAGTAGCCTCACGCCGTTCCCGACGGCCGCGACGCCCAGGCTTTAGTACAATAGAGCCCGGAGCGGGAGTCCCCGGAGGGGGCCGCCCGCCCCGGGCTTTTCACCCTCCGCCG
>DASVUF010000187.1:0-9834 GCA_036387195.1 Pyrinomonadaceae bacterium | reverse complement strand
AGCAGGAGAACGAGGATGAGTGAGCAGTCGGCGGGCCCTCTGGAGGGCGTGGCGATCATCGGGATGGTGGGACGCTTCCCTGGGGCCGGGGACGTGGAGGCCTTCTGGCGCAACCTGCGCGAGGGCGTGGAGTCCCTCACGCAACTCTCGGACGAGGACCTGGCGGCCGCGGGGGTCGACCGGGAGCTCGTGTCCAAGCCCGGCTACGTCAAGGCCGGGTTCCTGTTGGAGGGCGTGGAGCTCTTCGACGCGGCCTTCTTCGGCTTCAGCCCTCGCGAGGCCGAGCTGTTGGATCCGCAGCAGCGCCTCTTCCTGGAGTGCGCGTGGGCGGCGCTGGAGCAGGTGGGCTACGTCAGCGAGTCCTTCCAGCGCTCCATCGCCCTCTTCGCCGGGGCGGGCGCGTCCTCGTACCTCTACAAGAACCTGCTGTCGCGGCCGGACCTGCTGCGCTCGGCGGGCAGCTTCCAGCTGGCCATCGGCAACGAGAAGGACTTCCTGCCCACGCGGGTGGCCCACGAGTTGGGGCTGCGCGGGCCCGCCGTGGCCGTGCAGACGGCCTGCTCGACCTCGCTGGTGGCCGTGCACCTGGCCTGCCAGAGCCTGCTGTCGGGTGAGTCCGACCTGGCGCTGGCCGGAGGCGTCTCCATCTCGCTGCCCCAGCGCAGCGGGTACCTCTACCGCGAGGGGGACGTGTCCTCTCCGGACGGGCACTGCCGCGCCTTCGACGAGCGCTCCAGCGGAGCGGTGCGCGGCTCGGGCGTGGGGGTGGTGGTCCTCAAGCGCCTGGAAGACGCGTTGGCGGACGGGGACCTCATCCACGCCGTCATCCGTGGCTCGGCCGTGAACAACGACGGCGCGGATCGCGTGGGCTACACCGCTCCCGGCGTGGCGGGGCAGGCGGCGGTCATCGCCGAGGCCCTCGGCATGGCTGGGCTGGAGCCCTCCTCCATCCAGTACGTCGAAGCGCACGGCACCGGGACGCCGCTGGGCGACCCGATAGAAATCGCCGCGCTCAACAAGGCCTTCCGTGGCGGGGTGCCGAACACGTGTGCCCTCGGCTCGGTGAAGACGAACGTTGGCCACCTGGACGCGGCGGCGGGCGTGACCGGGCTCATCAAGACGGCGCTCGCGCTCCGCCACCGCTTCCTCCCGCCCAGCCTGAATTTCGAGCGCCCCAACCCGCGGCTGGACCTCGCGAGCGGACCCTTCTTCATCAACGCCACTCCGCGCCCCTGGGAGACGCAGGGGGCCCCGCGCCGCGCGGGAGTGAGCTCCTTCGGCATCGGCGGCACCAACGCGCACGTCATACTCGAAGAGGCCCCGCCGCACGAGCCGTCCGGCCCTTCCAGAGAATGGCAGTTGCTCCTCCTTTCGGCGCGGAGCCCGGCCGCGCTCGAAGCCGCCACCGACCGCCTGAGCGCGCACCTGCGGGGGCGCCCGGAGCAATCGCTCGCCGACACGGCGTACACTTTACAGGTCGGCCGCCGGCGCTTCCGCCACCGCCGCGTGCTGCTCTGCCGCGACGCCGCCGACGCCGCCAGGGCGCTGGAGGCGCGCGACCCCAGGCGCGTCCTGACCGGGGTCGGCCAGCTCCAGAAGCGGCGCGTGGCCTTCATGTTCCCGGGGCTGGGGGACCAGCACGTGAACATGGCGCTCGGCCTCTACCAGTCCGAGCCGAAGTTCCGCGAACAGTTCGACCTTTGCTGTGAACTGCTGCGGCCGCACCTCGGGGTTGACCTGCGTGAAGTGATTTATCCGGCCGGCGTCGGGCGCGACGCCGACGCGGCGGCCTCCACGGCGCCGCCGCAGGGGCTCGACCTGCGAAAGCTCCTGTCCCCGCGCAGCGAGCAGCCCGACGAGCACACGCGGCGTCTGAACCAGACCGCCTTGACGCAGCCCGCCGTCTTCGTCGTCGAATACGCGCTGGCGCAGTTGTGGCTGGAGTGGGGCGTGCGCCCCGAGGCGATGATAGGCTACAGCGTCGGCGAGTACGTCGCGGCCTGCCTGTCCGGGGTGCTGTCGCTGGAAGACGCCCTGCGGCTGGTCGCCCACAGGGCCCGTTTGATTGACGGGTTGCCGGCCGGCGCGATGTTGGCCGTGCCGCTGTCGGAGGCGGAGACGGCCGCGCTGCTCGGCCCCGAGTTGTCCATCGCCGCGATAAACGGGCCTTCGATGTGCGTCGTCTCCGGCCTCCCGGCGGCCGTTGAAGAGTTGGCGCAGGCGCTCGCCAGAAGGGACATCGCCTGCCGGCCGTTACAGACTTCGCACGCCTTCCACTCGCGGACGATGAACCCCATCGCGGAGGACTTCGCCGGGCTGTTCTCCTCAATCAAACTGCATCCGCCCCGGATTCCGTACCTCTCGAACGTGACCGGCCACTGGATAACAGAGCAGGAGGCCACGGACCCCGGCTACTGGACGCGCCACCTGCTTCAGACGGTGCGCTTCGCCGACGGCGTCCGCGAGCTGTGGGGCGAGGAGGGGCGCGTGCTGCTTGAGGTCGGGCCCGGCCAGACTCTGAGCTCGCTGGTCATCCAGCAGACCGACTTCGGTTCGAACAAGGAGCGCGTGGTGCTGCCCTCCATGCGCCACGCTTACGACAGCCAGGCCGACACGGCCTTCCTCTCGAACACAATCGGCCGGCTCTGGCTCGCGGGGGTTGAGCCGGACTGGTCAAAGTTCTACGCGCACGAGAGGCGGCGCCGGACGCCTTTGCCGACCTACCCGTTCGAGCGTCAGCGCTACTGGGTGGACGCCCGGCCGAGAGGTCAGGCGGGCGGCGACGTCGGTTCGCCGACGCCCGCCGAACACGGCAGGCCGGTGTCCGAGCGGTTCTACATCCCTTCGTGGAAACTCTCTCTGCCACCCCGGCGCGGGCGCGCGGAGGCCGCCGAGGCGGCGAACAACTGGCTGGTGCTCGCGGACGCGCAGGGGTTGGGCGAGAAGGTTCTGGGCCGGCTGGAAGAGCGCGGGGAGCAGGCCGTCGCCGTCCACGCCGGCCGGGAGTTCGCGCGGCTCGGCGAGCGCGCCTACACGATTGACCCGCAAAAACTGGAAGACTATTCGGCGCTGGCCGAGGAGCTTGCCGCGCGCGGCCAACTCCCGACGCGCGTCATCCACCTGTGGGGCGTCACGAGCGCGGACGACGCCGACGCCGCCCCGGCTTCGGGCATCGAACGATTCAACGTCGCACAGGTCGGCGGCTTCAACAGCCTCGTATACCTTGCGCAGGCAATCGCCGAAAAACAGAAGGAGCGGGAGATACACGTCGCCGTCGTGACCAACGGCGTGCACGCCGTGACCGGCGAAGAAAGACTACGGCCCGAGAAGGCCACCGTGTTGACGCCAAGCATGATGATTCCGCGGGCGATGCCCCGGCTCACCTGCCGCAACATTGACGTCGTCCTGCCCGAGCCGGGCGACCCGCGCGGGCGGACTCTGCCTGAGCAGCTCATCGCGGAATGCTCCCCGCACTCGTCGGGCGAAGTCATCGCCTACCGTAAGGGGCGGCGCTGGGCGCGCGATTACCAGCCCGTGCAGGTCGAACCGGATGACGACCGCCCTTCAATGTTGCGCGGCGGCGGGGTCTATCTCATAACGGGAGGGTTGACGGGCGTCGGCGCGCACCTGGCCGAGTACCTTGCGCGAACCGTGGGCGCGCGGCTGGCGCTAATCGAAGAGGCGGACTTCCCCTCCCCGGACGAGTGGGCGGGATGGCCGCAGGCGGGCGACGGCCGGGACGACGGCCTCGGCGAGAAGATAAAAAAACTCAACAGCCTGCGCGCGCTCGGCGCGGAAGTCGAAGTCCTCGGCGCGGACGTGGCCAGCGAATCCGAGATGCGGGCGGCCGTCGCCAGGGTCTACGAACGATTCGGCGCCCTGCACGGCGTGGCGCACACGGTGGAGACGGCCGGCCCGACGACGGCCGACCCGGCGGGCGGCCTCGAAGGCGCCGCGCCCTCACACTTCAAAGTGCGCGGGGCCTACGCTCTCGAAAGCGCGCTGGCCGGCCGAGAGGTAGACTTCTGCCTGCTTGTCTCTTCGCTCGCGGCCCTTCTGGGTCAGACGGGAAGCATGCCCCAGGGGGCGGCCAACATCTTCTCGGACGCGTTCGCCCACGCCATGCAGGCCGACGCCACGGACACGCGGTGGGTCAGCGTCACCTGGGACGAAGAGGCGTACGAAGAGGAGGCCCCGGAAATCTGGTCGCACGTCTTCTCCCTCGGCGCCGTCACGCCGCAGCTCGTCATGTCCGGGCGCGATTTGAGCACGCTCCTCGCGCGCGCGGACACGGGCGACGCGCGGCCGGGCGAGGAACAGCCTTCGGCGCCGGCGTCGGCCCGCCCGATGCACGCGCGGCCCGACATCGGCGTCCCGTACGCTCCGCCCGAGAGCCCCACCGAAATCAAGGTCGCGGAAATCTGGCAGGAGCTGCTGGGGATTGAGCCCGTGGGCATCTACGACAATTTCTTCCAGCTCGGGGGCAACTCCCTCGTGGGGATTCAACTCGCCACACGCCTGCGCGACGCCTTCCAGGTGAACATCGCGCTGACGGCAGTCTTCGAAGTCTCCACGGTCGGCGAGCTGGCGCTGGCGATTGAAGACCTGCTTCTGAGCGAGATAGAGGAGCTGGACGAGGTGGACGCGGAGCAGTACTCCGCGGAGGCGTGAGGCGCCGCCGCCGGGGCGGGCGCTTTAACGCGGGCAGGCCAAAACGATGAACATTCAAACAACAGGCGTGATAGGCGCGGGCGTCATGGGGCGCGGGCTGGCGCAGGCGCTGAGCCAGAGCGGCTACGGCGTCGTCCTCGTGGACGTGTCCGACGAAATCCTGAGCCGGGCGACGCAGGAGATTAAAGAGAACGTCCGCCTGCAACGCCTCTTCGCCGGAGGCGGGAAGTCCGAACCGGCGGGGGCGCTGTTACAGCGGATAGAGTGTTCGACCGACTTGCGGAAGCTGGAGCGCGCCGACTTCGTCATCGAGAACGTGACGGAGAACTTCGAGATAAAAAAAGAGGTCTACGCGCAGCTAAACCGCATTTGCCCGCCGCAAGCTGTCTTCGCGGCCAACACGTCGGCCATCCCCATCACGCGGCTCGCCTCGCTGACCGACCGGCCCGACCGGGTCATCGGGATGCACTTCATGAACCCCGTGCCGTTGAAGCCGACGGTGGAGGTGATTAAGGGCCATCACACTTCGGCCGACACGGTCGCCGCGGCGCTGGGGCTGCTGGCCCGGATGGGCAAGGAGGGCATCGTCGTCAACGACTCGCCGGGGTTCGTGACGAACCGCGTCCTCATGCTGACCATCAACGAGGCGGTCTTCCTGCTGCACGAACGGGTCGCCGACGTCGAGAGCATTGACCGGCTGTTCAAGACCTGCTTCGGCCACAAGATGGGGCCGCTGGAGACGGCCGACCTCATCGGGCTCGACACCATCCTCAACTCGATAGAGGTCTTGTACGAGAGCTTCAACGACAGCAAGTATCGGCCCTGCCCCCTGCTCAAGAGGATGGTGGACGCGGGTCTTCACGGCCGCAAGAGCGGGGCGGGGTTTTACACCTACTAGGAGAACCGGCTGCGGCCGAAGGGGGTGACGCGTCTTGAGTGAACGGGAGAAAATCAGAGACTTTATCTCGCAGCGTGTCCGCGGCCACGAGCTGAAGGACGACGAAGACATCTTCGGCCTCGGGTTCGTCAACTCCATGTTCGCCTTGCAGTTGGTGATGTTCGTGGAGAAGGAGTTCAACGTCGCCGTCGAAGACGAGGACCTGGACATCACGAACTTCAACTCGGTCAACGCCATCGCCGCTTTGGTCGAGCGGAAGACCGCGCCCGTCCAGAGTTAGCGGACGGCCGCCGGCCTCGAAGGGGGGGCTTGAGCAATCGAATTAACCGCCGCACAGGAAGAGTCAAGGGCCGCGTTCCGCGCCTTCGTTGACGCGGAGGTGGCTCCGCACGCCGACCGCTTCGACCGCGAGGAGAGGCTGCCGCCGGAGTTGGTGAAGGAGGCGGCGCGGCAAGGCTACCTGGGCGCCCTGCTCCCGGCGGAGGTGGGCGGGGCGGGCATGGACGCGGTCACCTTCGGCCTGCTCAACGAGGAGGTCGGCCGCGGGTGCTCTTCGCTGCGGAGTCTTCTGACGGTTCACGGCATGGTGGCCCGCACCCTCTACAGGTGGGGCGGCCAGGAGCAGAAGCGGCGGTGGCTCTCGCCCCTGGCCTCCGGCGCCGCCGTCGCGGCCTTCGCTTTGACGGAGCCCGAGGCCGGGAGCGACGCCCAGAGCATTACGACGAGCGCCACGCCGCTGGCCGATTCGTACCGCCTCGACGGGCGCAAGAGGTGGGTGACGTTCGGACAGGTGGCCGACCTCTTTCTGGTCTTCGCGCGGTGTGAGTCGCAGCCGGCGGCCTTTCTCGTGGAGAGGGGGCGGCCGGGTCTTCACGTCGAGCCCATCCGGGGGGTGCTCGGGACGCGGGCCTCCATGCTGGCCGAGCTGACCTTCGAGGACTGCCGAATCCCGAAGGAGAACCTCGTCGGAAGAGTCGGCTTCGGCCTCTCGCCCGTGGCCTCGTCGGCGCTGGATTACGGGAGGTACAGCGTCGCCTGGGGGTGCGTCGGCATCGCGCAGGCGTGCCGTGAAGCCTCGCTGAAATACGCCGGCGAGCGCAGGCAGTTCGGCGTCTACCTCAAAGAACACCAGCTCATCCAGCGCATGCTGACCGGCATGATAGTCAACGTGAAGGCCGCCAGGCTGCTGTGCCACCAGGCGGGGCTCCTGAGGGACAAGGGCGACCCGCAGTCGGTGACGGAGACGTTCGTCGCCAAGTACTTCGCCGCGAAGACGGCCACCCGGGCGGCCGCCGACGCCGTGCAACTCCACGGGGCGAACGGGTGCGGCGGCGACTACCCCGTCCAGAGGTATCTGCGGGACGCGACCATCATGGAAATCATCGAAGGCTCCACACAGGTGCAGGAGACCACCATCGCGAGAATCGCGTGCCAGGAGTCGGGCTTCTAGTCCCGGCCGGCCCGCGTAGACGCCAATGACGAAAGAGCAGGACAACCCGAAGCTGAAGGCGAGGAAGCCCGTCAAGTGTGTCGTCTGGGATTTGGACAACACGCTCTGGGACGGCGTGCTGCTGGAGCAGGGCGCCGTCTCACTGCGGGAGAACGTCGTCGAGATTATCAAGACGCTCGACGCCCGGGGCATCCTGCACTCCATCGCCAGCAGGAACGACGAGGCGGCGGCCATGGCCCGGCTCCGCGAGTTCGGCCTGGCGGAGTATTTCCTGTACCCGCAGATAAACTGGGGCTCGAAGGTCGCGTCCATCAAAAAGGTCGTCGCCCTGCTCAACATCGGCGCGGACGCGGTGGCCTTCGTGGACGACCAGCCGTTCGAGCTGGACGAGGTCAGGTTCTCGCTGCCGGAGGTGCTGTGCCTCGACGCGCTCGAACTTGACGGGCTGCCGGCCCGGCCCGAGATGAACCCCCGGTTTATCACGCCCGATTCGAGGATGAGGCGGGCCATGTACCTGGGCGAGATGGAGCGCAACCGCGAGGAGGAGACTTTCGCCGGCACGCCGGACGAGTTTCTGGCCACGCTCGACATGCGCCTGTCCATCTCGCCGGCCGGGCCGGACGACCTGCAACGCGCCGAGGAGCTGACGGTGAGAACCAACCAGCTTAACACCACGGGCTACACATACTCTTACGAGGAGCTGGACCACTTCCGGCAGTCCCCCGACCACCTGCTGCTGATGGCCCGCCTGGAGGACAGGTACGGCTCTTACGGGGTGATAGGGCTGGCGCTGCTGCGCTGCGACGAGCGGGTCTGGACCGTCAAGCTGCTTCTGATGTCGTGCCGCGTCATGTCGAGGGGCGTCGGCATGATAATGCTCAACCAGATCATGGGCATGGCGAAGCGCAGGGGGGTGCGCCTGCTCTCGGAATTCGTCCCCAACGACAGGAACCGCATGATGTACGTCGGCTATAAGTTCGCGGGATTCAGGCAGGTCGGGAAGTCGGGCGACTGCCTGATTCTCGAAAACGACCTGTCGAATGTCCGGCCCTGCCCGGGCTACGTGAAACTGCGGTGCGAGGTTGACTGAGCTTGAATATTTTTGTCGCGAGGCGTTGAGGTTATGAACATCCAGGAGCGGCTTTCCAGACTTTCACCGGCGAAGCGGGCCATGTTCGAGCGGCGGGCCAGGGGCGAGGCTTCGGCCCCCTTCCAGGTCGGGCTGATTCCGCAGCAAGAGCACGCCACCTACCTCCTGTCCATCGAGCAGGAGCAGATATGGTTCATCCACCAGCTAAACCCCGAGAGCTTTTTTTTACACATCTCGACCGCCTACAGCCTCGTCGGGCAGCTCAACGTCGAGGCGCTGGAGGCGGCCGTCAACGAGATTATCGACCGTCATGAAAATCTGCGGACCGTCTTCACCGAAGTCGAAGGGCAGCCGATGGCGGTCGTCCTGCCGTCGCTGCGCCTCAGGCTGACGCCCGTGGAGATCGGCGGCGCGCCGGGGCCCGAGCGCGAGGCGAGGATGCACCAAGCCATCACCGGGGAGATTCACCGGACCTTCGACCTCTCCACCGGCCCGCTCATCCGCCCCGTCCTGCTCCGCCTGTCGGAAGAGGAGCACGCGCTCCTCGTCATCATCCACCACATCGCGACGGACAGGCTGTCGCTCGACATCTTCTGGCACGAGGTGATTACGCTTTACGACGCCTTCTCCAAAGGCGAGCCCTCGCCGCTGCCCCCGCTGCCCATCCAGTACGGCGACTTCGCCCTCTGGCAGCGCGAGAGGTTCCAGTCCGAGACGATGGCGGAGCACCTGGCCTACTGGAAGGAGAAGCTGACCGACGCCCCGACGCTCAGCCTGGCTACGGATTACCCGCGCCCGCCCGTGCCCATCTATCCCGGCGCGCGCGAGCGCTGGACTATTCCGCCCGACCAGTGGGAGTCCTTCACGGCGCTCGGGCTGGCGGAATCCGCCACGCGGTTCACGATGTTCCTGGCGCTGTTCAGCGTCCTTATCTACCGTTACGCTGGTGAGGAAGACCTCCTCATCGGGAGCCCCGTCAACAACCGCGACCGCGTAGAGGTGCAGGGTCTTATCGGCTACTTTCTCAACACCCTCGGGCTGCGCGTTGACCTTTCCGGGGAGCCGACCTTCCGCGAACTTCTGGCCCGGACGCGCAAGGTGGTGCTGGAAGCCATAGCCCACCAGGACCTGTCCATCAGCCGAGTCCTCCCCGAACTTAAAGTCAGGCGCGACGGCAACGCCCCGCTCTATCAGGTCGGCTTTGTCTACACCAACAACGTGGCGGACCCGGCCGCGCAGGCGCTCTCGCTTAACATCTCGGGGCTGAAAATCTTTTACGACTCCACCCCGATGGTTGACATGGCCTTCAACGCGTTCGACGCGGCCGTCGGCGGGGCCATCGCCATAGACTACAACACGTCTCTCTTCACACAGGCCACGGTCCGGCGGATGATAGGGCACTTCGGCGTACTGCTCGAAGGCGCGCTCGCCGACCCCGACCGCCGTATCTCCGCCCTCCCCATGCTCGGCGAGGACGAGCGCGCCCGCCTCCTCTCCGGCCTCAACGACACGGCCCGCGATTACCCGCGCGCCCGCCTCCTCCACCACGACTTCGAGGCGCGCGCCGCCTCCGACCCCGACACGGTCGCCCTCCTCTTCGAGGGCGAGCGCGTCACCTACGGCGAGCTGGACGCGCGCGCCGGGAGGGTGGCCCGCCGCCTGCGCGCGCTCGGCGTCGGAGCCGAGGCGCTGGTCGGCGTCTGCCTGGAGCGCTCGCCGGGGATG
>DASVUF010000186.1:0-28523 GCA_036387195.1 Pyrinomonadaceae bacterium | reverse complement strand
CTGCGTGGGGCGAAGGCGCGCACCGCGGGCGCGCTCGACGAGGCGCTGGCGCGGGCCATCGGGCTCGTCACTAAATCTGACATCCGCGGCTGGTTCAAGCACTGCGGCTACTCACTCGCACGCAAGTGAACGCCGCTTTAGGCCGCCGTCAGGCAGCTTGCCCCGTCTAGGATGGCGTGTGACTTAGAGCACCGACGACAGAAGCGCGAGCAAGTCTAACGCAGTCTGCGTCAGGGTGTCCGGCACGCCGTTCGGCATGTAGCCTTCCGTAGTGGACTCTTGCGCGGTGTTAGTCTGCGGCTTGGGCGAGTCGTTCTGCATCTCGCCCGCGTAAGCCGGGCAAGTCAAGGCCAAGAGCAAGGCCGCGACGCTGATAGTTTTCCGCATCTTTTCCTCTCGCGTTGATGAGGGTGGATAGAAGTTGCCGCCGGGAACAGACATTCCGGCGGCTTTGCCGTTCATGTCAAAAAAGTGACATGAGCAAAGAAAGGCTGTCCTCACGTGACTTTAGCAGATGAGCGTCTACGGGAACTAGATAGCCCTTCCCTCACTACCGACGAGCGCATCCTGTTACGTTGCCGCGTTGCGGCAGTCGTCCTCCCCTGAGCCAGCAGGACGCGGCCGCGAGTCTCATCCACCTGAGCGACGCTGCCCTTATCCCTGACGGCGAGGAATAGAACGCGTGCGTTATTAAGGCGCTCGTGCGTCGTCATAACGGCCGACGGTGTGGAGCAAGAATCCGAGATTATTTTCGGCGCGTGCCCGGTAGCTGGTGTGCCCCGTTTCCTCAAAGTGAAATGCGGCGGCCGTGTATTCGATGATGGCGCCGTCAATATAATCCCGACGGCGCTCAGTCGTTCCTAACTTCCTTAACACCAGGCCAAGCTCATTATGAAATCTTCCTTTTAAGGCATGATTAACGCCCCCTTCAAAGATTTCAGTCGAATCCCTCAGGATGCGGAGCGACGCGCCATAGCGGCCGCTACATGATTCGACTGCGGCCAGGCGCAATAGTGTCTTCGCGCGTAGCTCTAACTCAGCTCTATCAGTTAATCTCTTCAGAGCTTCGTCATAAAGGACGCGCGCCTCGTCGTAAGCACCGGCGCGCCGGTAGCAGAAACCGAGTTCGCTCTGCGCCGTGGCCACTTTCGTCGCCTCTCCCGGCGCCTAAAAGCGGGCTATACTCTCACTGATCAAGTCTTTCGCCGCGTCCTGAGCCCCTTCGATCTGCCGGACGCTGCCGAGCCAGCCGGAGAGCGTGCCGGCGCGCAAAAGTATTTCTGACGCCGTGTGCTCCGTTAGCCCTTCCAGCATCGGTCGGTGCCCGACGCTGCGCCACAAGTCGCCAAGCGCGTCACACGCCACCGCGTACTGGCCTCTGTGCTCAAAGTCCGCTGCTATCTCACACCGAAGCTGTGCCCGCTCGTCATGACTCAAGGTCGGGTCGTCTAATCGCGTAAACAATCAATCAGCTAAAGTCATGTGAGGATTACCCTTCTCCCGCATGTGGAAAAATCGTCGGGCAGGCTCAAGCCGCGCCTTATCAAGCAGATAAGGCGCTTCCTTAACCCAGAACGTTCTGGTTTCACCTACGCGCCGAAAGGAAGGAAATTGTGATGAAAACCAACCGAAATGCCACCGCCGCGCTATTGCTGGCGCTCGTGCTCGCTACGTCCGCTTTCGCCGGTGAAATGCATACTGACGGTGCCCCCGTGTCGCAGCCAACACCTGCGACGAGCAGCACGGCAGAGACGGCTACCACGGGAGGTGTAACGCATACCGACGGGGCGGCATCAACAGTTGAAGCGGCGGACACTATGACGGCGGCCGCGCTGAGCCTGTTGCAAAGCGTGTTCACGCTGCTCTAAGGGGCAGGCGGTTCAACTTATCGTCTGGCTGCCGTGAGGAGCACGGGCGGCGCGGTCGTCGTGTGCGTCCGCGCGAGACTATACAATAAATCTGGCAAGGCGGTTAAGAAGTTTCGCCCCGCGCGGCGCGGAACGTGTTGCACGTCTTTGGGTAAGGGATGATTGACAATTCTCCGCATCGGGGCGCGAAGCGCGGGGGCGGCACCGTTGCATACACCCTTTACTGTGTACGCCGTGGCTAAGTTCGGCGGCGCCTCTGACTGAGAGCTGCGGGGCGAGCGCGTATACAATTCTAAACGCGGGCGGTTCCCGGCGCGGATGAATGCATTGAGTGGTATGACCGCGCGCTTGAGCGGTATTAAGGCGCGGCGCGAACCAACTGGCAGAGTCGCTTTCGTCGCCGGGCAGGGCCGAAATTTTTCGCCCGCCGTCCGGACAGGGATGTTGAAGGTCGAGGGGGGCGGAGTCGCCTCCGGACACGCGGGCGTGCTGCTCCGGCCTGGCTGTAAGGCGCCCGGCTTTGCCGAAACCGGCCGCGCGTCGTAAACTTCGCGGTCAAGCGGAGAATCGCCGTCGGGCCGGCGAGCATCTCGCAGTCCCAGCGCACACCACTTAAAACAACTTCGAGGCTCTCGATGAAAAAGCGGCTACTACTGTCCCTCGCCTTAACGTCTTCGTTCGTCCTCCATTTCGCGCCGCCGGGCGCGCTGGCCCAGCAGCGCCGCCGCGCGCCCGCCGGCGACCGTGCGGAGGCGGCCCGGTTCGACCGCGCCCGCTACGCCATCCGACACCAGAAGTTCGTGCTCGACAACGGGCTGACGCTGCTCGTGCACGAGGACCACAGCGTGCCCGTCGTCGGCGTCAACATCTGGTATCACGTCGGGTCGCGCAACGAGAAGCGGGGCAAGACCGGCTTCGCGCACCTCTTCGAGCACTTCTTCTTCAACGGCTCGGAGAACTACCCGCACGGCTTCCGCGAGGCGATGGACGACCTCGGCGCCAACAACCGCAACGGCACGACGAACGTAGACCGCACGAACTTCTTCGAGGACGTGCCCGTCTCGGCGCTGGAGCGGACGCTCTACCTGGAGGCCGACCGGATGGGCTTCCTCGAAGGGCGCATCTCGAAGGAGATGCTGGAGCGCGAGCGCGGGGTGGTGCAGAACGAGAAGCGGCAGGGCGAGAACGCGCCCTACGGCCGCGTCTTCTCGGAGGTCACGGGCAAAATCTACCCGTTCTCGCACCCCTACTCGTGGCCGGTCATCGGCAGCATGGAGGACCTGAACGCCGCCTCGCTCGAAGACGTGAAGGAGTGGTACAAGACCTACTACGGGCCCAACAACGCGGTCATCTCGCTGGCGGGCGACGTCACGGCCGAGCGCGCGCTGGAGCTGGTGAAGAAGTACTTCGGCGGCATCCCGCCGGGGCCGCCGCTGCCGCGCACGGAGAAGTGGGTGCCGCGGCTCGAGCGCGACATCCGCGACGAGATGCAGGACCGCGTCCCGCAGGCGCGCATCTACCGCATCTACCACGCGCCCGCCTGGAAGGAGGCGGAGGCGGAGCACCTCTCGCTCTTCGCCGAGGTGCTCTCCGGGTCGAAGAGCGCGCGGCTCGACCGCCGGCTCGTCTACGAGAAGGGGTTGGCGACGGCCGTCGGCGCCTCCGTCCAGCCGCGCGAGCTGGGGAGCCTGATGGTGGTCACGGTCACGGTCAAGCAGGGCTCCGACCCGGCCGAGGCCGAGCGCGAGATGGACGCCGTCATCAACGAGCTGATTGACAGGGGGCCGACGCCCGAGGAGTTGCGGCGCTCGAGGAGCCGCACGCTGGCCGACTTCCTGCGCGGCATCGAGCGCCTGGGCGGCTTCGGCGGCCGCTCCGACGTGCTGGCCGAGAGCATGACCTACGGCGGCTCGCCCGAAGCCTACCTCGACAAGCTGGAGGTGATGGCCGAGGCTTCGCCCGCCGACGTGCGCGCGGCGGGGCAGAAGTGGCTCCGCGCGAACAGCTACACGATGCTGGTCAAGCCGTTCCCCAAGCTGGAGGCCGGCAGGACGGGCGTTGACCGCAAGGCGCTGCCCGCGCTCGGCGGCGCGCCCGAGGTGAAGTTCCCCGAAGTCCAGCGCGCGACCCTGAAGAACGGCCTGAGCGTGATGCTGCTCGAACGCCACTCGGCGCCCATCGTCAACGTGACGGTGGCGGTTGACGCGGGCTTCGCCTCTGACACGCCCGAGCGGGCGGGCGCCGCCTCGCTGGCGCTCGACCTGATGGACGAGGGCACGAAGACGCGCGACGCCTTCCAGATCGTCAACGAGCTCGACTCGCTCGGCGCGCGCCTCGCCACGGCCAGCCAGCTCGACCTGTCGTACGTCAAGGTGCGGGCGACCTCCGAGAATCTGCGCCCCACGCTCGCCGTCCTGGCCGACGTGGTGCTCAACCCGTCATTCCCCGAAGACCAGTTCCGCATCCAGAAGGAGCGGCGCCTGGCGCAGATAGGGCAGGAGAAGGCGCAGGCCAACGCGTTGGCGATGCGGGTGCTGCCCGGCCTGCTCTACGGCGCCGGGCACGCCTACGGCATGCCGCTCTCCGGCTCGGGCACCGAGAGGTCGGTCGAGGCCGTCACCCGCGAAGACCTCGCGCGGTGGCACGCGCAGTGGTTCAGGCCGGGCAGCGCGCACGTCATTGTCTCCGGCGACACGACGATGCAGAAGGCGCTGCCCGCGCTCGAAGAGGCGTTCGGCGCGTGGGCGCCCGGCAAGGCGCCCGCCAAGAGCGTCGGCTCGGTGGCGCGGCGGGCGGGCGGGCGCGTCTACCTCATTGACAAGCCCGACGCGCCGCAGTCGGTCATCGTCGCGGCGCACGTCTCCGAGCCGGGCGGCCAGGCCGAGGAGCAGGCCATCGAGACGGTGCTGCGCAACTTCGGCGGGATGGCCACCTCGCGCCTCAACCGCAACCTCCGGCTCGACAAGCACTGGAGCTACGGCGCGCAGGGGTACCTCGGGGACTCGCGCGGGCAGCGCCCCTTCGTCGTCGTCGCCCCCGTGCAGACCGACAAGACGAAGGAGTCCATGGTCGAGGTGGCGAAAGAGATTCGCGGCGTGGCGGGCGAGCGCCCGCTGGCCGGCGAGGAGTTCGCGAGCATCATGCGCAACATGACGCTCAGGCTGCCGGCGCGCTTCGAGACGCTCGACGCCCTAGAGGCGGCGGCCCTCCGGATGGTCAACTACGGGCTGCCGGCCGACTACTGGTCGCGCTACGCGGCCGACGTGCGCTCGCTGACCGAGACGCAGCTCAACGCCGCCGCGAAGAGATTCATACGCCCCGACGAGGTCATCTGGGTCGTCGTCGGCGACCTGAGGCGGGTCGAGAAAGGCGTCCGCGAGCTGGGCTTCGGCGAGGTCATCCGCCTCAACGCCGACGGCGAGCCTGCCGGCCGCTGACGGGCGAATTTCGTATCGCCGCCGCGGGTGTGGCGTGACCGTAGCGGCCGGCCGTCCCCGCGCCCGGCTGGTCTTTCCCATTGGTCTTAAGGGCGCCGTCTCCGTCGGCCGGCCGGGCGTGGGGACGGCTGGCCGGGTGGCGAACCGTGCGCCGGAGGCCGTAGAAAGTTGAGCCCGCACGGCGCGTCACCCCCGTGCGGGACGCCGGGCGACCGGCACGCCCCATCCGGGGCCGGGCCGGACAACCGCGCGCGATGAAATCGTTGACGCGCCCTCACCCCCGTGATAGTATCCGCGACCGTTCCGAGCACTCTCGAATCAGGGACGCCCGCAAGACGCGCCTCGCACCGCGAGCGGGCCAGACGTTCAACCGAGCCGTAGACGCCTTCACCGGCGAACCCCAGGCGCACCGCCAAGGTCAACGTTTAACTCTTCGCCGCGCCCCGTTCTCCGCGGCCCGCCGCGGGCCCGGAGTTTGCGGCCCCACGGCCTGCCGCGCGCCCTCAGCGCGCGCCTTCCGCGCCAAGCCGTCACGCGGGGCGGAAAAGGAAATGCCCTTGCTCTCCGTGCTTATCTTCGCCGCCCTGCTGCTCGCGCCCCCGCCGTCGCGGGCCCCGCGCCCGCAGCGCTCCGCGGAGGTCGTGGCCGAGGCGCAGAAGCTCATCCGCCAGCAGCGCTACGCCGACGCCATCAACCGCCTCGAACAGTTCCTCGAAACGTCGCCGGAGGACGCCGAGGCGCTGACCTACCTGGCCGCCGCGCACCTCTACGCCGACCGCGAGCACCTGAAGGCGAGCGAGATGTTCACGCGCGCCTTCGACGCCGGCGGCGGCGCGTCCTTCTTCGTCACGCACTCCCACGAGTCCGTGATGAGCGGCGAGGACGTGACGAACTACTGCCGCGGCTGGCTCCACCTGCGCCGCGGCCGCGTCGAGTTCGCCCCCGACGAAGGGACGCACGGCTTCTCCGCCCGCTACGCCGACGTCGCCGAGTTCAAGCAGAACCGCCACAAGAGTTTCTTCCACCTCAAGCTCGGGGGGGCGAACCAGAACTTCCGGCCGCGCACCAAGGAGGAGTTGGAAACCCTCCTCATCCTCGCCCTCTATAAAAGGTTCTCCCGCTGAAGGCGGGAGCGCCCCCACATTCTCACGACACTCAGGAGGACGCCCATGAGAACGCACCGCACTTTGTTCGCCTTACTGCTCACCCTCACGCTCACCCAGGCGCCGCTGCTCCGCGCGTCGGCGCAGGGCGCGGCGGGGCAGCAGGCCGAGTCGCCCGAGGAGAAGAAGCTGCGCGAGCAGCAGGACAAGGCGAAGAAGAAGGAGGAGGAGAGGAAGGAGAAGGAGAGCAAGGCGCGCGAGAAGGAGGCGAAGAAGTACAACACGCTGAAAGATTTCGCCGAAGACCTCTACGCGAGCGACGTGGAGTTCCACGAGCAGGTGGACAGGGCCTACCAGGACCTCCAGATCGAGGACATGCGCACCGCGCGCCGAATCAACACGAGCCACAGCAAGGAGTACCTGGAGACGGAGAACGAGGGCGAGGCGCTGAAGCTCAGGCGCAGCCTCTACGAGAACCCGCGCGTGGCCGACTACGTCAACCGCCTCGGCCAGCGCATCGTGCCGGACGACAGCGACAAGCTCTACGCCTTCAAGATCGTCGTCCACCCCGTGCCGTCGGCCTTCACGCTCTCGACGGGGACCATCCTCGTCTCGACCGGCATGATCTCGCTGCTCGACAACGAGGCGCAGCTCTCCTACGTGCTGGCGCACGAGCTGGCGCACGTCTACAAGGACCACTGGCGGCTGAAGGTGATGATGCCGCTGGCCGAGCAGGAGTACAACGAGCGGCAGGAGAAGAAGCGCGCCATGTGGGCGGGCATCTTCGGGGCGGCGGGCGCGGCCCTCGGCGCGGCCGTCAACGGCGGCGCCGGCGCGCAGTACGGCGCCATCTCGGGGCTGACGGCCGGCTACGTCATCAGCAACGTCTGGTCGCGCAAGCTCGCGACCGACTGGAACGTCGCGCAGGAGAACGAGGCCGACGACTTCGCCCTCAAGGCCGTGCTCGACCGCTCCTACGACCCGCAGGAGGTGCCGAAGCTCTACGAGGTGCTGGCGCGCGAGGCGCGCTCTGACAGCCGCGCGCAGCTCGGCTTCCTCGGCAACACCACGCGCATCCGCGAGCGCCGCGAGTACTCGCAGCGCCAGCTCGGCGGCGCCCTGCAGGGCAGGTATCAGGAGCTGGTCGGCGCCGGCAAGCTCGTCGGCACCAGCCCGGAGTTCAACCTCATCATGGCCGAACTCAAGCGCGACAACGGCATCGAGGCTTTCTACTCCGACATGTTCAAGATGGCGAAGACGAACCTCCAGCAGGCGCACACGCTGCGCTCGGACGACCCGCTCGCCGCCTACTACTACGCGCGCGTGCTCAAGCAGGTGGGGCGCAGCAAGGACGAACTGGAGCAGGCCGAGCAGCTTATCCTGACGGCGGTGCGGCTCGACTCGCGGCAGTCCATCCCCGACATCCAGCTCCACCGCGCGCTGCTGCTCATCGAGAGCCGGGAGGCGGGGCAGCAGGCCGAGGCCGTCCAGTCGCTGAAGCAGTACATCCTCGGCTACCAGAAGCGCCGCATGGAGATGCGCGGCGCGGACGAGACGCTGCCGCCCAACGTAGACATCCTCTACGACTACATGCGCCTGCTCGGCGACAAGAGCTGGCGCGCGCCGGCGCCCGGCGCGCGCCCCGCGTTCGCGAACGCGCCGGCTGAGTCGCACCCGGCCGCGGCCGCCCCCGTCAAGGCGAGCGCCCCGGCGCAGAAGCGGCCGTAAGGCGGGGCGCGGGAATGAGCGTAGACATGTCCCTCGCACCGAAGCGGCGGGCGCGGCGGGCAGCCCTCGGCCTCTTGCCGGGGCTGCTCGCGCTCCTGCTCCTGGCCGCGCCTGCGGCGTCCACGCGCCAGGCGCCGCCCGCGCCGGCGTCCGTCTTCGAGCTGGAGCTGCCCGAACTCGGCGTCGCCCCGACCGCGCAGCCCGAGGTCGTCATCCCCACGCCGAACGTTGACACCATCGTCCTGAACGTCCTGCGCCCGCAGTCCGACCAGATCGACTACGGGCAGATAGGCACGCAGGTCAACGGCCAGTCCACGGGACTGCTCACGGAGATAAACTCCGGGCCGCGCGGCAAGATAGTCCGCATCAACCTCAGGCGCTACCCCGGCTACGGACTCGTCGCGGGGCGCAACACGGTCGAGATCGTGGCGCGCAACCAGCGCGGGCGCGAGTTCTACACCAGCTTCGTCCTGCGCACGGCGACGGAGAACCGCAACCAGGACTTCGCCTACAGCGTCGCGCCGGCGCCGGGCTCGAAGCGGCAGGTGCCGCCCGAGCTCGTCCTGCTCGAACCCGAGCGCGAGATAGTCGTCCCGGCGGGCGGGCGCGCGCAGCGGGTGCGCTTCGTCGGCGTCGCGACCGCCGCGGGCTCGGTCGCGCGCGTGACCATTGACGGCGAGGCCGTGCTGCTCAAGCGCGGCGCGCAGGCCGGGCTGCGCGGCATGAGGCTCGCCAACGATGAGAACCGCGTGAGCTTCGACGCCGTCCACGCGGTCGGCCCCGACGCGGCGGAGGTCGTCGTCGAGGCGTCGGACGCCGCCGGCGCCCGCACGCAGCTCCGCGTGCCCGTCCGCCGCGGCGAGAGGCCGCCGCCCAACGTCTTTTCGGGGAAGAAGTACGCGCTCGTCGTCGGCGTCTCGAAGTTCGCACACGCGGGCGGCGCCTACGACCTGATGTACGCGGACGCCGACGCGCTCGCCGTCTCGAAGTTCCTCCAGACGCCCGCGGGTGGGCGCTTCCCCGCCGACAACATCCTGCTCCTGACGAACGAGCAGGCGACGCTCGCCTCGCTGCAAAGGGCGATGAAGAGTTTCATCACACAGCCCGGCCCCGACGACCTCCTGCTCATCTTCCTCGCCACGCACGGCGTCCCGGACCCCTCGGCGGAGCAGAACTACTACCTGCTGGCCCACGACACGAGCGTGAGGAGCATGGCCGACACGGGCTTCGCCATGAAGGACTTCAAGCGGATGCTGGAGAACAACGTCCGCGCGCGCCGCATGATTCTCCTCGTGGATACGTGCCACAGTGCGGGGCTCATCGCGCCGCCCGGCGTGTCCACGCGCGGGCTCAGGCTCAACCTCATCAGCCAGTACGCGGAGAAGATGCTGTACGTGCAGGAGGGCAACGCCATCATCACGTCGAGCGACGTGGGCGAGGAGTCGCGCGAGGGACCCGACTGGGGCGGGGGCCACGGCGTCTTCACGCACTTCCTCCTCCAGGGGATGGGCGGGATGGCCGACTCGGACTCCGACCGGGTCGTGACGGTCGGCGAGTTGTTCCGCTACGTCAGCCAGCAGGTGCGCGTCGCGACCGAGCACAATCAGCACCCGCGCATGCAGGCCGGCACGAACGAAGACCTCGCGCTCGCGGCCGTCGCCCCGAACGGCCGCCGTTAAGCCGCAGGGGCGCGACCCCCGAACGGGAGTCGCGCCCCTCGGTCCGTCCGCGTCGGCGAAACCGCCCCGCGCCGCCGCCCCGTTCTACATCTTTCCCGTGCAGAGCCTGATGGCGCGCCGCAGGGCGTTCGCCACCCCGTCCGCCTTCCGCCTGCTGTCGTATTGCAGGTCGAGGCCGTTGTAGACGTTGACGGCCCCGCTCCCGTCGCCCTTCTCTTCGCTGATGGCGCCCCTGCCGCCTTCGGTCGCGATGGTCACGTTCCACACTTCGACCGAGAAGGTCGTGAGCGGCCTGGCGCGCCGGGAGACCGTCACGGCCCCCGCGTCGAGGTCGGAGAGCGAGACGGCGAGCGTGTCCTTTGAGTCGCGCCAACTAATCTGGCAGCCGTCGAAGTGGAGCGGCTCGTAATTGATGCTGACCTCCGAAGTGGCGGGCGCGGCGCCGGCGGTCTTGACTCGGTAGGTGAACGCGGAAGGGAACCGCCTCAGCAAAAGGCTCGCCGCATCCTCGACCGTCTCCACGGCCTCCGCCTCGTCCACGCCTCCGGCCGCGACCGTCTTTTCTTCGGGCGGCTGTTCCTTAACGGCCGGCTCTTTAACGGCCGGCTCTTTGATGGCTGACTCTTTGACGGGCTGTTCCGACTCCTTCGTCGCCGCCGCCATCCCAGCCGGCGCCTCCTTCGCCGTCGCCTCTTTCAAAGGCTGCGCGGCGGCGACCCGTGCCGGCTGTTCGGCCGGAGGCTTAGACGGTTGCTCAGCCATCAATCTCGACGGCTGTTCCGCCGCGGGGCTCGCAGTCCGCTCCGCCGGGGGCGGGACTTTCGTCACCTCCTGCGCGGCCGGCGACGGTTGCTGCGTGGTCGGCGCGGGAGGCTGCGGCGTCGCCGCCGCCCCGAGCTGTGTCACCGACATCGCGGGCTGTGCGGGGGCGGGCTGTGTGGGGGACGGCTGCGCCGGGGCGGGCTGTGTGGGAGAGGGCTGCGCGGGGGCAGGGGCGGCCTGTTGTTTTATTCCTTCCTGCGTGGGCGCGGCGACTTCGGTTCCCGTCGTATCTTCCGAGCCCTTCGCCGCGCCCCTCTTCGCCGCAAGCGCGCGCATGCGGATTCTCGCCAATTCGACGAACTGACCGTCCGGATATTTTCTGATGTAGGCGGCGAACTCTTCCGGCGCGTCGCTGTTCCTGATGCTATCCCAGAAACTCAGCTCGAAGGCCGCGCCCTGAGTTTGGGCCGCGGGCGGGAGGTCGGCCTGTCGCCGCGGGGGCGGCGCGGCGTCTTGCGTGCTCTTCGGCGCGACGCCGCGCGGCTGCGCGGACTGCCCGGGCGCGCCTTTGTCGGAAGTCGCAGGCGCGCCCCCCGTCGTCGAGGGCTTCGGGCGCAGGCGGGTCGCGGCCTGCTCGTCGCGCGCGGGCGCGGCCGGCTGCGCGGCTTCCTGCGCGGCGGCTTCCTGCGCGGCGGTGGCGGCCGCCCGAATCTCTTTTTCGAGGACGCGCGCCGCCGACGCGTCAAGGTCCGCGAGAATTTTCAGCTCGCCTTCGGCGGCCCTGACGTTGCGCAGCCCGAGTTGAGCCTGGCCCAGCGCGAGGCGCGCTTCGACGTAGTCGGGCTTGAGCCGGACGGCCTGCCGCAGATAAGTGAGGGCGTCCCTGAAGTTTTCGAGCTTCAGGTAGGCGTAGCCGATGCCGTAGTGCGCCTCGGCGAAGCCCGGGTCGAGGCGGATGGCCTGCACGAACGGCTTGAAGGCGTCGCCGTAGTTAGCCATGTCGTTGTAGGCCGCGCCGAGGCTGTAGTGCGCGTCGGGGTTCCGCGGCGCCACGCTGATGGCCTGCCGGTAGGCGGCGAACGCTTCCCCGTACTTGCCCGAACTCATGTAGGCGTCGCCCATGTCAATGTACGCGTCGCCGTAGCGCGGGTCGAGGGCGACCGCCTGCCTGTAGGCCCGCAATGCCTCGTCCCACCTGCCCGCGTCGGCGTGCCGCCGCCCCTCCTCCAGGAGCGCGCGCGCCTTCTCGTCGGCCTCCGTCGGCTGCGTGCGTCCCCTACGCGCGCCGGCCGCGGCCCGCGCGCGCTGTCCCGCGCCGGCCTGCGCGCGCGCCTCCCGCGCCCCGTAGGCGCAGAGCGTGAAGAGCGCGGCGAGGACGCCGGCGGCGACTCGTTTGGATGTGTAAGGGTGCATGAGACTCCTGACTCGGTTGGTGATCCGGGTTAAGGTCAACCACGGCGCAGACTCTCCCTCGCGCCCTACGGAGGCTGTGAGCATTAAGCGCGAGGCGGGCGCAATTTATCACGACGTGAGGTCTTCGACAATGCTCATCTGTCAGGACGCGAGGCGGGGGGGCAAAGGCTTTGCGGGGCCGCGCAGGTCACTCCACCGGACCCGGGCCGGGCCGCACCTCTCGGGCGTGAAAGTGGGCGGGAAAAGGAAAAGGGCATCAGCGCGATGCCCTTTTCCTTCACATTAACTCCGCAGGTAGGACTCGAACCTACAACCCTTCGGTTAACAGCCGAATGCTCTGCCATTGAGCTACTGCGGATTGAGACGCCCGCGCGGATTTGGCGTGTCCCGCGCGGGCGAAAATTTTATAGCAGAGGGGTCGCGGGGGTGTCAAACCGCGGGGCCGGCTTGCGCGGGCGGGCGAGTTGCGAGATTATCTGGCCGTAATTCCCGCGACACAAATTTTTACACCGGCTTCACCTGCGTCGCGCAAAACCTTTGCGTAGGAGGGTTCTTTCCGTATGGAGCGTCGCATCACTTCGTGGCACAGCCCGGCGCTGGGGATGGAGATGCCGCTGGTGGCCTACGGGCACTCGGGCTACCCGCTGCTGATGTTCCCGACGGCGGCGGCCGACTTTCTGGAGTACGAGCGCTTCCACCTTATAGACTCCATCCGCCACCACATAGACGCAGGGCGGCTGCGGTGCTACTCCATCAACAGCGTCAACCGCTACAGCCTGATGAACGAGCAGGCGCCGCCGCCGCTGAAGGCCGCGCTGCTGGCGCGCTACGACCGCTACGTCGCCGACGAGGTGCTGCCGCTCATCCGCCACGAGACGGGCGGGCTGGCCCCACTGACGACGGGCGCGTCGCTGGGCGCGTACCTCGCGGCCAACGCCTACTTCCGCCATCCGGACGTGCTGCGCGGGGCCGTCCCGATGAGCGGCAGCTACGACGTGCGGCCGTGGTTCGACGGCTACCACGACGACAACGTCTACTACAACAACCCCGTCGAGTACCTGCCGCACCTCAACGACGACTACTTCCTGCCGCGGCTGCGCGCCGCCGACGCCCTCGTCATCCTGACGGGGCAGGGCGCGTACGAGGCGCCCGACCGCAGCCGCCAGCTCTCGGCCATCCTCCACTCGAAGGGCATCCCGCACACGCTCGACGTCTGGGGCCACGACGTCAACCACGACTGGCCCTGGTGGCGCAAGATGCTCCCGCACTGGCTCGACAAACTGCTGTAAGCCGAGGGCGAAGGGCGAGCCTCAAAAGGAAAAATCCGTGGAGGGCGAGGGGGGCCGCCGCCCCTCGCCCTCCACGGATTTTTGAGCCTCGCCTCCGGGCTACTGGTCGTCCCCGCCCTTCTTGCCCTTCTTCTTGTTCTCGACCTCGCGCGGGCGCGTGGCCGGGGGGGGCGGGGGCGCGTCGCCGTCGTCGTCGCGCGCGTTGACGCGCGGGGCGGGCGCGTCGGGCTTCTTCGGCGCGGGGGAGTCGGCGGGCGGGGTCGTGGCCGTCAGCCCCTCGCCGGGCGGGGGCGGCAGCGTGACCTGCTCCAGCTTGGTGTCCACGCTGAGCGCGGGCGCGACGCGGTCGCCGCCGACGCCCCTCATCGCGGCGGTGGTGAAGGCGTTGCGCTCCTCGTTCATCTCGCGCTGGCGCTGGAGGTAGAGTTCGCGGATGTCCTCGGGCATCTTGGGCGGCTCCTCGAACTTCTCCTTGGGCTTGTCCTTGAGGAAGTCCTTCATGAAGTCTATCCAGATGGGGAGCGCGCCGCGCCCGCCCGTCATGCCCGCGCCGAGGCTCTTCTTCATGCCGGGGTAGCCGAGCCAGACGCCGGTCACGTAGGTCGGCGTGTAGCCGATGAACCAGACGTCGGTCTGGTCGTTGACCGTGCCGGTCTTGCCCGCGACGGGGACGCCGACCGACGAGGCGGCGGGCGCCGTGCCGCCGGCCGAGACGACGCCGCGCATCATGTCCACCATGGTGAGCGCCACGTACTCGCTCACCACCTTGAAGGTCGTCGGCTCCCACTCCTCCAGCGTGTTGCCGTCGCGGTCGAGCACGCGGCGGATGAGGTGCTTCTCGTGCCGGACGCCCTTGCCGGGGAAGGCCGAGTAGGCCGAGACCATCTCGGCCAGCGGCACCTCGGTCGCGCCGAGCGCCGACGGCAGGTACGGCGCCATCGGCCGCGTGATGCCGAAGCGGCGCACCATCTGCGCGCCGGTCTGGATGCCGACGGTGTCGAGCGCGTGGACGGCCGGGATGTTCAGAGACTTGGCGAGCGCGACCTTCATCGGCACGTCGCCGTTGCCCGTCGAGCCGTCGTAGTTGTGCGGCATCCAGTTGCCGCGCTTGATGGGCGCGCCCGAGACGAGCGTGTCGGGCGTCATCCCCCACTCGACCGCCGCCGTGTAGATGAACGGCTTGAAGCACGAGCCGGTCTGGCGGTCGGCCTGCGTCGCGTTGTTGAACTTGTTGCGGTTGAAGTCGTAGCCCCCGACCATCGTCACTATCTCGCCGCTCTTGGCGTTGACGGTCATGATGGAGCCCTCGATGGCGGGCGTCTGCGAGACTTCGACCGTGAGCCGGCGCGCCCCCTCGTCCACCGACTTGATCTTGAACTCGGCGAGGTAGCCGACCTTGAACTCGTCGCGCGGCTGGCGACCCGCGGCGCGCCCCATGTCCTTGGCCGTCACGACGGCGTCGTAGGGGCCGAAGTGCGCGGTGGCCTCGTTGCGCGCGCGGTCAACTTTCGTGACGAGCCCCATCAGGTACTCGCCCTCCTTGAAGCGCTCCTCGTACCAGTCGGGGTGGTGGTAGCTGGCGAGCTGCTGCGGCGTGACCTGCACCGAGCCGTCCGGGTTCTGCGGGCCGATGGGCTGGAAGGCCCCGCGCCACCCGCTGTGGCCGCGGTCGTAGTCCCTGAGCCCCTCGCGCAGCGCGTAGTAGGCCTCCTTCTGCGCCGCCGCGTTGATGGTCGAGTAGACGGTCAGGCCGCCCTGCGCGACGCGCGTCGTGTACCTGTCTTCGAGTTCCTGCCGAATCTCCTCGACCGGGTAGGCGAAGACGGGCGAGGCCGACTGGAGCGAGGGCGCGTAGGCCGACTCGTGGAGCTTGATGGGGCGCGACTTGGCGGCGTCGGCCTCCCCCTGCGAGATGTAGCCGTTGTTGGCCATCAGCTGGAGGACGAGGTTGCGCCGCTCGGTGGCCGCCTCGCGGTTGACCGTGGGCGAGAGCTGGCTCGGCGCCTTGGGGATGCCGGCCAGGAGCGCCGCCTCCTCGACGGAGAGTTCGCGGGCCTGCTTGCCGAAGTAGGTCTCGGCCGCCGCCTCGAAGCCGTAGGAGCCCGCGCCGAGGAAGATGTTGTTGACGTACATCTCCATGATCTGCTGCTTGGTGTAGTAGCGTTCGATCTGGAGCGCGACGACCCACTCGTTGACCTTGCGCGTGTAGGTCTGCTCGGCCGTCAGGAAGAGCCGCTTGGCGAGCTGCTGCGTCAGGGTCGAGCCGCCCTCGCGGCTGCCCGTCGTGACGTTCTTCCAGACGGCGCCCATGATGCGCACGGGGTCAATGCCCTGGTGCTGGTAGAAGCGCACGTCCTCGACGGCGAGGATGGCGTTCTGGACGTTGGGCGGAATCTCCTCGAACTTGAGCGGGACGCGCCGCTCCAGGGCGAAGGTGCCGATGACGGTCTCCCCGTCGTCGGCGTAGACGCGCGTGACGACGCTCGGCCGGTAGGTGGCCAGCGCCTTGACCTCCTCGGCGGCGCGCGAGTAGTTGAGGCTGTAGGCCAGCACGATGCCGGTCAGGCCGCCCGCGGCGATGGCGAGCAGCAGCACGGCCGGGAACCAGAAGCGGCGCCAGAGCCGCCTGCGCGGCGCGGGGGCCGCCGCGAGCGCGCGTGCGCGCGGGCCGTCGTTTCGCGTCTGTTTTGCTGACATGGGAATTCTCGGGAACCTCTCAAACGTGCGGGCCGGCGGCGTGCGAGAGAAGCCGCCGCGCCTCGGGAAAAAGCCGGGGAGACCAACGTCCGCGGCAGATTATAACTTAAGCGCCGCGCGCGGCGCGAGGGTGTTCGGGCGCGCGGCGGCGGGCGGCGATTTGAAATCCCGGATTCGGGACTGAAATTCCGTGTGCGGGAGTCGGGGTTCGAAACCCCGGCCCAACAAACGTCTTGCCTTTCGAGGCGCGGCGGCGAGATAATCCGCGCTGCCATACTTGGACGCGCCCGCACGCGGCGCGCGGCCCCCGCGAGGGGCCTTCACCCGTCGTACGTTTTCAGGCGCCCCGTTCTCCCGCCCCCGAGGGGGCGGCCGTGTGTCCGCACGAGTCGTGAACAGAGTCCCACGGTTGATGACCGCCGCGCTGCTCGCGGCCGCCGCCCTCGTCGCCTCGCGCGCCGAGGCGCGCGCCGGCGCGGGCGGCCCCCCCGGCTTCCACGCCGAGACGTGGACGACCGAGCGCGGGCTGCCGGGCGACAACGTGCGGGCGGTCGTGCAGACGCGCGACGGCTACCTGTGGGTCGCGACGCAGGCCGGGCTGGCGCGCTTCGACGGCGTGCGCTTCCAGGTCTTCGGCAGGCAGAACGAGCCGGCCTTCCGCTCGAACGAGTGTAACGCGCTGCTCGAAGGCGCCGACGGCTCGCTGTGGGTCGGCACCATCGGCGGCGGGCTGCTGCGCCGAAGGGGGGGGCGCTTCGAGGCGTTCGGCCGCGCGGAGGGGCTGGCGGGCGACGTCGTCAACAACCTCTACGAAGACCGCGCGGGCCGACTCTGGATAACCTCCTACGAGGCGCTGACCGTCTTCGACGGCCGGCGCTTCCGGACCTTCCACACGGCCGACGCCGCGCGCCACGTCTACGCCATCCCCTTCTACGAGGACGAGT
Source organism: Pyrinomonadaceae bacterium (assembly GCA_036387195.1). Lineage (GTDB taxonomy): Bacteria > Acidobacteriota > Blastocatellia > Pyrinomonadales > Pyrinomonadaceae > QHXN01. The sequence continues at coordinate 11,603 of DASVUF010000186.1, read as the reverse complement.
CGGGGCGCGTCTGGTTCTTCAACGCGCGCGGGTTCAACTACAACAACGCGGGCGCGCTCCTCTTCTACGACGGGGGCAAGCTGCGCGGCGGCGAGGAGGCGGCGCGACTCTTCCCCTTCAAGACCGCGGGCGCGTTCAGCGCGTTCGCCGGCCGCGGCGGCGCCGTCTGGGTGAACGCGCACAAGGCGCGCACGCTCGCGCGCTTCGGCGCGGGGGGCGCGGCGGCGGCGGCGGGCGCGCCCCCCGCGGCCTACGAGGACGGCGAGCAGCCGGCGCAGGCTTACGAGGACGCGGAGGGCGGCCTGTGGATGTTGACGGCGCGCAACGAGCTGCGCGTCGTGAGCGGGGGGCGCGTGCGGCGCGTCGCGGCCGGCGCGCTGCCGGGCGGCCTCGTCAGCGCGCTCTACGTTGACCGCGAGTCGAACGTGTGGCTCGGTTCGAGCAGCGGGCTGACGCGGCTCAGGCGGCAGCCCTTCGCCTCGTACACGACCGCCGAGGGGCTGACGAACGAGACGGCGTGGACGGTCTTCGAGGACTCGCGCGGCGGCGTGTGGGTCGGGACGAACGGCGGCGTCCACCGGCTGCGCGAGGGCGGCGGCTTCGACCTCTACGGCGCGCGCGACGGCATGGCGGCCAGCGGCGCCGTCAGCGTCGCGGAGGACAGAGAGGGGCGGCTGTGGTTCGCCTCGACGATGGGGCTGACGAGCTATGAGGGCGGCCGCTTCAGGGCGTACGGGCGGGGCGACGGGCTGCTGAGCGAGAACGTGCGCGGCGTGATGGCCGACAGGGCGGGGCGCGTGTGGGTCGGCAGCCTCGGCGGCGCGCAGGTCTTCGAGGGCGGGCGCGTCGCCGCCTCGTACACGACCGCCGAGGGGCTCTCGCACAACAACGTGCTCTTCCTCTACGAAGACCGCGCGGGCGACGTCTGGATGGGCACGCCGGCGGGGCTGAACCGCCTGCGCGCGGGTCGCTTCGAGGTCTTCACGACCGCCGACGGGCTCGGGTCGAACATCGTGCTCGGCGCGCGCGAGACGTCGGACGGGTCGCTGTGGTTCGGGACGCTCGGCGGCGGGCTGGCGCGCTTCCGCGCGGGGCGCTTCGCGGCGGTCACGTCGGCCGCCGGGCTCGCCGACGACACGGTGACGGCCGTCCTCGAAGACGACGCGGGGCAGCTCTGGATGGGGAGCACGCGCGGCGTGCTGCGCGCGTCGCTGGCGGAGCTGAACGCGGTGGCCGACGGCGCGTCGAAGGCCTTCACCTGCGTCGCCTACGGGAAGGCCGACGGGCTGGCGACGAACGATTGCAGCGGGGGGACGCAGCCCGCCGCGTGGCGCTCGCGCGACGGCCGCCTGTGGTTCGCCACCTCGAAGGGCGTGTCGGTCGTCGCCCCGCGCGAGCTGCGGCGCAACGAGTCGCCGCCGCCGGTCGTCGTCGAAAGCCTGGTCGTAGACCGCGAGCCGCGCCCGCTCGCCGGGGGCGTCGTGCTCCAGCCGGGCAGCCGGGCCGTCGAGTTCCACTTCACGGCGCTCAGCCTCGCCGACCCGTCGAAGGTCAGGTTCCGCTACCGGCTCGAAGGCTTCGACCGCGACTGGGTGGAGGCGGGCGCGCGGCGCGAGGCGTTCTACACCAACCTGCCGCCGGGCGAATACCGCTTCCGCGTCGTCGCCGCCAACGACGACGGCATGTGGAACGAGGAGGGCGCGGCCGTCTCGCTGCGACTGCGGCCGTACTTCTACCAGACCGTCTGGTTCTACGCGCTCTGCGCGCTCGGGCTGGCGGCGCTGATGTGGGGCGTCCACCTGCTGCGCGTGCGCCAACTGCGCGGCCAGTTCGCGGCGGTGCTCGCGGAGCGCAACCGCATCGCGCGCGAGCTGCACGACACGCTGGCCCAAGGGTTCACCAGCGTCTCGATGCAGCTCGAAGCCGTCAGCGCCAGGATGGGCTCGGGCGGCCAGGAGGCGGCGCGCGAGCACCTGAACCAGGCGCGCCTGCTCGTCCGTTCGAGCCTGGCCGAGGCGCGCCGGAGCGTGCGCGACCTGCGCTCGGAGCTTCTGGACGGCGAGGGCGGGCTGGCGGACGCGCTCTCGGTCGTCGCGCGGCAGTTGACCTCGGGGACCGACCTGCGCGCGGAGGTGTCGGTCGGCGGCGCGGCGCGGCGGCTCCCCGAGGCGATCGAGAAGAACCTGCTGCGCGTCGGGCAGGAGGCGCTCACCAACGCCGTCCGCCACTCCGGCGCGACGCGCGTCCGCGTCCGCCTCGACTACGGCGCCGACGGCGTGCGGCTCACGGTCGCGGACGACGGCCGCGGCTTCGACCCCGCGACGCGCCCCGGCGGCGACGGCGACGGCTTCGGCCTCCGCGGGATGCGCGAGCGCGTCGCGCAGCTCGGCGGCCGGCTCGACATCGCCACGCGCCCCGGCGCGGGCGCGGAGGTCGTGGCCGTCGTCCCCGCCGTTGATAAGTGAGGGGAGAGCGTTCACCCGTCAGCCGTCGGCCGTTAGCCGGCTGAAAACGGGGAGACGGATTTCCGCGCTGCCGGCTTAAAGCCGACAGCCGACAGCCGACAGCCGACAGCTAAAAGCTAAAAGCTAAAAGCCGACAGCCGAGAGCCGAGAGCCGGACATGAGCGACAGCGGGCGGATAAGGATTCTCATCGCGGACGACCACCCGTTCTTCCTGGACGGGCTGGCGGCGAACGTCGAGGCCGAGCCCGACATGGAGGTGGTGGCGCGCGCGGCCGACGGGCGGCAGGCGGTCGAGCTGTGCCGCGCGCACGCGCCCGACGTGGTGCTGATGGACCTGCGGATGCCCGTGATGAACGGCGTCGAGGCCATCCGCGAGATTCTGCGCGAGCGACCCGAGAGCCGCATCATCGTCCTCACCACCTACGACGGCGACGAAGACATCCACCGCGCGCTCAAGGCCGGCGCCAAGGCGTACCTGCTGAAGGACGCCTTCCGCGAGGAGCTGCTCGCGGCCGTCCGCGGCGTCCACAGCGGCGGCCGCCACATCCCGCAGCGCGTCGCCGGGCGCCTCGCCGAGCGCATGGGCGCCGGGGAGCTGACCGAGCGCGAGGTCGAGGTGCTGCGCCTCGTCGCCGCCGGCCGCTCGAACCGCGAGATAGGCGAGGCGCTCCGCATCGCCGAGGGCACCGTCAAGGCGCACGTCAACAACATCCTCAACAAGATGGGCGCCAACGACCGCACGCACGCCGCCATGCTCGCCCTCCAGCGCGGCCTCTTCCGCTTCGAGTAGGCTGGGCCGCGCCCGCCCGCGCCTATATCTAAAGTTTACCCGCCGCTACAACTTCCGCCAGATGCCCCGCGCCCCTGCGGGAAAATAGAATCTCTCCGTCGCCTCGCAAGCGCTTTCAAACCCTCGCCCCAGCTCTCAGAAGACGAAGATAAGGACGGAGGAGAAGTATGTCCGCACGTTTGTCGCCCCGGAAGAGGAGCGCGCGCCCGCCGGACGCGCTGCCGCAGCGCGAGCCCTGGTGGGTGGGGCTGGCCTTCCTCGGTTTCTCGCTGCTCGCCTGCATGCTGATGGCGCAGGCGGCGCGCGGCGCCTCGCTCTGGACTCACAAGCCGGCCAGCGACATCAAGTGGTACCGCGTCACCGACGTCGGCACGCTGCTCGTCGGCTCGAAGGGCGCGCTCTACGCGCTCGACGGCGAGACGGGCCGGCAGGTCTGGTCGCGCGCCGACCTCGCCGGGTCGGAGGAGTTCGAGGTCGAGTCCATCGCGGGCACGCCGCTCCTGCTCGTCTCGGACACGTCGGGCACGTTCAGGAAGGGCACGCGCCTCTTCGCGCTCGACGTGCTCTCGGGGCAGAACGTCTGGGAGACGGAGAAGCTGAGAGGGGCGGCCGTCGCCGTCGAGCCGGTCTACGAGAAAGACCTCGTGCTGCTCGTCACGGTCGAGAACAACTCGGCCAACAAGGCGAAGCCGCGCATCACGGCGCTCCGGATGACGACGGGCGAGCTGGCCTGGGAGTCGGAGTACCCCGACAACGTTGACCTCTACGGCATCGAGCGCGGGGGCAGGTACTTCCCCAAGTTCGACCTCTCGGGCGCGAACCCGCCGCTCTACGACGCCGACTCGGTCTACTTCACCTACGCGGGGCTGCACCGCTACTCGCTCGAAGACGGCCGGCTGCTGTGGGGGACGAAGTACGACGTGACCGAGGGCTCCATCAAGCGCGGCAACGCGCAGGCCGTCATCGAGGGCGACGCCATCTACACGTCGGCCAAGGGGCAGCTCCGCGCCGTCGACAAGGCGACGGGCGCGGTCAGGTGGGTGAGCAAGGACTTCGGCGGCGCGATAGCCGAGATGCGGGCGGGCGGCGACCACCTCTACGGCCGGCTCGGCGGCGCCTTCTACGACTTCTCGAAGCGCGAGTACGTGAGCAAGAAGCCGTTCGGCGTCGCCGCCGTGGACAAGAAGACCGGCGCGACCGTCTGGTACTACGACAAGGCCAGCGAGAGCATCACCAACATGGCCGTGCTGCCCGAGTCGAACACCGTGCTCGTCGCCGACGCCAAGAGCCTCATCGGGCTCGACGCGGCCGGCGCCGGCAAGGTCAGGGAGTCCTACAAGGTCAAGCTCGAATTCAAGAACAGCCTCGGCGCGGCCGGGACGGCGGCGAAGGTCGCCAAGTTCGGCTTCGGGGGCCTCGGCGCCATCGGCAAGGGCGGCGGCGACGAGCGCGACGAGCCGGTCGCGCTCTACCGGCGCGAGAACGGCTCGGTGGTCGTCGCCGGCAAGCAGCACCTGCTCGCCTTCGACCCGCGCGCGCGCCAGATAGTCTGGTCGGTGAAGTACGAAGCGCCGGGCGTCCCCGGCTGGCAGAAGCTGGCGATGGCGGGGCTGACGGCGCTCGCCTACACGTCGGCGACGGCCTCGGCCGCGGGCTCCTACTACGGCACGGCCGAGAACCGCTGGGCCAACCGCCAGCGGGTCAACTCGCTCGTCGCCTACGAGCAGTTCGTGAGCAAGCGTTACAGCGCGACGAAGGCGGCGGGCAACTACGTCTACGTCCTGACGACCGTGAAGGACGGCAAGGAGAAGGGCGCGGGGCTCGTCGGCGTCCACATGGAGACGGGCAGGGGCGACCGCCAGATTCTCTTCAAGGACAAGGAGCCCGACTACCAGGTGGACGAGCTGGCCGGCCGCGTCTTCAACCTCCGCAACGCCAGGGAGCTGTCCGCCTTCGCCGTGGACGCCGCGCCGCCCGCCGACGAGAAGAAGTGAAGAAGTGAAGAAGTAAGGACTGAAACCCCCAGGTCGCAGTCGCACCCAAAGTTAGCTGCCACTGATCAGGAGTGAACGAATGAGATGGAAGAGTAAACGAGTCTTTATCGCCGCGGCGGTCGTGCTGGCCGCCGCGGCCGCATTCCTAACCGCCGAGCGCGCGGGCGCGGCGGCCGGCGCCTTCGTCCAGCAGGGCAAGCTCCTCGCCAACGACGGCGCGGCGCAGGACAGTTTCGGCTTCGTGGTCGCCGTCTCGGGCGACACGGCCGTCGTCGGCGCGCCCGCCGACGCGACCGGCTCGAACACGCGGCAGGGCGCGGCCTACGTCTACGTCCGCAACGGCTCGACGTGGACGCAGCAGCAGAAGCTGACGGCCTCGGACGGCGTCGCCAACGACGAGTTCGGCTACGCGGTGGCGATTGCGGGCGACACCATCTTCGTCGGCCGCCACTTCACGCAGGTCGGCAACAACGCGCGCACGCGCGGGGCCGTCTACGTCTTCACGCGCACGGGGGCGACGTGGACGCAGTCGCCGACGACGCTGACGCCCTCGGACGCGGCGGACGGCGACCTCTTCGGCTCAAGCCTCGCCGTTGACGGCGGCACGCTCGTCGTCGGCGCCTTGCAGAAGAACAACGGCTCGACCTTCTTCCAGGGCGCGGCCTACGTCTTCACCGGCGCGGGCGCGTCGTGGACGCAGCAGGCCAAGCTGACGGCCGACGACGGCGGCTTCGCCAGCTTCTTCGGCTTCTCGGTCGCCGTCTCGGGCGACACGGCCGTCATCGGCGCGCCGGGGCAGGCGGGCGTCTCGGCCGACCAGGGGCGCGGCGCGGCCTACGTCTTCGCGCGCGCGGGCTCGGCGTGGGCGCAGCAGCAGAAGCTCCTGGCGTCCGACGGCGCGGCGGGCGACGCCTTCGGCTTCTCGGTCGGCGTCTCGGGCGACACGGCGGTCGTCGGCGCGCGGCTCGACACGGTCAACGGCGTCGGCGGTCAGGGCTCGGCCTACGTCTTCAGCAGAAGCGGGACGGTCTGGGCGGAGCAGCAGCACCTCTTCGGCGTCGAGCCCGTCCAGCGCAACGACACGTTCGGCGGCAGCGTCGCCGTCCGCGGCGACACCATCGCCGTCGGCGCGCCCGCGCACGAGTTCCAGCCCGGCGTCGCCAACCACGGCGCGGTCTACGTCTTCACGCGCGCCGGCTCCGCCTGGACGCGCCAGCAGAAACTTCTGCATCAGGACTTCGCCCCCGACGCGCTCGGCACGAGCGTCGCCTTCGACGGCGAGTCCATCGTCGCCGGCGCGCCCTCGAAGGCGAGCGCGCGCGGCGCGGCCTACGTCTTCGCCCGCGAGGCCGTAGACCCGAACCGCATCAACGGCGCCGAGACTTCCCAGACCAGCTTCTTTGGCGAGAACGTTGACGTGGACGGCGACACGGTGGTCGTCGGCGCGTCGAACGACAACGTCAACGGCACGGCGACGGGCGCGGCCTACGTCTTCGTCCGCAGCGGCTCGGCGTGGGCGCAGCAGGCGCGGCTCATCCCGCCCGACGGCGCCTTCGGCGACGATTTCGGCCGGGCCGTCGCCGTCTCAGGCGACACCATCGTCGTCGGCGCGTACGACCACAAGGTCGGCGCCAACGACGGGCAGGGCGCGGCCTACGTCTTCAGGCGCACGGGCTCGGCGTGGGCGCTGCAACAGAAGCTGACGGCCGCCGACGGCGAGAAGTTCGACCAGTTCGGCCTGACCGTCGCCGTCAACGGCGACACGGTCGTCGTCGGCGCCATCGGCGACGACATCAGCGCGACGAACGACAACCTCGGCTCGGCCTACGTCTTCGTCCGCTCGGGCGCGTCGTGGACGCAGCAGGGCAAGCTGACCGCGGACGCGGGCGGCGCGGCCAACAGCTTCGGCACGGAGGTGGCCGTCTCCGGCGACACGGCGGTGGTCGGCTCGCCGCTTGAGACCGTCAACTCGACCGCCAACCGCGGCGCGGCCTACGTCTTCAGGCGCACGGGCTCGGCGTGGGCGCGCGAGCAGAGAATCGTCCTCGACAGCGGCGAGGCGGGCGACCTGTTCGGCATCAGCGTGGACGTGGACGGCGGGACGGCCGTCTTCGGCGCGGCCCAGGGGTTCAGCGCGATGGCGGTCAGGGGCGCGGTCTTCGTCTACGCGCGCGCGGGCTCGGCGTGGACGCAGCAGCAGAAACTGCTCGCGAGCGACGGCGAGCAGAACGACTACTTCGGCCGCGACGTGTCAATCTCGGGCGACGCGCTCGTCGCGGGCGCGTTCGGCGACCGGGTCGGCGGCCAGGACATCCCCGGCCAGGGCTCGGCCTACGTCTTCAGGCGCGCGGGCTCGACCTGGACCGAGCAGCAGAAACTGATTGCGACCGACGGCTCGGGCGCCGACTTCTTCGGCCAGCACGTCGCCCTCTCGGGCGACACGGCCGTCGTCGGCGCGAAGGGCGACGACGTGGCGGGCGAGCAGGAGAAGGGCTCGGCCTACGTCTTCTCGCTCGGCGGCGGGACGACCCCGACGCCGACGCCGACGCCCGAGGAGACGCCGACGCCCACCCCGACGCCCGAGGCGACCCCGACGCCGACGCCCGAGGCGCGCGGCGTGACGCAGTTCACCTCGGCCACCTTCGAGGCGAACGAGGGCGGCGGCGCGGCGGGCGCGCCGGCCGGCTTCGGCGCGGCCGAGTGGTGGCGGGCGGCGCACGCCGCGGCCGGCGGCGCGGCCGCGCTGACCGTGACGCGCACCGACGCGACGCAGGCGGCCAGCGTGGACTACGCGACGCAGGACGGCACGGCCAGCGCGCGCTCGGACTACTCGGCCGTCTTCGGCACGCTCCGCTTCGCCGCGGGCGAGACGTCGAAGACCATCGTCGTCGCCGTCACGGACGACCGCTTCCAGGAGGGGGCCGAGGCGTTCTCGGTCGTCCTCTCGAACCCCGTGGGCGTCGCGCTGGGCTCGCCGTCGTCGGCCTCCGTGCAGGTGACGAGCGACGACGCGGCTGACGGCCCGAACCCCGTGGCCGACGCCACCTTCGACGTGGACTTCTTCGTCCGCCAGCACTACGCGGACTTCCTCGGCCGCGAGCCCGACGCCGAAGGGTTGCAGTTCTGGAAGGACGAAATCACCCAGTGCGAGGCGCGCCCCGAGGCCGAGCGGCAGCCCTGCCGCGAGGTCAAGCGCATCAACGTCTCGGCGGCCTTCTTCCTCTCCATCGAGTTCCAGGAGACGGGCTACTTCGTCTACAGGCTGCACAAGGCGGCCTTCAACACGGGCGAGCGTCTGTCCCTGAGCCGCTTCCACGCGGACGCGGGCGAGGTCAGGCGGGACATCGTCGTGGGCGAAGGCGACTGGGAGGAGGAGTTGGCGGCGAGCAAGCGGGCGTTCGCGCTCGCCTTCGTCGGGCGGCCGCAGTTCACGTCCGCCTACCCGGCCTCGATGACGCCGGCGCAGTTCGTCGCCGCGCTCGACGCCAACACCGGCGGCTCGCTCTCGCCGTCCGAGCGCGACGCGCGCGTGGCCGAGCTGACGGCCGACAACACACAGGCCGGCCGCGCCGCCGTGCTGCTCAAGGTCGTGGACGACTCGGACTTCCGCCTGCGGGAGTTCAACCGCGCCTTCGTCCTGATGCAGTACTTCGGCTACCTGCGCCGCGCGCCCGACGAGGCGCCCGACGGGAACTTCGACGGCTACAACTTCTGGCTGGCGAAGCTCAACCAGTTCAACGGCAACTTCATCGAGGCCGAGATGGTCAAGGCCTTCATCACGTCCGACGAGTACAAGAAGCGCTTCGGGCCGTGAAGTGAAAGGGGAAGCGGCCGGTAGACGCTGAACAACGGAAAACGCATGCGGGCGGCGCGGTGTTAAATCGCGCCGCCCGCATGCGTCGTCTCTCCCGCCGTACGCCGCCCGCCTCGACCGCCGGTTGCCGGGGGAGCGCGTGGCATCTATAATCGCGCTCACGCATCTAAAGAGGTGCGCGAGTAGGGGGGCGACAGGTCTCGACAGGGGCTTGGATCGTCGGCCGGATGCATGCCGGGCGTTCTATGCGGCCCGTTAATAAGCGTAGAAAAACACAAATGCGAACTCTAACGAGTTAGCTCTCGCGGCCTAAGTTACCTTAGGAAGATTGCGAGCGTCCCGCCGCCAGTTGCTCAAGCGAAGCGGGCCGGGGCGTAACACAGTTGAGCTGGTCAGGCGCGCGTGCTCAGGCGCGCCCGGCGAGAAAAATCTGGGCTAGTCGCGGGCGGGGTCTTCGACGCTTCACTTACCCGCAGGCGGCGAACACGCCGGAGCAAGACCGGCAGCGGAGAAGCGGCTAAGCATGTAGATTCCACCGGCGTCGGCCTTTGGACCCGAGTTCGATTCTCGGCGCCTCCATCGAACGAAAAAGCGGCGGGGCTTCCTCGAAAGGGAAGCCCCGCCGCTTTTTCGCGCCGGAAGACGTCCGCCCGCCTGAGTCCCGCCCGTCCCTGTGTAGTCACAAAGGACACGCCGAGTCCGACAAGCGTTCGTTTCCGGACGCGCGCCCGCGCCCCGCCCGCGCCGGCCCGCCCGCTTCAATTCGCTCTGCGGCAACGATTAAGGGCCGCGCCGCCGCGCGGCCCCGCGGCTGGCGCCGTGCTTGCAATTCGGCGGGTGATGAAACCTGTAAGAATTATAGGCGGAGCTTTGACGGCGGGACTGTTAGCGGCGCTTTTAGCGTCGCCCGCGGCCGCGCGGCAGGAGACGGCGGCGGCGGCGCAGACGCAGGTCGCGCCGAAGCACAGGGAGGCTTTCGCGGCCTTCGAGACGCGCGTCAAGGATTACGTCGCGATGCGCGAGGGCATCGAGGACAAGATGCCCAAGCTGCCGAAGGACGCGACGGCCGAGCAGATAGAGAAGCACAAGACCGCGCTCCAGGAGGCCGTGCGCGCCGCGCGCGCCGCCGCCAGGCCGGGCGACGTCTTCACGCCCGAGGCGGCCAGGCACATCCGCGAGGTCATCAAGGCCGAGCTGAAGCCGACGACCAGACGCGAGGTGCGCGAGGCGGTTCTGGAGTCGGAGGTCAAGGCCGTGCCGCTGCGCGTCAACTACCCGTACCCCGAGTCGCAGGAGATGCTGGAGATGACGCCCACTCTGCTGCTGCGCCTGCCGCAGTTGCCGAAGCAGGTGCGCTACCGCTACGTCGGCCGCAGCCTCCTGCTGATGGACAGGGAGAACGGGCTCATCATTGACTTCATGCCCGACGCGCTCCCGTAGGCGGGCGCGCGTCGCGCGGGGCTTAACCTAATGGAGAAAGGTATGAGACGCATCCTCGCATCGTTGTTGTGCGCCGCCGCGCTGTCGGCCGCCGCGCCGGCCCCGGCCGCGCTGGCGCAAGCCGAGTCGCAGGCGGCCGCCGGCTCGCGCGTCGGGGCGGGCGGCGCGCCCGTCAGGCTGACGCTGCCGGTCAAAGAGGGCTCGGTGCGCTTCGCCGTCATCGGCGACACGGGGACGGGCGTCGTCAAGCAGCACGAGCTGGCCGGCGTGATGACCTCCTACCGGCGCGCCTTCCCGTTCGAGTTCGTCCTGATGATGGGCGACAACATGTACGGGAGCGAGAAGGCCGACGACTACAAGAAGAAGTTCGAGGACGTCTACCGCTCGCTGCTCGACGAGAAGGTGGCCTTCTACGCCACGCTCGGCAACCACGACGAGTCGAACCAGCGCTTCTACGAGCACTTCAACATGAAGGGCGAGGAGTACTACCAGTTCAGGAAGGGGCCGGTCTCGTTCTACTCGCTCAACAGCAACTACATGGACAAGAAGCAGCTCACCTGGTTCGAGGAGAAGCTCAAGGCCGACTCGGCCGAGTGGAAGGTCGCCTTCTTCCACCACCCGCCCTACTCCTCGGGCGGCAAGCACGGCTCCTCGTCGGGGCTGCGCGAAGTGGTCGAGCCGCTGTTCGTGAAGTACGGCGTCAACGTCGTCTTCGCCGGCCACGAGCACTTCTACGAGCGCGTCAAGCCGCAGAAGGGCATCTACTACTTCATCTCGGGCGCGGGCGGCAAGCTCCGCGAGGGCGACGTGAAGAAGGACTCGCCGCTCACCGAGAAGGCTTACGACACAGACCTCAGCTTCATGCTGCTCGAAGTCGCCGGCGACGAGCTGCACTTCCAGTGCATCAACCGCCTCGGCGAGACCGTGGACTCCGGCGTCATCGCCAGGGCCCGCCCGGCGACGGCGGCGCCCGCCCCGGCGGCGCCCGCCAACTGACGGCGCCGCGGCGCGCGCCCACGGGCCCGCAACCACGAACGGCCGGCGGCCGGTTTGACGCGCGGTGTGATAACATCCGCCCCAAACCGGCCGCCTCTTTTTAC
>DASVUF010000185.1:0-4783 GCA_036387195.1 Pyrinomonadaceae bacterium | reverse complement strand
GCCGGCGGCGCAGGGCCGCGGGCGTCAGCCCCTCGGCGTCCCAGTCGAGCCACGCCGACGGCGGCGGGGCCGCGGCCGCGGGCTCCGGCTCGCCGCCGACGTGAATCAACACCTGATAGCGGAACCGCGTCAGCTCGTTGTGGAAGCGGCCGCGCTTGGGGCGCACCTCCACGCGCGCGCCCCCGGGCAGGCGCCGCGCCAGCGCGTAGAAGAAGGCCGGCGCGACGGCCAGCTCGTTCTCCTGCGCGGCGCGCGTGCGCGCCTGCTCGCGCAGCAGCGCGGCGGGCGTGGCGGGCGGCGCTTTGAACAACTGCACCGAGGCGTGGAACGTCTCCAGCAGCGGCAGGCTGCGCACGTCGCCGACGAAGACGAGCCCGCCCGGCCTGACGGCGCGCGCCGCGCCCTCCAGCACGCGCCGCAGGTAGTCCGCGTCGGGGAAGTACTGCGCGACCGAGTTGAGGATGACGGCGTCGAAGCTCGCGGGCTCGACGCCGCTGAAGTCGTCGGCGGCGCGCCGCAGGAGTTTGACGCGCGCCGCGTCGTCGCCCCACCCGCTCACCTGCCGCGCGACGTAGTCGAGCGCCACCTGCGAAACGTCCGTGCCCCAGTACTGTTCGCAGGCGGGCGCGAGGCGCGTGAGCAAAAGCCCCGTGCCGCAGCCCAGTTCCAGCACGCGGCGCGGGGCGGCGGCGCGCACGGGCTCCAGCGTGTCCTCCAGCCAGACGCGCATCTCCTCGGCCGGCAGCGGCTCGCCCGTGTAGCTGCTGTTCCAGCCGACGATGTTGAAGGTCGGGTCGGGCTGCGCCGAGGGCTCGCTGTAGATGTGGTCGTCGAAAATCTTCTGCCAGTGTTCGACCTGCCCCGAGCGCAGGCCGCCGCCCGGCTCCCCGGCGGCGGGCGCCTCGTCGCCGACGCCCCCGGCGCGCGCCACGACGTAGGCGACTAAGCGCCGCTCGCCCGGCTGCTCTTCGCGCGCCATCACGACGCACTCGCCCACCGCAGGGTGCTCGGCGAGCGCCGCCTCAATCTCCCCCGGCTCGATGCGGAAGCCGCGCACCTTGACCTGCCGGTCAACGCGCCCGATGAACTCGACGGAGCCGTCGCGCAGTTGGCGCACGAGGTCGCCCGTGCGGTAGAGCCGCGCGCCCGGCTCATCCGAGAACGGGTGCGGCGTCAGCTTCTCGGCCGTCGCCCCCGGGCGGTTCAGGTAGCCGCGCATCAGACCTTCGCCCCCGAGGAACAGCTCGCCCGCGACGCCCGGCGGGACCGGGCGGAGGTCTGCGCCGAGCACGTAAGCCTCGGTGTTCGCGATGGGGCGGCCGATGGGCACGGCGCCCCCCGGCGGCGGCGGCTCGCCGACCAGATGCCAGGTGCTGAAGGTCGTGTTCTCCGTCGGGCCGTAGACGTGCAGCAGCCGCCGCGGCGCGCCCTTCGACAGAACCTCGCGCACGCGCTCGGGGTCGCACGCCTCCCCGCCGAAGAGGAGTTGGCCGAGCGGCGCGAGCGCGCCGGGGCGGGCGCGCGCCAACTGGTTGAAGAGCGCCGTGGTGAGGAACATCGTGGTGATGCCCCGCTCCCGTATGTGCGCGGCGAACTCCTGTGGCGAGATGGCGACCTCGCGCGGCACGACGTGGAGTTGCGCGCCGTGCAGCAGCGCCCCCCAGAACTCGAAGGTGGCCGCGTCGAACGAGGCGGTCGAGACTTGCGCCACGCGGTCGGAGGCCGTCAGCTCTACGTAGTCCGTCCCGAGGACGAGGCGGTTGATGGCCCTGTGGTTGATGCAGACGCCCTTGGGGCGGCCCGTCGAGCCGGACGTGTAGATGACGTAGGCGAGGTTGTCGGGCGCGGCCGCGGGGGGCAGGTTCTCCGCGCTCTCGGCGTCGGCTCCGGCGCCGTCGTCCAGGCAGATGACTTCCGTACGGCCCGCGGGGAGCGCGCCCAGTTTTTGCCGCTCGGTGAGCAGCACGCGCGCGCCCGCGTCTTCGAGCATGAAGGCGAGGCGCTCGCGCGGGTACTCCGGGTCGAGCGGCAGGTAGGCCCCGCCAGCCTTGAGCACCCCGAGCAGCGCCGCCACCAGGTCAGCCCCGCGCCCGAGGCAGACGCCCACCAGCGACTCGGCCCCGACGCCGCGCCGACGCAGGGCGCGCGCCAGACGGTTCGCCCGCTCGTTCAGCTCGCGGTAAGTTACACGCCCCTCCTCGGAGACGACGGCCGCGGCGTCGGGCGTGCGCGCGGCCTGCGCCTCGAACAACTCGTGGACGCACTTGTCGCGCGGGTACTCCCGGCGCGTGTCGTTCCACTCGCGGAGCAGCAGCCGGCTTTCGGCCCCCGTCAGCAGCGGCAGGTCGGAGACGCGCGCGTCGGGGTCGGCGGCCGCGCCTTCGAGCAGGTTCCGGTAGTGGCCGAGCATCTGCGCGACGGTCGCGGCGTCGAACAGGTCTGTGTTGTAAATCAGCGTGCCGGCCACCGCGCCGCCGTCCTCCCAGAGATGGAACTCCAGGTCGAACCTCGTCATGTCGTTGCCGGTGTCGAAGGGGCCGAGCCGGAGCCCCGGCAGCGCGAAGTCTTCGAGCGGCGCGTTTTGCAGCGCGAACATGACCTGGAAGAGCGGGTTGCGGCTCATGTCGCGCTCGGGGTGCAGCTCCTCGACCAGCTTCTCGAACGCCACCTCCTGATGCGCGTAGGCCCCGAGCGTCGCCTCCCTCACCCTCTCGACCAGCCCACGGAACGAGTCCCCGCCCGCCACGCCCGCGCGCAGCACGAGCGTGTTGACGAAGAACCCGATGAGCCCTTCCGTCTCGCGCCGGTTGCGCCCCGCGATGGGCGTCCCGACGACCAAATCCTCCTGCCCCGTGTAGCGGTGGAGCAGCGCGAAGAACCCCGCCAGCAGCGTCATGTAGAGCGTCGCGCCCTCGCGCCGTCCGAGTGATTTCAGACGCCCGGTCAGCTCCGCGGGGAGTTCCAGAGGCTGCTCCGCGCCCTTGTAGCTCAGGGCGGGCGGGCGCGGCCGGTCGGTCGGCAACTTCAGCACGGGAAGCTCGCCGCCGAGCTGGCGCCGCCAGTAGTCGAGCTGTTCTTCGAGCGCCTCGCCTTGCAGCCACTCTCTCTGCCAGACGGCGAAGTCGGCGTACTGCACGGGCGGCTCGGCGAGCGGCGAAGGCTCGCCGCGCAGGAACGCGCCGTAGAGCGCGCTCAGCTCGCGTACGAAGACGCCCATTGACCAGCCGTCGCTCACGATGTGATGCGTGGTGACGAGCAGGACGTGCTCCTGCGGCCCGAGCCGGAGCAGGCCGGCGCGCATGAGCGGGGCGGCCGAGAGGTCGAACGGGCGGTGCGCCTCCTCGACGGCCAGCCGCAAAGCCTCGCGCTCGCGCACGGGCTCGGGCAGCCCCGAGAGGTCTGCGAGCGGCAGGCCGAGCGGCCGCGGGTCGTGCACGACCTGCACGGGCCGGCCGCCGGAGTCCGCGAAGCTCGTGCGCAGCGCCTCGTGCCGCCGGACTATTTCGTTCAGGCTGCGCCCCAACGCCCCCGCGTCGAGCGGGCCGCTCAGGCGGAGCGCCTGCGGGATGTTGTAGAAGGAGCTGCCGAGCGTGAGGCGGTCAATGAACCAGAGCCGCTGCTGCGCGAACGAGAGCGGGAACTGTCGCGCGCCGTCGCGCGCCAGCGGGCGGATGGGGGTCAGCTCCTTCCGCGCCGGCAGCGCCGAGGCGTGGCGCTCTTCGAGGCGCGCGGCCAGCGCCGCGATGGTCGGCGCGTCGAAGAGCGTGACGACGTAGACGACGAGGCCGAGCCGCTTCTGGAGGCTGTTGATGAAGATGGCGGCGTGGATGGAGTCGCCGCCGAGGTCGAAGAAGTTGTCGTGGACGCCGACCTCCGAGACGCGCAGCACGCCCCGCCACATCTCGGCCAGCACCTTCTCCAGCTCCGTCCGCGGCGCGACGTAGCCCTGGCCCAGCTCCGGCCTCTCGCCGGCGGGCGCGGGCAGCCGCCGGTAGTCAACCTTCCCGCTCGGCGTCAGCGGCAGCGCGTCGAGCCGGACGAAGGCCGAGGGCGCCATGTATTCCGGCAGCCTCTCCTTCAGGTGGCGGCGCAGCGCGTCCGCCTCGGGCGCGCCGGCCGGCGCCACGTAAGCGACGAGCCGCTTCCGGCCCGGCGCGTCCTCGCGCGCGACGACGGCCGCCTCGCGCACGTCCGGGTGCGCCGAGAGCGCCGCCTCGACCTCGCCCAGCTCGATGCGGAAGCCGCGCACCTTGGCCTGCCGGTCGCGGCGGCCCAGCAGCTCTATCTGCCCGTCGGGGCGGAAGCGCGCGAGGTCGCCAGTCCTGTAGAGGCGCGCGCCGGGCTCCGCCGAGAAGGGGTGCGGGACGAAGCGCTCGGCCGTTAGCGCCGGCCGGTTCAGGTAGCCGCGCGCCAGCCCCACGCCGCCGACGTGAAGCTCGGCCGGGACGCCGACCGGGGCGGGCTGCCCGTCGTCGTCGAGCAGGTAGACCTCCGTGTTCTGAATCGGCAGGCCGACGGGGAGCCTGCCCGCCGGCTCGTCGCACGCGGCCACGGTGCAGCAGACGGTGACCTCGGTCGGCCCGTAGGCGTTCAGGAAACGACGCCCCGCGGCCCAGCGCCGCGCGACTTCGGCCGGGCACTCCTCGCCCCCGACGGCCAGCGTCCGCAACGCCGGCAACTCGGCGTCGGGCATCGCGGCGAGCGCCGTCGGCGGCAGAATCGCGCCCGTGACCGAGCGTTCGCGCAGCAGCTCGATGAGGGCCGCCCCCGGCAGCAGAGAGGT
>DASVUF010000184.1:0-41810 GCA_036387195.1 Pyrinomonadaceae bacterium | reverse complement strand
TCACGGGCTCGGCCGACTTCCCCACGCGGAACGCGCTCCACCCGTCCGCGCGCGACCCTTACGGCAACGGCTTCGTCGCCAAGCTCGACGCGGCGGGCGCGGCGCTCGTCTACTCGACCTACCTGAGCGGGACGCCCAGGCAGCAGTGCGGCCCGCAGCGTTTCGACTCCGGAATCATCGGCTGCGCCGGCGAGTCGGCGACCGCCGTGGCGACGGACGCCGCGGGCGCCGCCTACGTCACCGGCAACACCATCTCGGAGAACTTCCCCGCGCCCGTGGACGCCTTGCAGCCGCGCCTCGGCGGCCCGATGGACGCCTTCGTCATCAAGCTCGGCCCCGCGGGGCAGGCGCTCTTCTCCACCTACCTCGGCGGCAGCTCCGGCGACGACGGCGCCGACGTGCAGGCGGACGCGGCCGGGAACGTCTACGTCCTCGGCTTCACCTCCTCCGACGACTTCCCCGCCGTCAACCCCTACCGCGACTCGTTGGCGCGCGACTTCTCGCCCGTGCTGAGCGGCTTCGTCGCCAGGCTCTCCGCGGCGGACGCGCCGGCGGGCGCGAGCCGCGTGCGCTTCGACGCGGCCGCCTACGCCGTGGGTGAGGGCGGCGGCTCGGTCCTCGTCAACGTCGTGCGCGACGGCGACCTCTCGGGCGAGGTCGAGGTGTCGTACTCGACCGGCGACGCCGCGGCCACCGAGCGCGCCGACTACACGACCGCGCGCGGCGCGCTCCGCTTCGCGCCCGGCGAGGCGCAGAAGTCCTTCGCCGTCTCCGTCACAGACGACCACGCGGTCGAGGGCGACGAGGCGCTCGGCCTCACGCTCCACGATTTGCGCGGCCCGGCCGTGCTCGGCGCGCCCGCCTCGGCCGTCCTGACCATCGGCGACAACGACGAGCGCCCCGCCGCGACCAACCCCATCGACTCCGCGCAGTTCTTCGTCCGCCAGCACTACCTAGACTTCCTCTCGCGCGAGCCCGACGCCGACGGCCTGCGATTCTGGACGAACGAGATTGAGTCCTGCGGCGCCGACGCCCAGTGCCGCGAGGTCAAGCGCATCAACGTCTCGGCGGCCTTCTTCCTCTCGATTGAATTTCAGGAGACGGGCTTTCTCGTCGCGCGCCTCCACCGCCTCGCCTTCGACGCGCAGCCGACCTACCGCGCCTTCGTCCACGACGCGCGCCGGGTCGCCGAGGGCGTCGTCGTCGGCGAGGGCGACTGGCGGCGGCTGCTCGAAGCCAACCGCCGCGCCTACGCCGAGGAGTTCGCCGCGCGCGCGGCCTTCCTCGAAAGGTTCCCCGCCGCCCTCCCGGCCGCCGAGTACGTCGAACGCCTCAACGCCAACTCCGGAGGCTCGCTCTCGCCCGAGGAGCGCGCCGCGCTCGCCGCCGGCCTCGAAGCCGGGACCGAGACGCGCGCCACCGTCCTCCTCAAGGTCGCGGACGACCCCGAATTCCGCGCGCGCGAGTTCTCGCCCGCCTTCGTCCTGATGCAGTACTTCGGCTACCTGCGCCGCAACCCCGGCGACTGGCCCGACAACGGCCAGGGCTACCTCTTCTGGCTCTCGAAGCTCAACGCCTTCGGCGGCGACTTCGTCCGCGCCGAGATGGTCAAGGCGTTCCTCTCCTCCGACGAGTACCGCCGCCGTTTCCACGAGCCGGCGAAGGAGGCCGCCCTCGGCTCGCCCTTCACGCTCACGCGCGGCGAGCTGGCCGTCGTCCAGCCCGACAAGCTCCGCGTCTCCGTCCTCGACGTCAGCCGCGACACGCGCTGCCCCGCCGGCTCGCAATGCCCCACGCCCGGCTCCGTCTCCGTCCTCCTACAGGCCGTCGCCCCCGGCGGCGACACCGCCCGCCTCGTCCTCACCATCCAGGGCGGGGCCCCGCGCCTGCACCCCGCCACCCCGCCCGTCTCCGCGCTCGGCTACAGCTTCCGCCTCCTCCAACTCGACCCCGAGCCGCCCCACGGCCCCCAGCCCGCCCCCGCCGAGGCGCTCCTCCGCGTGGACAAAAACTGAAGCCCCCGCGCGCCCGGCGCCCGAAACAAAAAGAAGGAAGGCCGCTCAAACTTGAGCGGCCTTCCTTCTTTCACCAGCTAATCGGGGCGAGAGGATTCGAACCTCCGACCTCTCGGTCCCGAACCGAGCGCTCTACCAGGCTGAGCCACGCCCCGTCGAAGATTACCGGTGCATTCTAAGTGTCGCGGTGTGCTGTGTCAAACACGCACGTCGCCGGCGCCGTCGCGCAGGCGCGCGCGCTTCTCGCGGCGCGACCTGAGGTACTCGTAGAGCGGCGGGGTGAGCGAGAGGAGGATGACGATGATGACGACCCACTCGATGTGGTCTTCGAGCCTGATGCCGAAGGCGCGCTCGACGACCGTGCCGAGGAAGTAGCCGGCGAGAATCATGCTGAAGACCCACGCGAAGCCGCCGACGATGTTGTAGGCGAGGAACTGGCGGTAGGACATGTTCGCCGCGCCCGCCACGATGGGGGCGAAGGTGCGGACGACGGGCACGAAGCGCGCGATGATGATGGTCTTGCCGCCGTACTTCTCGTAGAACTCGTGCGCCTTCTGGAGGTGGCTCGGCCGGAAGAGCAGGGACTTCTGGCGCGAGAAGAGGCGCGGCCCGAGCTTGCGCCCCGTGTAGTAGCCGACGGCGTCGCCCACGACCGCGGCGACGAACAGCGTGCCGAGCAGCACGACGACGTTGAGGCGGTCGGGGTGCATGCGCGCGACCAGCCCCGCGACGACCAGCAGCGAGTCGCCCGGCAGGAAGAAGCCGACGGCGAGCCCCGTCTCGGCGAAGACGATGAAGATGAGCCCCAGGTAGGTCAGCAGCAGCCCCTTCGTCGTCAAAAAATCGATGATGTTCTTCGGGTTCAGCAGCTCCTTGAGCTGGTGCAGGAGTTCGTAGATTGATTCCATGATGAAAAGCCGTAAACCGTGAACCGTGTCGAGAGCGCCGCTCGCCGCGAAACGTCGGCCGCTCAGCTCCAGCCGTAGCGGCCGATGAGGGGGACGAAGGCGCAGGGGCCGTGCTCCTCGCGCCTGTAGCCGTCGCCCTCGCGGACGACGCGGACGAGCCGCTGCGACTCGCGCGAGGCGCCGACGGGGATGACGAGCCGCCCGCCGACCTTGAGCTGCGCCAGCAGCGGCTCCGGGACTTCGGGGCCGCCGGCGGCGACGAGCACGCCGTCGTAGGGCGCGTGCGCGTTCCAGCCCATCGTGCCGTCGAAGCACTTGACCGTGGCGTTGTAGACGCCGAGGCCGCGGATGCGCGCCTGCGCCTGCCGCGCCAGCTCGGCGATGCGCTCGATGGCGTAGACCTGGCCGGCGACGCGCGCGAGCACCGCCGTCTGGTAGCCCGAGCCCGCGCCGATCTCCAGCACGCGGCTCGACCTGTCCACTTCGAGCAGCTCGGTCATGCGCGCGACGATGTAGGGCTGCGAGATGGTCTGGTTGGCGTCTATGGGGAGCGCGTGGTCGCCGTAGGCGCGCCCCTGCAGCGCCTCCGGGACGAAGAGGTGGCGCGGCACGTCGGCCATCGCGGCCAGCACGCGCTCGTCGCGGATGTGGTAGTGGTCGCGCAGGCGCTCGACCATGCGCTGGCGCGGGATGCGGAAGCTCGACGACTGCGCGGCAGACCAGTTTGAAGACGAAGAACTCAAAGGCCCTCTTCCCCCGACCCTTCCCCGCGCCGCTCAGCCGAGCCCGGCCGGCTGGTCCTCCGCCGCCTCGACCTCGTCGGGGCGCAGGCGGTTCCAGAGGTCGAGCGCGTCGAGGGCGCTGTGGTTCGTCATGTCGCTGCGCATCGGCGTCACGGAGACGCGCCCCGCCTCGACGGCCGCGTAGTCCGTCCCGTCCTCGGCGCTGGAGCCGTAGTACTCCTCGCCGATCCAGTAGTAGGCCTTGCCGCGCGGGTCTATGTGCTCGGTGATGATGGGGCGCGCGTTCTTGATGCCCTGGCGCGTGACGCTCACGCCGCGAATCTCGCCCGGCGGGATGTTGATGTTGAGCAGCGTGCCCCCGGGCAGCCCCTCCGAGAGGACTTTGCGGACGGCCGTGACGGCGAAGCGCGCCGAGTGCGAGAAGTCGAAGTTCTCGCGCGCGACGAGGCTGAAGGCCAGCCCCGGCACGCCGAGGACGGTCGCCTCGAGCGCGCCGGCCACCGTGCCCGAGTAGCTGGCGTCGTCGCCGAGGTTGCCGCCGTAGTTGATGCCCGAGCAGCAGAGGTCCGGGCGCTCGCCGGGGCCGAGAATCTGGTTGAGCGCGAGCGTCACGCAGTCGGTCGGCGTCCCGTCCACCGTCCAGTGGCGCTCGTCTATGCGCCGGATGCGCAGCGGGCGCGACAGCGTCAGGCTGTGCGAGGCGCCGCTCATCTCGGAGGCGGGCGCGACCACGTAGACGTCGCCCACCTCGCGCAAAGCCTCCTCCAACTTGGCGAGTCCGTCGGAGTGGATGCCGTCGTCGTTTGTCAGAAGAATGCGAACCATAATGATTTAAACCGCGAGCCATTACACCCCAGCGGCCCGATTTATTCAAGCGCGCCCGCCGGCGGCGCGCGCCCCCGCGCCCGAAGGAAAAGCCCCGCGGCTTTTCACGTCCGCGGGGCTCTTCCGTCCGGAGGTTTCGGCGGCGCTTCAGGCGTTCGTCGTCTCGCCGCTCTTGCGCGAGAGGCCCTTGATCTGGACGGGCGTGTTCTTCTCGACGTCGGCGCCGAGCTTCTTCTTCAGCACCATCTCCTGGTAGAGCTTGCGCATCATCGCCGCCTCCTCGGCCGCCGTCTTCGGCCCCTCCATCTGGGGCTTGTTCGGGCGCTGGAGGTCAACCTCGTTCAGGACGAGTTTGACGGGCGCCTCGGCCAGCTCGACGCTCTTGTTCTTGGCGAAAATCTCGTGGCGGCCGTGCTCCTTGTACCACTGCGCGACGGTCGCGTTCTGGTGCATCTGCTCGATGATGTTGCGCCAGCCGATGCCCGTGTTGTAGGCGCAGAACGAGATTTCGCCCTCCTGCGTGCCGTACGGGATGATGCACATCTCCGTGCGGCGGAAGTCGTAGTTGAAGAGGTCCTGGAACCACATGCCCGCGATGAAGAGGAAGTTCCAGCGGTCGGCGCGCCTCGCCTCGATGTCCGTCTTCGAGCGCTTGCCGTCCACGCGGCCGTAGTTCTTGCCCGTCAGGCCGAACGACTTGTCGAACTTCTTGAACAGCTCGTAGAGCGAGAACTGCGTGGGCGCCTTGTACGGGTTGTAGTGCTTGAGGAGCGCGAGCCC
The DNA here is from genome assembly GCA_036387195.1 of Pyrinomonadaceae bacterium. Taxonomy (GTDB): domain Bacteria; phylum Acidobacteriota; class Blastocatellia; order Pyrinomonadales; family Pyrinomonadaceae; genus QHXN01. The sequence continues at coordinate 36,539 of DASVUF010000184.1, read as the reverse complement.
CATCAGCATGTTCGAGGTCCACTTGCCGCGGCCCGCGTCGGTGATGCGCTGCATGTCCTTGACGAGCCCCGGGATGTTCAGGAACTCGGGGACGGGCGCCATCTCCTTCGTCTCCTTGTCGATCATGACGGCCGTGCCCACGCCGCAGTTCGGGTGGCAGCCGCAGGAGACCTGGCCCCACTCGGCGTCGGGCCCGTGCGCGAGGTCGGCGAAGTCGGCGAAGGCGCCCATCAGCGAGAGCGGGAACCAGTCGCGCGTCGGCTCGGTGATGCCGACCTGCTCCTTCACGTCGCGGGCGAGGTGCGAGAGCGTGTAGCGCTGCTGCATGCGGCGCTCGTCGGTGATCTCCTCGTCGCGGCCGGTGAAGGAGACGGGCTGGAACGAGAGGAAGGCGATCTTCTTCGGGTTGTCGAGCGCGAAGCGGATGACGGAGCCGACCTGGTCGTTGTTGATGCCGTTGACGAGCGTGATGACGAGGATGATCTCGACGCCGGCCTCGTGCAGGTTGTCGATGGCGCGCAGCTTGACGTCGAAGAGGTTGCCGACCTGGCGGTGCGAGTTGGCGTCGTTGCCGATGCCGTCGAACTGGAGGTAGGCGTAGCGCAGCCCCGCCTCGGCGGCCTCGCGGCAGAACTCCTTGGACTTGGCGAACTCGATGCCGTTGGTCGCGCACTGCACGGAGTTGTAGCCGACCTTGCGCGCGTAGCGGATGGCCTCGATGAAGTGCGGCGAGATGCTGGGCTCGCCGCCCGAGTACTGCACCGACATCTGGCGGCGCGGCTTGATGGAGATGGCCTTGTCGAGGATGTCCTTGACCTCGTCGAAGGAAAGCTCGTGGACGAAGCCGACCTGGTTGGCGTCCATGAAGCACGGGTCGCACATCATGTTGCAGCGGTTCGTCAGGTCAACCGTCAGCACCGACCCGCGGCCGTACTTGATGGAGGAGGAGCCGTGGTTGTGGAGCCCCTCGTCGTTGTGCGCCTGGATGTCGCGGCCGGGGAACATCGACTCGATGTGCTTGAGGAAGCTGGAGTCGATGGCCATGATGTCCTCGAAGCGGCCGTGGATGGGGCACTCCTTGACCATCCAAATCTGGCCGTCGCGCTCGATGATCTGCGCCTTGATCTCGCCGACCTTCTCGTTGACGAGGGACGACGGGTCAATCGTCGGCGCGCTCAGAATCTTGTTGCGCGCCTCGATGACGCACTTCGGGCAGAGGCTGTCGGTGGTGCGGGGGAAGCCGAGCGGCGGCTTCGACTTCTGCCAGGACTTCAAAAGCGGCTTGTCCGACCACTTCGGCGTGAACGCCTCGTTCGGCCTGTACTGGTTGAAAAACTGGATTGTGTTGTAGAGGCCGCCCGCGACGGTCGCCAGAGCCTTCTCCGCGTGCTTAATCGGTTTCATTCTTCGTCCCTTCATCAACTTGCGCGGCGCCTGGGCGGGCTAGACCGCGGCTTAATATTTCAAAAGGCGCCGGGTTCGAGAGTCTTCGGAAGCTTCGCCACGGCGCCTGGTCGGGAAAGCCAAAACACTCCTGTGTATCTTACCGCCGGCCAGACGTAGGCCGGCGACGTGACCTTAGCAATGGCCGTGCCAGGCGGGCGCGTTTCTCGTAATTGAAGAAATACTTGGGGAAACTGCTTTTCGCGCGGGTCTGAGCCATTCCCGACAGGAGCCTTTAGCGAGTCAAAGCAGCCCGCCTCCCGCAGACCGCCGAGGAGTGTAGACTAATGACACACATACCGCAAGCTCCCGGGAGGGTGGCGGCATTTTTGACTCGCGGGGTGTGAAGTTTTAGGCGGGACGGCCGTTTTCCTCAATAATCCGCATCACTTCCGAGAACAGCGCGCCGTTGGTCGCCACGGCGTCGCCGGCGTGAATCGTCCGGCGGCCGCGCCAGTCTGTGAAAGTCCCGCCGGCCTCCTCCAGAACGGGCAGGAGCGCGGCGCAATCCCAGACGTTCATCAACGGGTCCAGCATCACGTCGGCGCGCCCCGTGGCGACGAGGACGTAGCCGTAGCAGTCGCCCCACGTCCGGCGCATCGCCGCGCGCCGTTGCAACTCCTCGGCGGCCGCCCCGAAGCCGTGGCGCGCGCACGAGCCGAAGTCGGTCGAGAGGAGCAGCGCGTCCTCCAGTTTTTCGTTGCGGGAGACGCGCGCCGGCTCGCCGTTCCAGAAGCAGCCGAGCCCTTTGGCGGCGTAGACCATCTCGCCGAGCGCGGGGATGTTGACGACGCCGACCGCGGGCTCGCCGTCCACCTCGACGCCGAGCAGCACGCCGTAGAGCGGGACGCCGTGGACGAAGGAGTAGGTGCCGTCAATCGGGTCCAGAATCCAGCGCCGCCCCGTCGCGCCGGCGCTCTCGCCGCCCTCCTCGCCCAGGACGCCGTCTTCGGGGTAGCGCTCGGCGATGCGGCGGCGGAGGTGCTCCTCGGCCTCAAGGTCGGCCCGCGTGACGAAGTTGTCCTTGCCCTTGAGCCGCGTCTCCACCTCGCGGCGGAAGTAGCGGAGCGTAATCTCGCCCGCCTCGCGCGCGGCCTCGACGCCGAAGTCCAGCAGCTCCTTCAGCCCTCCTTGACTCATGCCCTGCCCTCCCCCCCGCGCCTGCGCGCCAGCTCGCCGGCGAGCGCCCCCAGCGTCAGCCCGCGCTCGACCATGAGGACGACGAGGTGGTAGACGAGGTCGGCCGTCTCGGCCGTCAGCGCCGCCGGGTCGCCGTCCTTGGCCGCGATGATGGTCTCGGCCGACTCCTCGCCGACCTTCTTCAGAATCTTGTTCAAGCCCTTCTCGAAGAGGTAGGTCGTGTACGAGCCCGCCGGCATCTCGCGCCGCCTCCCGGCGACGACCGCGTAGAGTTCTTCGAGCACTTCGCCGACGCCGGCCGCGCCCGCCCCGCCCCCGGCCGCGCCGGCCTCGCCCCCGGCCGCCTCGCCGGCCGCGTCGCGCGCGAAGCACGAGGCCGCGCCGGTGTGGCAGGCGGGGCCGCGTGGCTCGACGAGGACGACGAGGGCGTCCGAGTCGCAGTCGAGGCGTAGCCCGACGACGCGCTGCGTGTTCCCGGAGGTCGCGCCCTTGCGCCAAAGCTCCGCGCGCGAGCGCGACCAGAACCACGTCTCGCCCTCGGCGAGCGTGCGCCGCAAACTCTCCTCGTTCATGTAGGCGAGCGTCAGCACCTCGCGCGTGCGCGCGTCCTGCACGACGGCGGGGACGAGCCCGCGCTCGTCGAAACGCACCTCCTCCGGCCTCAAAGTCATCTGACCACGACCCCCCTCTCGCGCAGGTAGTTTTTGACGTCGCCGATGGTGAGTTCGCCGAAGTGGAAGAGCGACGCGGCGAGCACGGCGCTCGCGCCGCCTTCGGTCAGCGCCTCGTAGAAGTGTTCGGGCCGCCCCGCGCCGCCCGACGCGATGACGGGGATGGAGACGGCGTCGGAGACGGCGCGCGTCAGTTCGAGGTCGTAGCCGTCGCGCGTCCCGTCCCTGTCCATGCTCGTCAGCAGAATCTCGCCCGCGCCCAACTCCTCGGCGCGCGCCGCCCACTCGACCGCGTCCCGGCCGGCGGCCTTCCGCCCGCCGTGCGTGTAGACCTCCCAGCCCGCGGCGCCTCGCGCGCGGCGGCGCGCGTCCACGGCGACGACGACGCACTGGCTGCCGAAGACGGTCGCGCCCTCGGTTATCAGCCCGGGGCGCTCGACGGCCGCCGTGTTGAGCGAGACTTTGTCGGCGCCCGCGCGCAGGAGCGCCCGCACGTCCTCGACCGAGCCGAGCCCGCCGCCGACCGTGAGCGGGATGAAGACCTCGTCGGCCACGCGGCGGACGAGGTCGGCGACGATGGCGCGCCTGTCGGACGACGCCGTGATGTCGAGGAACGTCAGCTCGTCCGCGCCTTCGAGGTCGTAGCGCTTCCCCTGCTCGACGGGGTCGCCCGCGTCCGCCAGCGAGGCGAAGCGGATGCCCTTCACGACGCGCCCGTCCTTCACGTCCAGACACGGGATGATGCGTTTGGCCAGCATGTGCGCGCGGCGGGAGGCCCCTCAGCCCCCCGCGAAGTTTTTGAGCAGGCGCAGCCCGGCGGCCTGGCTCTTCTCGGGGTGGAACTGCACGCCGCAGACGTTCGAGCGCGCGACGACCGAGGCGTAGGTCAGCCCGTACTCCGTCCGACCGACGACCGCGGAGTCGTCGCCGGCGTCGCAGTAGAAGGAGTGCACGAAGTAGAAGAACGGCCCGTCGCCGACGCCCTCGGCCAGCGGGTGCGCGCCGCTCCACTCCACCCGATTCCAGCCGACCTGCGGGACGCGCAGCCCCCCGGGGAAGCGGCGCACGCGGCCGCGCAGGAGGCCGAGCCCGCGCGTGACGCCGAACTCCTCCGACTCCTCGAAGAGCATCTGCATGCCGACGCAGACGCCGAGCAGCGGCGTCCCCGCCTCGACGCGCTCGCGCACGAGCCTGTCGAAGCTGCGCGCGCTCAAAGCCTCCACGCACGCGCGGAACGCGCCGACGCCGGGCAGCACGAGCCTTTCGGCCGCGCGCAAGACCTCTTCGTCCGCGCTGACCTGCGCGTCAACGCCGCCAGCGTGGAAAGCCTTCTCCACCGACCGCAGGTTGCCGACGCCGTAGTCAATGATAGCGACGCGAGTCAAACTCTCCCCTCAACTTTTTCAACTTCTCACAGCACGCCCTTCGTGCTCGGCACGCCCGCGACGCGCGGGTCGCGCTCGGCCGCCTGCCGGAAGGCGCGCGCCGCCGCCTTGAACGTGCCTTCGAGGATGTGGTGCGTGTTGCGGCCGCGCAGGCAGTCTATGTGCAGGTTGCAGCGCGCCGCCTCGGCCAGCGAGCGCCAGAAGTGCTCGGCCAGCTCGACCGAGAAGTTCCCGATGGTCTGCCGCCGCGTCTCGACCTCGTAGGCGAGGTGGAAGCGGCCCGAAAGGTCAACGACGGCGCGGCACAGCGCCTCGTCCATCGGCACGTAGGCGTGTCCGTAGCGCGCGACGCCGGCCTTGTCGCCCAGCGCCTCGGCCAGCGCCTGCCCCAGCGTGATGGCCACGTCCTCGACCGAGTGGTGGTCGTCTATGTGCAGGTCGCCGCGGCATTCGACTTCGAGGTCGAAGAGGCCGTGGCGCGCGAACAGCTCCAGCATGTGGTCGAGGAACGGCACGCCCGTCGAGATTTGCGCCCGCCCCGCGCCGTCGAGCCCCAGGCGGACGCGCACGTCCGTCTCCTTCGTCCTGCGCCGCGCCTCCGCCGTGCGCGCGGCCGCGCGCTTCTCCGTCTCCATCACGCGTTGGCCCCCCTCTCGTAAAAGATTTGTCGCAGCCAGCCGAGCAGGCAGTCGTTCTCCTCGGGCGCGCCGACGCTGACGCGGAAGTAGTCCGCGAGCATGGGGTAGCCGCTCACGTCGCGGACGAGCACGCCGCCGCGCGCGAGCAACTCCTCGTAGACGCGGCGCGGCTCGACGGCCGAGCGGACGACCATGAAGTTGGCGCTCGACGCCACGGGCGCGAGCCCTTCGACGGATTGCAGCCCCGCGAACAGGCGCTCGCGCTCGGCCACGACGCGCTCGACGCGCGGGCGCAAATGCTCGTCGTACATCTCGACGGCCACCTCGGCCGCGGTCTGCGAGAAGGCGTTGAGGTTGTAGGGCAGCACGGCCTTGGCCACCTCGCGCGCCAGCTCGGGCGCGGCCAGCAGGTAGCCGACGCGCAGCGCCGCCAGCCCCATCGCCTTCGAGAAGGTGCGGAAGACCGCGAGGTTCGCGTGGCGCGCGAGCAGCGGCGCGACCGTCCGGCCCGAGAACTCGAAGTAGGCTTCGTCAACGAAGACGAGGCCGCCCGCCGTCGTCAGCAGGCGTTCGAGGTCTTCCTCGGCGATGCGGCAGCCGGTCGGGTTGTTGGGCGAGCAGAGGATGACGACGTCCGGACGCTCGCGCTCGACGGCCGAGAGCAGCGCGGGCGCGTCGAAGCCGAGCCGCCCGTCCAGCGGCACGCTCAACACCTCCCCGCCCAGCACGGTCGCCACCTGCCGGTAGAGCGCGAACGTCGGCTCCGGGATGAGCACGCGCCGGCCCTCGCCGACCGTCACCATCAGCGTCGCCTGTATCAGCTCGTTCGAGCCGTTGCCGGCGACGACGCCGTCGGCGCGCCAGCCCGCGAAGGCCGCCAGCTTCTCGTGCAGCGACGCCGGCGCGAAGTCCGGGTAGCGCGACCACGCGCGCGCCTCCATGCGCCGCAGCGTCTCGCGCCGCACGTCCTCGGGCGCGTCCCAGGGGCTTTCGTTCTGGTTGAGCTTCACCGCGCCGCGGTCGGGCTTGAGCGTGTAAGCCTTCAGCCCGCGCACCTGCGGCTTCACCTTGTCGAGCGGGTTCGCCATCAAGCCTCCTCAACTCTCCAGACGAATCAGGGCCGAGCGCGCGTGCGCGTCGAGCCCCTCGGCCTCGGCGAGCGCGGCGATGAGCGGCGCGGCTCCGGCCAGCTCCTCGCGCGTGTAGCGGATGATGCTCGTCCGCCGCTGGAAGTTCTGGACGCCGAGCGCCGACGAGAAGCGCGCCGCGCCGCCCGTGGGGAGCACGTGGTTGGGGCCGGCCAGGTAGTCGCCGACGGCCTCGGGCGTGTGCTCGCCGAAGAAGATGGCGCCGGCGTGGCGGACGAGCGCGGCCGCGCGCTCCGCGTCGCGCGCGACTATTTCAAGGTGCTCGGGCGCGAGCAGGTTGACGACCTCGCACGCCTCCTCCAGCGTCCCGACGACGAGGGCGGCCCCGAAGTCGGCGAGCGAGCGGGCGATGACGGACTTGCGCGGGAGCGTCGCGGCCTGGCGCGCGACCTCGGCGGCGACGCGGCGCGCGAGGCCGGCGTCGGTCGTGACGAGAATGGCCGAGGCGTCCTCGCCGTGCTCGGCCTGCGCGAGCAGGTCGGCGGCGACGAAGTCGGCGCGCGCCGTCTCGTCGGCGAGCACGACCACCTCCGAAGGCCCCGCGACCGAGTCTATGCCGACCGCGCCGTAGACCAGCTTCTTCGCGGCGGCGACGTACCTGTTGCCCGGCCCCGTGACGACGTCCACGCGCGCGATGGTCTGCGTGCCGTAGGCGAGCGCGGCGACCGCCTGCGCGCCGCCGACCTGATAAATCTCCGTCACGCCCAGTTCGAGGAGCGCCGCGGCGACGGCCGGCGTCTCGGAGAGCGTGCGCGGCGGCGTGACGACCGCGACGCGGCCGACGCCCGCCACCTGCGCGGGCACGACGTTCATCACGACCGAGGAGGGGTAGCTCGCCGTCCCGCCCGGCACGTAAAGCCCCGCTGACTCGACCGGCGTCACGCGCTGCCCGAGGCGCACGCCGCGCCCCGTCTCGAACTCCCAACTCTGCGCGCGCTCGCGCTCGTGGAAGGCGCGGACGTTTCTGATGCTCGCGCGGACGGCTTCGAGCACGCGCGCGTCCACGCGCTCGGCCGACTCGCGCAGCGCCGGCTCGCCGACGCGGAACTCGTCCGGCCGCAGGCGCACGCCGTCGAAACGCTCGGTGTAGTCGGCCAGCGCCGCGTCGCCGCGCCGCCGCACGTCCTCGACGATGCCGGCCACCTCCGCGACGAGCGCCGCGTCGCCCGAGACGCCGCGCGCGAGCACGGCCGCCAGCTTCTCTCGGCGGCGCGCGCCGTCGGTCACGACCTCTATCAAGACGCCCCCCTCCCCTCGCCGACGGCGGCGCGCAGGCCGGCTATCAGACGGCCGACCGCGGCGGCCTTCAACTGGTAGCTGGCGCGGTTGACGACGAGGCGGCCGGTGGACTCGGCGACCGTCTCGAAGACGGCGAGGCCGTTCTCGGCCAGCGTGCGGCCCGTCTCCACGAGGTCCACGATGCAGTCGGCCAGCCCCAGCACGGGCGCCAGCTCGACCGAGCCCGACAGTTGGATTATCTCGACGGGGACGCCGCGCGCGCCGAAGTGCGCGGCCGCGACGCGCGGGTACTTCGTCGCGACGTGCAGGACGCCCGGCCGCCCGCCCCGCGCGCCCTCGCGCCCCGCCACGGCGATGAGGCAGCGCGAGATTTTGAGGTCGAGCGGCTGGAGCACGTCGGCGCCGGATTCGAGCAGCACGTCGCGGCCGACGACGCCGCAGTCGGCGATGCCGTGCTCGACGTAGACGGGCACGTCCGACGGCTTGACGAAGACGAAGCGGTAGGCGCCCGACTCGTCCTCGACCGCGAGGCGGCGCGACGCCAGCGCCTCCGCGCCCACGCGCACGCCCGCGCGCGCCAGCAGCGCCAGCGCGTCCCGCTGCATCCTCCCCTTCGCTATCGCAATCGTCAGCATCGTCAACCCAGCCTGACCCGCTCGCCGCGCGCTCGCCTGCGCCGCGCCTCCCGGAAGCGCTCGGCGGCGCAGCGCCCCGCGACCTCCGCCGGGCGCGCCTCCTCCTCGCCGGCGGCGAGGTCGCGGCGCGCGAGCAGTTCCGCCAGCGCGTCGAGTTCGAGGACGAAGCCGACGGCCGGCTCGCGGCGGCCGAAGTTCGCCGTCAGCTCGTCGTAGCGCCCGCCGCCGCCGACGCGCGCGCCCGCGCCCTCGGCGTAGACCTTGAAGACCAGCCCCGTGTAGTAGTCGAGCCCCGACACGTCCGCGAGGTCTACGGAAAAACTCTCGCCGAGCCCGAGCGACTCGACCACCGCGCGCAGCGCCCCGAGTTCTTCGAGCGCCGCGCGCGAGCGCTCGTTGGTCAGAAGTTCGCGCGCGCCCTCGGGCACGCCGCCCGCGCACGCCAGCCGCGCGAGCCGCCCCGCGCGCCCGGCCGTCGCGCCCGAGCGGCCGAGCCCCCGCAAAAACTCTTCGAGCGCCGCGGCGTCGCGCGCGTCAACGAGCAGCCGCATCTCCTCGCGCGCCTCCGCGTCGAGCCCGAGCTGTTCGGCGACGCCGTTGAAGACGCCGGCGTGGTTGAGCGTGACGCGGTACGCGCCGCCGAGGCCGAGCCGCTCCAACACCTCGGCGGCGACGGCCAGGACTTCGAGGTCTGCGTCCGCGCCGCCCGCGCCTATCAGCTCGCAGCCGACCTGGCGGCCCTGCCGCTTCCACTCGGCGTGCGAGCGCGTGCGCTGGCTGAAGACCGAGGCGGCGTAGCAGAAGCGGAGCGGGCGCGGCGCGCCCGAGAACAGCGTCGCCGCCGCGCGCGCCACAGACGAGGTCACGTCCGGGCGGAGCGCCAGCAGCCGCCCGTCCGTGTCGGTGAAGCGGAAGCTGCGGCGCGCCTCGACGCGCCCCATGCCGCGCTCGAACAGGGCGTAGTAGTCAACGGAGGGCGTCGCAATCTCCTCGTAGCCCCAGCCGCCGAAGACGGTCATGGCGGCGTCCTCGGCCGCGCGCCGAAGACGCGCCTCGCGCCCGAAGTAGTAGCGCATGCCGCCGGGGATGTTGGAAAGAGGCTCCATGAGTGGCTGTCGGCCGTTGACTGTTAGCCGTTTGCTGTTGACTGTTAGCCGTTGACTGTTGACTGTTAGCTGTCGTCGCTCGCGTGCAGTCAGGCTTTGCGCTCGCCCGGACCCGGCTCGGTGGCTAAAAGCTGACGGCTCACAGCCAACGGCCGACGGCTCAAAAACAGAAACGCCGCCGGACACTCTCGGGTGTCGGCGGCGGCGTGTGCTGGTGAAACTTTCTGTGCGCCCTGTTGCTCTTCCGAAGCCGGCGCTCTAGCAGTCACCCCACACGCGGCCGCGCGCATGGCGATGATGGCCATGACGGCGCGCTGCGGCGATGTTGAGGTGACGATTCATCTTTTAGAGCTGCCCTCTCGGCGCGCGTCCCTTATAACCGACGGCTCCGAGCCGTGTCAAACCGGAGGGAGAAGACGGTCGTCGGTCGTCAGCAGAAAAGCCTTCGCCGGCCGGTCAGTCATCGTCACGGCGTCAACGACGGCGGCGCTCGGCGCGACTGTCTACTGTCTACTGTCTACCGACTTCTTCCTTCACCTTCTCGGGGCGAAGTAGCCGACGCGGGTCGAGACCTGGTAGCCGCGCCCTGCGACCTCGACGCGGACGCGTCGGAAGCGGCCGTCGGACGCGGGGTCGGTCGGCGTGTAGTAGAGCGCGTACTGGTGGCGCAGCTCGTCGGCTATCTCGCCGTAGACGCGTTCGAGCGAGCGGAAGCTCCGCGGGCGGTAGAGGCGGCCGCCCGTGGCGCGCGTCAGCGCGTCCAGGTTGCGCTCGCTCGCGTCGAGCACGCGCAGGGACTCCTGCAGGTCGCCGATGCGCAACTGGTTGAAGCGCACCGAGGCGTCCGTCCCGTTGAGCAGGTTGTCCAGCTCGGCGCGCTTGCGCGCGCGCTCTATCTCCGTGTTGGCGATGCCGTAGACGGCGACCTGCGTTTCGAGCAGCGCGCGCAGCGCGGCCTCGGACGTGGCGGAGCCGCGGTTGCTGTCAATGCCGTCGCTGAGGACGACGAGCGCGCGGCGGCGCTCGCCCGGCCGGAACTGCTCGCGCGCCGAGAGCAGCAGCGCGTCGTTGAAGCGCGTGAAGACGCCGGTCTTCAGGCGCGCCAGCGCGCGGCGCAGTTGCAGCCGGCTCTGCGACCAGTCGAGCAGAAGCTCGACGCGGTCGTCGAACTTGACGAGGCAGAAGCGGTCTTCCGGCGAGACGCGCGCGGCGAACTCGTCGGCGGCGCGGCGGAAGTCCTCGAAGCTCTCGGCGACCGACGACGAGGCGTCCACGAGCAGCGCCACGTCAACCGGCGCCTTGCGCAGCGAGAGGCCGCTCAGAGGCTGCTCGCGCCCGTCCTCGAAGACCTTGAAGTCTTCGCGCCTGAGGTCTGTGACGAGCGCGCCCGTCGCCGCGTCGCGCACCGTCACGGGCAGAAGCACCTCCGAGGCGTTGATGCGGACGACCTCGTCCTCGCCGACCTGCTCCTCGGCCTGCCTGCGCGCGCCGACCCGCCCCCCCGCCTCTTCCTGCCGCGAACGGGCTTCGCCGCCGGCGCGGGGCGCCGGGAGGGAGGGCGGCTCCGGGTCGTCGGCCGCGGGCCTCACGTACGGTCCGATTCCGCCGCCCGGCGCTTGCGGCGTCGGCGCGGGCGCGGCGGGCCGCGCGCCGCCGCGCCGCCGCGTCTGGCTCCGCGTGAAGGCCGCGGGGACGAACAGGAGCGGCGCGAGCATGAAGGCCGCCAGCAGCAGCGGCGCGAGGGCGCGCAAGGATGGCCGCGCGCGCCGCCCGCCTTCGCGCCGCTCACTTTCGCGCCGGCCGCCTTCGCGCCGGCCGCCTTCGCGCCGCGCGGGGCGCGCGTCCGTGTCTCGCCTCGTGTCGGGCGCTCTCATCGGCTCACTCTTCGGGGCGCGCGGCGGGCTCTCTGGCGTCCTCGCCCATTGCGGCGCGCATGGCGTTGATGACGGGCTCGCTGACGCGGCGCTTGCGCAGCTCGGCGAGCCTCGGCGTCGAGAGGTCGAACTCGACCGGCGACTGCTCGATGCGGCGGACGATGGTGCCCTCGCTGAAGCCGGCCTCGACCAGCTCGACCACCGAGTCGTTCGTCAGCGTCGGCGTGCGTTCGAGCTTCGCGGGGCCGGCCGCCCCGCCCGCCTCGGCCGGCGGCCTGATGATGCGCGCCGACACGGAGCCGGTCGTCAGCGTGTCCGTGTCGCCGCCGCCGCTCCCGTTGCGCGTCCGCGTGCGCCCGCTCGACCCGCCCGACGAGCCGAAGATGCCGACCGAGCCGGGCTCCGGCCCCGCCCCCCCCGCCTGTCCGTCCTGCCGCCCGCCCGGCCGCCCGAAGCCGCCGAGCGACATCTCCTCGTCGTCCCAGCCCCCGCCCGCGAAGTCCAGCGACTCGGCGCGCGCGAGCATGGCCAGGATGACGCGCTCGGGCACGCCGCCCTTCTTCAGCTCGATGAGCCGGTCGGGCGACAGGTCGAAGCTCACCGGGCGCGCGTTGATGATGGCGATGACGGTCTTCTCGCGGAAGCCCGCGCGCACGAGCTTCACGACCGACGCGTTCGTCAACGTCGCCGAGCCCGCCTGCGCTTGGGCCCGCGCCCCCGACGCCCCGGCCGACGCGGCGAGCGCCAACAGGACACTCAGCAAACACTTCTTCATCTTCGAGCCACCTCCGCCCCTAGACAGGCGCAACCGCGTGTAAATTCCAACGGGCGACGGCCGGCAGGCAGTAGTCAGCAGGCGCGAGCCTCCGAACGTTCTTGCTTGACCTCGGCGGCTTCGGCGCCGAACAATCGCGCCCCTTCGGCCGCGGCCTGCTGACTACCGCCTGCCGGCCGCCGCCTACTCGCCCTTCGAGTACCGCGCGCCGACGCGGCGGACGTAGTTGCGCGTCTCGCGGAAGGGCGGGACGCGGTAGCCGTAGCGCATGACGTTGCCCTCGCCCGCGTTGTAGCCCGCCAGCACGAGCGTCACGTTGCCCCTGAAGCGGCGCAGCAGCTCCTTCAGGTAGCGCGCGCCGCCCGAGACGTTCTGCGCCGCGTCGTGCGGGTTGCGCACGCCGAAGCGCGCCGCCGTCCCCGGCATCAACTGCATCAGGCCGCGCGCGCCCGCCGGGCTGACGGCCTTCGAGCTGAAGTGCGACTCCTGCTCCATCACGCAGAAGATGAGGTAAGGGTCTACGCCGTGGCGCGCGCCGTTGTGGCGGATGATGGCGTCGAGGCGCGCGCTGCCCGTCGTCCAGCGCCGCTCGCGCCGCTTGGGCGCGCCGCCGGCCGCGACCTCCTCGGGCGCGGCCTGCTCGCGCCCGACGCGCTCGACGCGCGCCCGCTCGATGAAGGTCGAGATGTTGCCGCGCCTGAACCACACGCCCTCGGCCGACTCGCTCGCCTCGTCCACCTCCATCTTCGCCCCGCCGACGAGGTATATCCAGACGGCCTGCGCCTCCTCCGTCTTCGGCGCGTCGGCGTCGGCGGCTTTCGCGCCGTCGGCCGCGGGGACGACGGCGGAAGCGCCGGCCGCCGCCTTCGACTCCTTCGGCCCCTTCCCGGGCTCCTTCGACTCTTGCGCGCCCTTCAAGACCTCCTTAACGCGCGAGCGCTCGACCCAGTGGGTCACGCCGCCGCGCCTGTACCAGACGCCCTGCGCGTCCTCCCAAGCCTCCTCAACCTCCATCAGCGTCCCGTCGGCCAGCCGCAACTGGTCGGCGCGCGCCGGCGCCGGCACGGACAGGATGACGAGGAGAAGCAGCGCGACCTTCATCAGCGTCGGCCTCAGCGTCGGCGTCAAAGTCGCCCTCAATGTCGGCATCAACGTCGGCGTCAACGTCGGCGTCAACGTCGCCGTCAACGTCGGCGTCGGCGTCACGGGGCGCCGGCCGCCGCCGGCCGCGCGGGCTTTGGCGTCGGCCGCGGCGTCAGATTTGGAGTGGGTTCGCATCCGACAAGTCCCCCGTGCTCTTGCGCCCCTGCTCCTGCGCGGCGAAGCCGTGCGACGCGCCGAAGTAGTTGCGCCAGGCGGCGTCAATCAGGCGCGGGCTCACCTCGGGCGCGCGCCCCTCGAAGAGGCAGATGTCGGTCATGCGGTCGAGCAGGTCGCGCGGCTCGCACGCCTTCATCTGACGTTTGTCGAGCATGTAGTTGTTGAGCAGGTGGTCGAGGTGCTGCGGCTCGACCCGCATGCCGCGCGTGTGCGCGGCGCGCTTGAAAATCTCGACGTAGGCGGCCGGCGTCGGCGGCTCGACCCGCGCGCGGTAGCCCATGCGCCGCAGGAACGCCTCGTCCACCAGGTCGCTCTCGTTGAGGTTGGTCGAGAAGACGACCAACTGCTCGAACGGCACCTCTATCTTCTTGCCCGTGTGCAGCGTCAGGTAGTCAACGCGCTTTTCGAGCGGCACTATCCAGCGGTTCAGCAGGTCGGTCGGCTCGACGCGCTGGCGGCCGAAGTCGTCCACGACCAGCGTCCCGCCGTTCGACTTCACCTGGAACGGCGCCTCGTAGAAGCGCGCCGCCTCGCTCCACTGGAGGTCGGCGTCGTCGAGCGTCAGCTCGCCGCCGACGATGACCAGCGGGCGCTCGACCAGCGCCCAGCGGCGGTCGTAGTCGGTCGGCGTCTCCGCCTCGGGCGCGGGCCGGTGGTTGTGCGAGTCGAAGACGCGGATGATCTGGCCGTCAACCTCGATGGCGTAGGGCACCCAGATGTGGCCGGGCAGCCCCGAGTTGATGCGCTCGGCGACGGCCGTCTTGCCCGTGCCCGGCGGGCCCGTGATGAAGAGCGAGCGGCGCGAGTTGATGACGCAGCCCATCGTCTGGATGAGCGACTCGGGCAGCACGAGGTCGCGGAAGGCGGCGCGCACCGTCTCGACCGAGGCGGCGCGCGCCGGCACGGCCTGCAACCGCATCATGTGCGCGTAGTCGCGCAGGGAGACGGGCGCGGGGCCGACGTAGCCGCACAGGTCGCGGACGCGCGCCACGCGGTCCCAGCCGCGGTCGAGCATCGCGTAGCGCGTCGCGCCGACCGCTATCTGCCCCTTCACCTCTATCATCTTCTCGCGCGTCAGGTGGACGAGCATCTCCTCGACGAGCGCGCGCGGCAGCCGCAGCTCCTCCGAGATGCCGCGCGTCGTCGGCTCGGGCATCTGCGCGACGTGCTTCAGCGCCAGGTCGCACAGGAAGCTGGCCGGCACGTCGGCCTCGCGCAGCTCCTCCAGCACGGGCGGCCCCATGGACTCTATCTCGGCGCGCGTCAGGATTCCGGTGTGGGTCATCGTCTGCTCCGTTCCCCGTCCGAAGAGGTCTGGTCGGGCGCGTTCCCGGCGGGCGTGTGTGACAAGCGGACGTGTTCGTCCGTCGCCCGCCGCGCGCCCGTAAAAGCTACCGCTCGCCGGCGGCGGCCAGGGTCTGGCGCGCGTCAACGGCGGCGAGCGACTCGCGCGCCTCCGAGGCGCGGTCGGCGCGCCCCGCGCGCTCGTAGAGTTCGGCGAGCTGGCGGAGGACGTTCTGGGACTCGGGCTGGAGCCGGCGCGCGGCTTCGAGGTGCCCGACGGCCTTGTCCTCGCGGCCGGCGCGGATGAGCAGCGCGGCGACGTTGGCGTGGCCGCTGAACTCGCCGCCGGCGCGCGCGAAGTTGCGGTAGGCGTCGTCGTACTTGCCGACGCGCGCCTGCGCCAGCGCCAGGTTGTTGAGCACGCGCTCGTCGCCCGGCGCGAGCCGCGCCGCCTTCTTCAGCCTGTCCACGGCCGCGCGGTAGTTGCCGCCGAGGTAGAGCGACCAGCCGAGGTTGTTCAGGGCCTGCGGGTCTTTGTCGTTGACGTCCATCGCGCGGCGGTACGAGTCCTCCGCGCGGTCGCGCAGCCCCTTGCGCTCGTAGGCGACGGCGAGCAGGCTGTGCGCCTGCGAGAGTTTGGGGTCGAGCGAGGCGGCGCGCGACAGCTCGGCCACCGCCTCGTTCAGCCGGCCGGCTTCGAGGTGCGCGCGCCCGCGCTCCATGTAGTCGCGGGCGGAGCCGCCCCCGTCCCCGACCTCCGGGCGCCTGTTGTCGCGGTCTTCGACGCGGACCAGGCCGACGCTCTCGAAGCGCGCGGCGTCCTTCTCGCTCATGCGCGCCAGCCTGACGCCGTCGTCGTCCTTGCCGAGAAGCTTCCCGACCGCCCTGAACGGCGCCTTCAGAATCTTGCCGAACAGCCCGCCGCCCTTCTTCTTCGGCGTCGCGGCCTCGGCTCCGGCCTCCGCGCCCGACGCGGCGACGACGTTGGCGGCCGTGTCGCCGTCGCGCTCGTCGCCCGAGGCGTCCCACAGCGCCGTCGCGCTGACGAGGACGGCGAAGGCGGCGAAGATGATGATGACTCTGCGCGTGTTCATGGCTTTCTGTCTCCTGTCTCGCTCACATGTTGCCGAGCGTGTCCATCAGGTTGAGCGCCGCGGGGCCGAGGATGACGATGAAGAGCGTCGGGAAGAGGAAGAGCGCGAGCGGCATCAGCAGCTTGACGGCCGCCTTCTGCGCCGCCTGCTCGGCGCGCTGCCGACGCTTGGTGCGCAGCGAGTCGGCGTAGACGCGCACCGCGCGCGCGATGGAGGTGCCGAAGCGGTCGGCCTGGATGAGCATGGCCACGAGGCTCTTGAGGTCTTCCACGCCGGCGCGCTCCGAGAGGTTGCGGAGCGCCTCGTCACGGTCGCGCCCGACGCGAATCTCCAGGTTGCAGAGCGCGAACTCCTCGCCTATCTCGGGGTGGACGTCGCGCAGCTCGTCGCCGACGCGGACGAGCGCGGCGTTGAGGCCGAGCCCCGCCTCGATGGAGACGACCATCAGGTCGAGCGCGTCGGCCAGGCCCCAGCGCAGCCGCAACTGTCGGCGCGAGATGAGGCGCTTGAGGACGAAGCGCGGCAGGTAGCCGCCGGCGCCGACCGCGACGGCGATGTAGATGAAGGCGCTGCTCAGCGGGCGGCCGAAGACGGCGCAGCCGAAGGCGACCGCGCCGGGGAACAGGACGAGCGAGAGGAGCTGGAGCCCGCGGTAGATGACCGGCCCGCTCTCGGAGCGGAAGCCCGCGTTCATCAGCTCGCGCTGCACCTTGCGCGCCTCGGCGGCCGACGGCGGCGCCAGCTTGCGCAGCGGCGAGGCCATCCGCTCGGCCAGCTCGGTGACGGCCGAGTCCTCGGCCACCAGCGTCGGCGCCAGCGGGGCCGACCCTTCCGCGCCGCCGAGGCTCCTCAGCCGCTCGGTCGCCGCGCTCGTCGGCCGGAACATCAGCCAGTAGAGCCCCATCACGCCCAGCGTGACGCAGACGAAAATCGAGATGGTGATGATGAGCATGGTCTTAGTCCTGCGGGCCGGGTCGGGGGCGAGTCTTTCACCCGGCCGCCGGCGCCCGGCCCCCGGCGCCTCAAATCTTGATGTTCAGAATCTTCCGGATAATCAGCATGCCCATGACCTGCATGAAGCCGGCGGCGAAGAGCAGGTTGTGGCCGCGCGGGTCGGTCCAGAGCACGGACATGTATTCGGGGTTCATCACGGTGACGGCCAGCGCGACGAAGACCGGCAGGCCGCAGAGAATCCACGCCGACATCCGCGAGCTGGTCGTCAGCGTGTTGAGGTCTTCGAGGATGCGGAAGCGCTCGCGGATGGTGTGCGAGACCTTCTCCAGAATCTCGGCGAGGTTCCCGCCCGTCTCGCGCTGAATCATGATGGCCGTGATGCAGAAGCGGAGGTCTATGATGGGCACGCGCTCCGACAGGTTTTCGAGCGCGAGCTTCAGGGAGAGGCCGAGGTTCTGCTCCTCGTAGGTCTTGCGGAACTCGGTGGCGATGGGCTCGGGCATCTCGGTCGAGACCATGTGGAGCGACTCGGCGAAGGCGTGGCCGGCCTGGAGGGCGCGGCTCATCAGCTCCAGCGCGTCGGGCAGGTGTTCGAGGAAGGCGTTCAGGCGCTTCTTCCTCTTGTAGATGATGTGGAGGAACGGGAGCGCCGCCGCCGCCGCGCCCGCGCCGACCATCAGCAGCTTCGAGATGGTCAGCATCGAGACGGCGAGCGCCGCCAGCAGCCCCGCCATCAGCGACAGCATCAGCAGCCGCGAGACCGTGATGTGGAGGTCGGCCTGGTCGAGCGTCCGCCGCAGCGAGGTCGCCGCCCGCACGCTCATCAGCACGCGGCTCAGGGCCGGAATCTCGCTCATCAACTCCTGGCGCGCGAGCTGTATCTCCTCGTCGTCGGTGCGCTTCGAGTAGAGCAGCGCCTCCGAGAGCCGCTGCTGCAAACGCTTCCGCTTCGCCTCCGTCCCGCGCGTCGCCACGAGGTACGCGCCGAAGACGGCGAACATGCAGATGATGAAGACCAGGAACGGAATCATTGTTTTAAGCTCTTGGCTGTCGGCCGCCGGCCGCCTGTCCTCAGCCGGGGCCCTTCGTTTTCGTCTTCCGCCGAGGGCCGGCGGCTAATCTTCAAAGAAGACGCGCGGCAGTTGCATGCCGTACTGCTTGAGGCGCTCGGCGAAGCGCGGGCGGACGCCGGTCGGGCGGTAGCGGCCGATGACCTTGCCGTCCTTGTCCACGCCCTTGCGCTCGAAGTGGAAAATCTCCTGCATGGTGATGGTCTCGCCCTCCATGCCCGTTATCTCGGAGATGGAGGTGATGCGGCGCGTGCCGTCGGAGAGGCGCGCGGCCTGGATGACGAGGTCGAGGGCGGAGGCGACCTGCTGGCGCATGGCGCGGTCGGAGAGCCGCATCCCCGTCATCTGGATCATCGTCTCCAGCCGGGCCAGCGCGTCGCGCGGCGTGTTGGCGTGGACGGTCGTCAAGGAGCCGTCGTGGCCGGTGTTCATCGCCTGGAGCATGTCGATGGCCTCGCCGCCGCGCACCTCGCCGATGACGATGCGGTCGGGGCGCATGCGCAGCGCGTTCTTGACCAGCTCGCGCTGCGTGATCTCGCCGCGCCCCTCGATGTTGGGCGGGCGCGTTTCGAGCCGGACGACGTGCGGCTGCTGCAACTGCAACTCGGCCGAGTCCTCGATGGTCACGATGCGCTCGTCGTCGGGGATGTAGGAGGAGAGCGCGTTGAGGAGCGTCGTCTTGCCCGCGCCCGTGCCGCCCGAGATGAGGACGTTGAGGCGCGCGCGGACGCACATCTCGAACATGTCGGCCATGTCCTTCGTCAGCGCGTTCTTCTCGATGAGCGACGCCATCCGCAGCGGCTCCGCGCCGAAGCGGCGGATGGAGAGGACGGGGCCGTCGAGCGAGAGCGGCGGGATGATGGCGTTGACGCGCGAGCCGTCCTGGAGGCGCGCGTCCACCATCGGCGACGACTCGTCGATGCGCCGGCCGACGGTCGAGACGATGCGCTCGATGACGCGCATCAGGTGCTCGTCGTCCTTGAACTCGACGCTGGTCAGCTCCAGCTTGCCGCGGCGCTCGATGTAGACCTTCTTCGGCGAGTTGACCAGGATGTCGCAGACCTCCGGGTCGGAGAGCAGCGGCTCGAGCGGCCCGAGGCCGAACAGCTCGTGGCGCACCTCGCCGATGAGCCGCTCGCGCTCGCCCGAGGAGAGCGGCGCGTTCTCGGCGACGACCAGCTCCTCGGCGATGCGCGAGACTTCGGCGTGGAGCTGCTCGGGGTCGAGCTGCCCGAGCTTGGTCAGGTCCATGCGGTTGATGATGGCGCGGTGCAGGCGCGCCTTCATCTCCTGGTAGACGTTGCCGCCGCCCGGCCCCGCGGCCTCGTCGCCCGCGCGCCCGAAGAGCGCCGCGCCGTTCGGCGCCTCCCTGATGAGTCTTTCACGAAGTGACATGGTTTTGACCTGCTGGCTGCTGGCTGCTGACTGTTAGCTGCTGACCGTCGGCCGACGGCCGACGCGCCTAGCCGACCGCGGAGAGCTGGCCGACCGCCTCCTTGGCCGCCCTGGCCGCCTTCTCGCGCTTGAAGAAGGAGCCGAAGAGGCGGCGCGGCTCGGGCGCCGCCGCCTGCGCGCCGCCGGGGCCGAAGCGCGCGGCTATCTGGCGCAGCTCGGCGGCGAGCTTCGACTGCGGCTCGGAGTCAACTATCGGCTGGCCGAGGTTGATGGAGTTGACGGCGGTGCGGTAGTCGCTCTGGATGTAGCCGGCGACGCGCTCGCCGAGGAAGCGCTCGACCTGCCGGAGGTCGAGGTCTATCTGCTTGCTGAAGCGGTTGACGACGACATGGAGCTTGTGGCGCGGGTAGCCGAGCCGGTCGAAGATTTGCAGCGCGCGCTGCGTGCTGCGGATGGCCGGGATGTCGAGCGTCAGCACCAGCAGAATCTCGTCCGACTGGTCGAGCGCGGCGAGCGTGATGGAGTCGAACGTGTGCTGCGGGTCTACGACGACGTGCTCGTAGCGCTCGCGCAGAATCTCCAGGACCTGGAAGACGTGCTCGGCCTCGACATCGTCGGCCGAGTCGGCCTCGCGCGGCGCGGCGAGCAGCGAGAGGCGCGCCGAGTGCGGCGTCAGGTAGCTGCGCAAGAGCTGGTCGTCCACGCGCTCGACGTTCTCGATGAGGTCGGCGATGGAGAACTTGGGCTCGACGCCGAGGAAGAGGCCGAGGTCGCCGGCCTGGAGGTTCAGGTCGAGCAGCACGGTCGGCGCGCCGAGCGCCGCCGCGACGTTGGTCGCGATGAAGGTCGTGCCCGTCCCGCCCTTCGACGAGAAGACCGAGAGGACGCGGCCGCGCTTCTTGGGCGCCTCGGGCTGGACGGCGCAGAACTCGGCGACGCGGCCGTAGACGGTGGCGAACTCCTCGGGGCGCAGGGGCAGGCGCAGGAACTCGCGCGCGCCGGCGCGCATCGAGCGCAGGATGGTGTCGGGCGACGCGTCGCGCGAGGCGCAGATGACGGCCGTGCGCGGGCACTGGCGCGCGACGCGCTCGACGAAGCGCAGGCCCGCCTCGGGCTCCGCGCCGAGCGCGACGACGCAGGCGCTCGGCGCCAGCCGCTCTATCTCGGGGAAGACCTGCTCGGGGTCGTCGCCGCCGACGAGGACGCGCGCGCCCTCCTGCGTGGCGAGCGCGGCGCGCAGCTCCTTGAAGTTCTCAAGGCCGCTGCTCAGGATTACGAAGGTCAGCTTGTTCGTCATGTTCGTTTGCGCCCTCATTCTCAAGGGAGGTTGGCGGGAACCCGGCCCGCGCTCTCGCCCGTCAGCGTCGAGGCGTAGGCGGGCATCCGAATCTTCGTCCCGACGAGCGGGACGACGAAGTTGAAGTCGTAGTTCTCGACGCTCACCTTCACCGTCCCCTGGCCGACGTTGAAGTCGGCGTACTCCACCCTGACGTTCGACTCCTTCAGCCCGAAGACCATCGGCGAGGCGCCGTCGTCCGTCGTCCCGTAGACGGCCATGCGGCGCGCCTTGTCGGCGTCGCCCTGCGCGTGGCTGACGGCGTAGCGCGCGCCGCGGCGCGCGGCGTCGGTCAGCGCGTTGTGCGTCCAGAGCAGGCGGCCGAACTCGACGACGGCGAAGACGGCCGTCAGGAAGACGGCGCCCGCGATGGCGAACTCGACGAGCGCCGCGCCGCGCTCGCCCCCCCTGCCCGGCTCCGGAAGTGCTGTCTTCATTCTGCGGCTCTCCCCTTTCAGGACGACGGCTGCGTCAGCAGGTAGCGCATCGTCGTCGAGGGCTTGAGCGGCACGGCCGCCCACTTGACCGTCCTGGCGAAGTTGCCGAGGTTGACGAGCGGCGCGTAGTTGTAGTTGACGATGCGGACGGTCACGGTGTCGGGCACGGACGGGACGGGCCCCGTGCGCGTGATCTCGACGTGGCCGACCGAGAGGCCGGGCAGCAGCGGCTTCGAGCCGTCGGAGGCGTTGGCGTCGCCGTAGACGACCAGCCGCTTGACCCGCGCGTCCTCGGCCGCGTTGGCCCCGCCGGGCTTGACCGGCGTCGTCGCCAGGTAGCGCGCCCCGGCGCGCGTGGCCTTGGCGAGCGTCGAGTAGCTGTAGAAGTAGCGGCCGAACTCGGCCGTGGCGGCGAAGAGCGCGAGCAGGAGCGGCATCACTATCGCCAGCTCGACGAGCTGCGTCCCGCGCTCGCTGCGCGCGAAGCGCCGCAGCCCCGCCCCGACCGCCGCCCCCGCTTTTAAAGTGGCGCTCATCACTTCGTCACCTCACTTGTAGAGCACGGGCATCGTCACGAAGCCGTCGCCGGCCGCCGGCCCCGTGCCGACCTTGCCGCGGCCGACCACCGCCGTCATCTCGATGAACTCGGCGACGAGGTCGCCGCCGCTGCCGGAGCCGACCTTGCTGCGGAGGAAGAAGAGGCCGAAGCGGTCGAACTTGACGACGTCGCGCCCCGAGTCGTACTCGCCCTCTTTGACGATGGGGATGATGACGACGCGGCGGCCCGGCACGCCCGGGTGCGACGGCGCCTTCGACGGCGCGCCGGCCACGTACTGCGCGTAGGTGATGTCCTCCATGACGTTCGTGTCGGGCGGGTGCTCCGCCGGGTTCACCTGCGGGCCGTAGTCGTCGAAGCGCGTGTTGACGCCGACGCGAACGGGGCCGGACGTGACGCCCGGCTTGGTGTCCACGGCGTACTCGACGCCCGGCTCAGCGCAGGCGTCCACGCCCTCGGCGAGGCCGACGCGCACGTCCTTCCCGCCCTTGCCGGCGACGGCGAGAATCTGGTAGTTGCCCGGCGAGACGCTTTTCCCCGGCGCCGAGCGGAAGGTGTAGAGTTCGCCCGCCTTGATGGGCGTGCCGTAGTCAATGACCGAGACGGGCAGGAAGTCGCAGACGCTCGACAGCGGCACGCTCACGCCGGCGGTCGCCTCGGCCTTCAGGCTCTTGCTTGAGCCGAGCACGGGCGCGGCGAAGAAGACCTGGACGGGCGTCGCCGGCGTCTCGACGCGGACGAAGCGAATCCTCTTCGCGACGGCGGGCGCCGAGGCGGCCGCCTCGCTCACGTACGCGCCTTCGAGGTTGACGCCGAACGTGACGTTGACGGCCGTGATGGCGACGCCCTTCTGGTTGAACTCGTAGCTGTTCATCGCGGCCGTGGCGCGCTGGCGCGCGCGCGCGATGCCGGTCGGCCCGGAGTTGAGCGCCGAGGCGCCGGCCAGCGCCGCGGCGTCGGCCGCGTTCTGCAGCTCCGACTTGACGAGGTAGAAGTGGCCGAGGTCAACGCACATCCCCGTGGCGAGCAGGAACACGAGCATCCCGAGCGCGCTCATCGCCAGCACCGAGCCGCGCTCCCCCTTGTTCTCGGACTGTGAACGCCTCATCACACCCTCCTCCCGCGCCATCGTTCCGCCGGAACCGCCCGCGGCGGCGGCGGGCGGGCCGCCGCCGCCGCGGGCGGCCCCCTCGCGTTACTGCTGCTTCTTCGAGACCTCGACGGAGGCGGCCGCGGCGGCCTTCGCGTCGTCGGCCTTCTTCCGCGGCTGGGGCTCCGTTACGGCGGCGGGCGCCGGGGCGGCGGCCGCGCCGGCCGCGCCGGTCGAGAAGCCGTGGTCGCCCTGGATGCCTTCGCCCTTGGGCTCGACGCCGAGCGGCGAGCCGTTCTTGAGCCCGTCCACGCCGCGCATCTCGGGCAGCTCGTCGCGGGTGACGGGCTTGACCAGCTGCGCCGTGACGATGAACATCAGCTCCGTCTCCTGCTTCTGGAACGACTTCGAGTTGAAGAGCGCGCCGAGGACGGGGATGTCGCCGATGACGGGTATCTTCGAGATGGAGCGCATCTCGGTGTTGTCGAGCAGGCCGGCGAGCGCGAACGACTGGCCGTCGCGCAGCTCGACGCCCGTCTTGGCGCGGCGCGTCTTGAGCGCGGGGATGATGAAGCCGTCGAACTTGACGCCGTTGGCGTAGTCGATGGTCGAGACTTCGGGCTCCAGCTCCAGCCGGATGTGGTCCTCGTCAATGATGGTCGGCTTGAAGTTGAGGCGGACGCCGTACTCCTTGAACAGAATCGTGACCATCGCGCGGTCGCCCGTGTTCTGCACGATGGGCACGGGGTACTCGCCGCCTGCGAGGAAGCTCGCCTGCTGGCCGTCCATCGCTATCAGGTTGGGCTCGGCCAGGCTGCGCAGCGCGCCCTGCGTCTTGAGCGCCCGCAGGAAGTTGAAGGTGTTGCCGCCCATCACGAAGAGGTTGAGCGCGCTGCCCACGGTCGTCCCGAAGATGTTGCCGCCGTCCACCTTGCCCATCGTCCAGGGGCCGCCGCCCGCGCCGACGACGCCGCCGACGCCCGGGCTCGACTCGTAGGCGAAGGTCGCGCCCAGCTCGCGCAGCCGCGTGCGGCTGACCTCGGCCACCTGCACCTGCAACTGCACCTGCGCCGCGCCCTGCGTCGGCGAGCTGAGCATGTTGACGGTGTTGAAGCCGGCGGCCTTGACGACCGACTCGACCTGCGCGACCGTCCCGGCCTTCTTGACGCTGCCCGAGATGACGACCGAGCCGTTGGCCTGGCTCAGGCGGATGTCGTCGTCGGGGAAGAGCGCCTTGATCTGCGAGTCAATCAGCGAGAGGTTCGAGCGGACGTAGACGTCGAAGACGATGAAGGCGCCGCCCTTCTGCTCCCACGCGATGAAGTTGACCTGGCCGAACGCCTTGCCGTTGACGAGCACCTGGTCGGGCGCGACCAGCACCGCCTCGGCCACCTCGGGGTTCGAGACCGAGAAGCGCCCGATGGGACGGTCGAAGTTGATGACGCGCGACTGGCCGACCAGCACGTTAATCTGGACGGGCTCGGCCGCCGCCCTCTCGAACGAGGCGGGGACGAAGTTCTGCTGCGGCGTTTGCGCCCGCGTCGCCGGCGCGCAGACCGAGAGCACGCCGACCAGCACAAAGATTTTCGCGACCAGGGAACGTTTCTGCATGACGGTTAGACTCCTCGATTGAAGCCGTCAGCGGCCGGCCTCCGGCCCCCTCGCGCGTCCGTCCTGGGAGGCGCGGGCTGGAAGCCGGTGCGAGCCGCCGGCAAAAGGTTTTTGCTGAAAGCTGAAGGCCGGGGGCCGCCAGCCTCAGGGGAACTCGACGCTGCTCTTCTTCGTGCCCTGAATCATCTCGACGCTCGGGCGCGGCGGCGGCGGGGGCTGGGGCTTCGGGGATTCGGCCGCGGGCGCCGACTGCGCGACGCGCGGCGCGGACTGCGCGCGCGGCGCGCGGCGGAAGACCTGGCCGGGGGCGGGCGTCTGCGGCGCCTGCGGCGCCTGCTCGCTCTTGAGCGCGCCGGGCTCGGGGGCCGGCGTCGCGCGCTCGCCGCTCAGGAGGCTCTTCTTGTCGGCGCCCTGCGTCTGCTCGTCGTCCTGGTCGATCATGTTGCGCAGCACGAGGCGGAGCTTGCCCTCGGTCGAGGCGAGCGCGAGCTTCTCGGCCTGGTCGGGCGTGACTTGCAGCGTGACGGCCTTGACGCTGTCGGCCTCGCGGTCGTCCTTCGGCTTGTCGAGGTTCTGCCCCGAGGCGAGCACCTTGACGTTCTGGAGGACTATCTTCGAGACGGGGTTGCCGCTCGACATCTGGCCGGCCGGGTCAATGACCGTCAGCACGTCCACCATCGTCCCCGGCTGGAGGAAGCCGGCGACGCCGATGACGTCGTCGACCTTGACCGTCATCGCGCGGTAGCCGGCCGGGATGACCGCCGAGAGGCCGCCCGCCGAGCCCTCGGGCGCGAGCTTGAAGTCGGTCACGGGCTCGCGCGCCGCTATCTGGACGACCGCCACGCGCCCCACCAGCTTGTCGGCCTTGTCGAACGTGCCGTCGGGGATGGCGTTCGAGGGGAACTGCACCGTCGAGAGCTGCTCGGCCTCTATCCTGGAGCCGAGCGGGATGTCAACCTTCGCCACCACGACGTTGTTCATGTTGCGCGCGCTGGCCTGCGCGTCCGACAGGTAGCGGCTCACCGAGACGGCCGCCAGCAGGCCGAAGACCGCCGCGCTTCCCAGCACGAAAAGGAGACGTTTGTTTCGCATGTCCGGTTCACTCCAGTCGAGTTTCCAAGCTCTCAAACGGCCGCGAGCGCCCGGCGCTCAGGCGCGGAAGACGAAGAGGGAGATAAGGCTGCCCAGCGTGATGGCGACGCCGTAGGGCAGCGTGTGCCGGCGGTCGGCCGGCACCTCGAAGCGCGGCATCTGCCACCCGGGCAGCAGCCCCACGAAAATTTGCAGGACGCGCGTCAGCGTCGTCAGCGCCGTCCCGTTGCGCAGGATGGTGTAGACGGCGAGCGCGCCGCCCGTCAGCAGCACGACGAGGAACGTCTCGGGGACGAGCCCCGACCCGAGGACCGCGCCGACCGCCGCGAACAGCTTCACGTCGCCCGCGCCCATCGCGCCGAAGACGTGCAGGACGAACATCAGCCCGAAGGCCAGCAGGCACCCGCCCGCGCTCGCCCACAGCCCGGCCAGGCCGGCCGAGGTGCAGTTGATGATGAGCCCGCTCAGGAGCGTGGCCAGCACGAAGACGTTCGGGATGCGGCGGTAGCGCACGTCGAAATAGGTGATGAGCGCCGTCAGTGGCAGCAGCAGGACGAGGGCCGCGATGGTCGCCGTGTCGAACATGACTTTTATGTAAGAAGGATGAGTGCGGGAACTTCCGACGGGCCGGCGGTCGGGGCCGCCGGAGGCTTGCGTTCGGCGTCGCGTCCCGGCGGCGCGCGCGCGCGAGGCTGGTTCGCCGCGTGCGCGCCGCCCGGGCCGCGCCCGCTACGGGGTCGTGACGATCTTGCCCGACAGGTTCTCGATGGCGACCTTGATGTTGCCGCCGAGGAGTTGGAAGGCGCCGACGGCCGCGAGCGCGATGAGCGCCGCCGCGACGGCGTACTCGGAAAGCTCCAGGCCGGACTCGTCTCTCAGGAATCTCTTAATCATCTCTCTGCACCTCGGGTTCATGTCTCTTCTGGACGTTGGTCGGGGAGGGGCGGCGCGGCCGTCGGGCGCGCGCCGCCCCCGGGGGAACGGGCGCGACTACGGAGCGGTCGGAATCTTGCCCGACAGGTTCGTGATCGCGTTCTTGATGGTCGTGCCGAGGCCGGAGAAGGCCGTGACGGTGGCGAGCGCGATCAGCGCGGCGGCGACGGCGTACTCGGAAAGCTCAAGGCCGGTCTCGTCGCGGAAGAACTTCTTCAACATCTGTGTTTGCTCCTTTTGAGTTTGGGTTGTCGAGTCGAGGGTTTCAGGCCCGTGCCGGACGCGATTGGGCGGCCGCCGGTCTGGAAGTCGCGCGGGGCTCAGACGCCGCGCGTGTTGAGGAAAGCGTGGCGGCGCCCGGCTTCGGCGTGACGCGGGGCGACGAGCAGCTCATACCCCTCCCGTCCGTCGGCCGCGTCCCGCGCGAAGCCCTTCACGCCGCCGAAGAAGGTCCAGACCAGCGCCAGCCCGGCCGCGAAGAGGAGCGACTTGCCTCCGCCCGCCCCCGCGACGGCCCGCGCCCCCACGAGCACGGCCGCGGCGACGAACGGCACGACCAGCGCGCCACCCGCGAACAACACCAGCGTCTTTGTCAGGACTGTCTTCATCAATCATTCCTCCGAGCGTCGCGGCCTCAAGGCAGTGCCACCTAACCCCGCAGCCGCTTCAGCTTCCGTCGCATTCCCCTTTTCAACGCGCGTGCCACTCGCCCCGCGGCGGAAAACTCAACGAAAACGCCCACGCGCGCGCGCACGCCCGCCCGCCTTGTCAACGCGCGGCGACAGGCCGGGCCGTGCGCGCGCCCGCGCAAAGCCGCCCCCGCGAGCCAAGCGCGCTCGCCTCAACGACTTGTGAACCTGTAGCCGCGCGTTGACGCGCGCACGCCGCGACGCCGTCCCCGGGCGACGCAAGGGCGACAGGCTCGTCTATTCAGTTTTGAGCGGGAATAAAAGAGGGTGGGCTTAGAAGTACTTGAAGGCGACCGAGGCGAGGGCGGCGCAACTGACGACCGCGCCGGCGACGGTGAACGTCCACTCGACGAGCGAGCTGCGGCGCGCGAGCAGCGCGCGCAGCATCACCATCCCGCACTTCCACCCGTCCTGCTGGTAGAGCGGCAAAAGGTTGGTCGCCGCCAGCAGGTAGTTCATCAGGCTGAACCAGGTGCCCTGCGTCGAGAGCGCCGCCGCCAGGTTCACCAGCACGCCCGCCAGCAGCACGAAGACCTGCTGGCCGAGCGGCCGCGCCTGCAACTCGCGCATGTCCAGACGCACGTACGCGCCCACGGGCAGCAGGTGCAGCTTGAACCGCACGCCGCGCACGTCCGTCTCCCAGAGCTTCGGCCCCCAGCCGAGCCCCAGCACGGGCGCGCGCACGCCGCACGCGCGCGCCGCCGCCAGATGCCCAAGCTCGTGGATGAGCATCGTCAGCGCGAAGAGCAGGACGTAGATGAGCATGTGGTGGGCGTCAGCGGGTCGTCGTTGGAAGGGACGCGAGCGGGGCTTCGTCCGTGGTCAGTCGGCTCGGCGCGCCGTAGGGGGGGCGGCCTTGAGGGCGGCCGCGCGTTCAGACCCTGTCGGCGCGCAGTTGCAGGCCGTGCTGCTGCTCGTCCTGTAGGAAGTCGCCGACGTTAATGGTCAGCCGCTTCAGCTTCTTGTAGAGCGTCTGGCGCGAGCCCAGGCCCAAAGCCTGCGCCGCGCGCGCCACGTTGTAGTCGTTGCGGCGCAGCGTCTCCGTGATGACGCGGCGCTCGTAGTCTTCGAGCATGTTCTCCAGGTGCGCCGGCGTCTGCGCCGCCGCCGCGTCGTCGTCGCGCGCCGCCTGCGGCTCCGCCGGGCGCACGCGCGCGCTGATGTTCTCCACCCCGATGTAACAGCCCTCGTCCGTGTAGAGCACCAGCCGCTCTATCTCCGCCGCCAGCTCGCGCACGTTGCCCGGCCACGCGTAGCCCTGGAGCGCGCCGATGGCCTCGGCCGTGATGCCCGCCACCGCGCGCTCGTTGCGCCGCGCGTAGTGCGACAGGAAGTGCGAGATGAGCGCCGCGATGTCGTCCGGCCGCTCGCGCAGCGGCGGCACGTGAAC
Source organism: Pyrinomonadaceae bacterium (assembly GCA_036387195.1). Lineage (GTDB taxonomy): Bacteria > Acidobacteriota > Blastocatellia > Pyrinomonadales > Pyrinomonadaceae > QHXN01. The sequence goes on along the minus strand of DASVUF010000184.1, from coordinate 8,234 downwards.
CGTCAGCGCCGCCACGCGGTAGTAGAGGTCTTCGCGGAACGTCCCCTCGTGCGCCGCCTTGAACAGGTCCTTGTGCGTCGCCGCCAGCACGCGCACGTTCACCTTGCGCGGCGCGCGCTCGCCCAGCACGTGCACCTCGCCCTCCTGCAAAAAGCGCAGCAGCTTCGGCTGCAAGCCGAGCGGCAAATCGCCTATCTCGTCGAGAAAGAGCGTCCCGCCTTCGGCCGCGCGGACGAGCCCGTCGTGGTCGGCGTGCGCGCCTGTGAACGCGCCCTTGCGGTGGCCGAACAGCAGGCTCTCGATGAGGTCGGCCGGCGCGGCCGTGCAGTTGAAGGGGATGAAGGGCGCCTGCGAGCGCCGGCTCAGCCGGTGGACGGCGCGCGCGACCAGCTCCTTGCCCGTCCCCGACTCGCCCGTGATGAGCACCGTCGAGTCCGAATCCTTGATGCGCTCGACCGAGTGCGCCAGCGCGTTCATCACGCGGCTGGTGAAGACCATCCCGGGCAGGGAGGAGGCGGCCACCTCCGCCGGCTTGAACGCCTTCACGGGCTGGTGCAGCTCTTCGCGCAGGCGCGCGTGCGAGTGCGCGAGCCGCGCCACGTCCGACAGAATCCTCAACTCCGACGCCTGCGCCTCGGTCAGCGGGCGGACGAAACGGCCGTAGATGGCCGCGCCCTCACGCTGCCGCGTCGTCGCGGAGAGGACGAGGCAGATTTTTCTGTCGTCCGCCTTCGGCTCCTGCCCCGCCTCGGCGCCGCCCAGGGCCGACTCGACGGTCGCCTCGGCGTCGGCCGTCTCTTCGGGGTCGAGCCCCTCCACCCATTTCAGGCGCACGCCCTCGCCCGACTTCTGCGAAAAGGTCGCCATGCCGTAGGTGTGCGCGGCCGCGTCCACCATCAGCGCCACCTTCAGCATCACGTCGTAGAGGGCGTCCGAGCCCGTGTCGGCCGCGCGGCAAAGCGAACGAACCATCGCCGCCAGAGGCAGTTGGAAACCGTTCGACCCTGCGTTCATCCCCGTCCCCTTCCCCGTCTGCGGAGACAAGCCTGACATAGAACCCCTTGTAAATCTTTTAGAATACTGAAGTTAAACTCCGAGGACGAATTTCAGAGGAGAGGGCAAGTGGAGCCTCCGGGGAGAGTCTTGCCGAATTTTGAACGTCCTTCAGCCCTTTGAGCCGGCCGAGGTCTTTGCCAGTCTATGAGTTTGGCGCGGCGAGTGTCAACACCTTTAATTTTGTTTAAACATCATGCGCTTTTTGACGACGAGACGCGGAGGCCGAGAGTCGGTGAGCTTTTCCACACCCGTGACGCCGGGCCGCGTCCTCTATCTTGCTGGCAAAAAAGAGAATCCAACGCGTCTGCCCAAGCAGCGGATTTCCGTTCGCCCCCTGTTCGCCGAAACTGAGACCAGCGCGCCGTTACCTCAAGTAAATGTTCAACTTAGCCGTACAAACCGTTGAAAACGTATATCTTTACACCCTCTTAAGCAAGTGCTAAATTGCGGAAACCTCGTCGCCGGTAACAAGGGTGACGGGCAAGACAAAACCACATTAACCCCTCTTCGCAGTTTTGATATTCAAGGTCAGGGATATTCCGCTCGTCCGAGCCGAACGACTCGACAGAAAAGCTATCTGCGCCGTCCCGAAACGAGACGGCACGCGCGTCGCTGACCCGATAACATCCCGGAGGTGCTCTTAAAATCATGGCCGCGAATCTCAACTGGTCCGATTCCCGTCTCGACGCGCAGCGTCCCGTGGCGCGTGCCCTTTCGCTTCCCTCCCCCGCCGCGGAGCCCCTGATCGGCGCCGTCGGGACGCGCGCGAACGCCCGCCGCCGTGATTTGTCGCTCCCCTCGTGGGTAATCTTCAGCATGCTGATGCTGGCGACCTTCGCCGTCTGCGTCACGGTCACGATGCGCACGCACGCGGCGCGCGGCGCGGCCGAGCAGAAGTACGCGCAGATGGAGACGGAAGTCCGCGCGATACGCCAGAAGAACGATTCGCTGCGGCGCGACGCCGAGCGCCTGCGCACCGACCGTAAGGTGCTGGAGGCGGCGGCGCGCGAGCGCCTCAACATGGTTCGGGCCAACGAGGTCGTCGTCCCGCTCGACTAAACGGAAGCCTTTTTTCGCCGCGGGCGCGCGCAATCATGTCTTCCTGACGCCCGCCTGAGCCGACCCGCTCGTTTAACCGCCGACAGTTCCCTACCCGCACGGCGCGGCCGCCCGCTGAAAAAGCGACGGCCGCGCCGCCCTTTTTGCACGGCGCGCGCCCCGGGCGACCCGGTTGACACTGTTTGAGAAGGTCAACTAATATCCTTTACTTATAACCGTATAAAAGTTTTTTTCGTGTCCGCGCCGTATAGCGGAACTCTCCGAGGGAGCGAAAGTCGAAGCCATGCCCGAGACCAAAGAGATCAACTCGCCCGCCGACGCCTCGGTCGAGCGCTGGGAGCAGGAGACTCTGGAGCCGGTTCTGAGGAAGCGCCCCGAGCGCAAAAAGCGCTTCGAGACCGTCTCGCTCGACGAGGTCAACCGGCTCTACACGCCGGCCGACGTCGCCGACGTGGACTTCGAGCGCGACACGGCCTTCCCCGGCGAGTTCCCATACACGCGCGGCATACACCCCACGGGGTACCGCGGCAAGCTCTGGACGATGCGCCAGTTCGCGGGCTTCGGCACGCCCGAGGAGACGAACGCGCGCTTCAAGTACCTCCTGGAGCACGGGCAGACCGGCCTCTCGGTCGCCTACGACCTGCCGACGCTGATGGGCTACGACGCAGACTCGCCGCTCTCGGAGGGCGAGGTCGGCAAGTGCGGCGTCGCCGTCTCAAGCCTGGCGGACATGGAGGTGCTCTTCGACGGCATCCCGCTCGAAGAGGTGACTGTCTCGCAGACCATCAACGCGCCGGCGTCGGTGCTGCTGGCGATGTACCTGGTGGTGGCCGAGAAGCAGGGCGCGGACTTCCGCAAGATTTCGGGGACGCTCCAGAACGACATCCTCAAGGAGTACATCGCGCAGAAGGAGTGGATATACCCCATCCGCCCGGCGATGAAACTGGTGGTGGACACCTTCGAGTTCTGCAACCGCCACGTCCCGAAGTACAACCCGATTTCCGTCAGCGGCTACCACATCCGCGAGGCCGGCTCGACCGCGCTTCAGGAGCTGGCGTTCACGCTGCGCGACGGCGTCGAGTACGTGCAATGGGGCGTGGACGCGGGGCTCGACGTTGACGAGTTCGTCCCGCGCATCTCGTTCTTCTTCAACGCGCACAACGACTTCTTCGAGGAGGTCGCCAAGTACCGCGCCGCCCGCCGCATCTGGGCGCGCGTGATGCGCGAGCGCTTCGGCGCCAGAAGCGAGCGCACGCTCCAGCTCCGCTTCCACACGCAGACGGCGGGCGTCTCGCTCACCGTCCAGCAGCCGCTCAACAACATCGTCCGCGTCGCCATCCAGGCGCTCGCCGGCGTGCTCGGCGGGACGCAAAGTCTGCACACCGACGCCTACGACGAGGCGCTGGCGCTCCCGACCGACCGCGCGGCGCTCATCGCGCTCCGCACGCAGCAGATCATCGCCGAGGAGACGGGCGTCGCCAACACGGTTGACCCGCTGGGCGGCTCCTACTTCATCGAGAGTCTGACGAAGAAGATGGAGGACGGGGCTTACGACTACTTCCAGAAGATAGACTCGATGGGCGGCATGGTCGAGGCCATCGAGAAGGGCTTCCCGCAGCGCGAGATTCAGGAGTCGGCCTACCAGTACCAGAAGGCCGTCGAGCGCGGCGACCAGACCATCGTCGGCGTCAACAAGTACGCGATGGAGGGCGAGCAGACGGAGGTCCCCATCCTCGTCATCAACGAGGGGGTGCGCGACCGCCAGGTCGCGCGGCTGGAGCGCGCCAGGTCGCTGCGAGACGGGGGCGCGGTCGCCAACGCGCTCGAAAAACTCAAAAAGGCCGCGCGCGACGGCGACAACACCATGCCCGCGACCATCGAGGCCGTGCGCGCCTACGCCACGCTCGGCGAAATCTGCGACGCGCTGCGCGACGTCTACGGGCTCTACGAGGAGCCCGCCTTCTAACATGAGTGAAAGAAAGATTCGCGTCCTGGTCGCCAAGCCCGGGCTGGACGGACACGACCGCGGGGCCAAGGTCATCGCGCGCGCGCTGCGCGACGCGGGGATGGAGGTCATCTACACGGGGCTCCGGCAGACGCCCGAGATGATCGCGGCCGCGGCGTTGCAGGAGGACGTGGACGCCGTCGGCGTCTCCATCCTCTCGGGCGCGCACAACACGCTCTGCCCGCGCATCGTCGAGCTGCTGCGCGAGCGCGGGATGGACGACTGCATGGTCATCGTCGGGGGCATCATTCCGCAGGAGGACATCCCGCGCCTCAAGGAGCAGGGCGTCTCGGCGGTCTTCCTCCCCGGCACCTCGACCGAGGACATCGTCAGGTTCCTGCGCGAGAACGTCGGCCAGCGCGCATGAGCGGCGGGGCGCGGGGCGAGACGCAGCCGCCCGCGGTCGTCGTCGAAGCGCGCGGCGCGGTCGCCGTCATCCGCCTCGCCCGCCCGGCGCAGAGAAACCCTCTCTCGGCCTCCACCCTCTCGGCAATAGAAGAAGCCTTCTCGACGCTCGCCGCGCGCCGGGACGTGCGCGCCGTCGTCTTCACGGGCGCGGGCGACGTCTTCGCCTCGGGCGCGGACATACGCGAGCTGCTGACGCTCGCGCCAGACGCGGCGCTCGCCTTCGCCGAGCGCGGCCAGCGGCTCTTCCGACAAATCTCCGAAGCCGGGCCGCCGGCCGTCGCCGCCGTCAACGGCTACTGCATGGGCGGCGGGCTCGACCTGGCGCTGGCCTGCCGCGTCCGCGTCGCCTCGCCGGCGGCGGTGTTCGCGCACCCGGGCGCGCGCCTCGGCGTCATCACCGGCTGGGGCGGCACGCAGCGCCTGCCGCGGCTCGTCGGCGCGGCGCGCGCCCTTGAGATGTTCACGACGGCGCGGCGTCTGGGCGCCGTGGAGGCGCTCGAGTTCGGGCTGGTGGACGAGTTGGCCGAAGACGCCCTCGGGCGCGCGTTAGAAGTGGCGCGACGGCTTGGCGGGGTAGCGGGCGGCGCCCGCCCGACTTGAGAACGGGTCGCCGGAGTTTATTGTAGAGTTGACCGGAGAACGTGTTGTCGGAGTTGAAGGGGTCGAAGAAGTCCGCCGCCGTCCCCAGCCCGCAGTCCCTGGCCGCGCCCCTCAGCCGCGGCGCTCTCGCCGAAGCGGATTGACTTCCGCCGTTCAGCCCTTCAGCTTGAGGCCGAAGTGGTGCGCCTCGATGAACATTCTTCTGTTGAGGTAGAACCTGTGGGCGGCGAACCTGTGGACGCCGGAGTCGAGGTGAAACTGGTCGCAGCCCTCGGCCCGCGCGTACTCGACCAGCCAGTCGAAGAGCTGCCCGCCGTAGCCCTTCGACCTCTCGCCGTCCTTCGAGACGAGGTCGTCCACGTAGACGAACTTCCCCCACGCCAGACACTCCGAGACGCGGAAGCCGGCGACGGCCTTCACCCCGCCGTCGTCGAGGTACGCGAGCTTGTACCCGGCCGACTCCATCTGCCTCCTGACCCTCGGCAGGAAGTCCTCGGCCGGGACGTGCGGGCGCAGCTCGGACATCACCGCGTGGCAGCCCCGAATCTCTTCGTCCCCGACGGCCAGCGCTATCTTTACGCTCATCCTCACCTCGAATCGGAAACCGTAGCGGAATGCAGGGAAGGCCGCCGTCACTTCTGCTTCGACAGGAAGCGCGCGACGCCGGCGCGGCAGTCTTCGGTCATGCGTGCGATGGTGTTGAGGTCGGCGCCCGTTTCGAGCGCGGCGTCGAAGGTGAGGCCGTCCATCTGGTAGAGGAGGCGCTTGGTGAGCGCGACGGCGGAGCGGCTGACGCGCTCGTAGCCGGCGACGTAGCGCTCGACCGCCGCCTCGAACTCCCCGTCCTCGTAGACGTGGTTGACGAGGCCCCAGCCCTCTGCCTCGGCCGCCGACAGCTCCGCGCCGCGCGTGACCAGCTCGAAGGCGCGCTTCTCCGAGACGTTGCGCCGCAGAATCGCCATCACCATCGCGGGCACGAAGCCTATCCTGACCTCCGGGTAGCCGAAGCGCGCCGACGACGCGGCCAGCACCACGTCGCACGCGGTCGCCAGCCCGCACCCGCCCGCCAGCGCGCGCCCGCGCACGGCGGCGACGACCGGCACGCGCACGCGCCTCAACAGCGCGTACAGCTCCATCAGCGAGCGCGCGTCTTCGAGGTTGTCCGACACGGAGCCCTCGGAGATTTTGCGCAGCGCCGAGAGGTCGGCGCCCGAGCAGAAGTCGGCGCCCGCGCCCGTCAGCAGCACGGCGCGCACCTCGGCGCGCGCGTCCGCGTCGCGCAGCGCCTCCTTGAGCCCGCCGACGAGTTCGTCGTTCAGCGCGTTCCGCTTCTCGGGCCGGTTGAGCGTGACGAGCGCCACGGCGCCCTCGACCGCGTACAGGACGGGACTTTCGTTCATCTGCGTCTCAGTCTTCGAGGAAGTTCAGCAGCGCGGCGTTGACCTCGGCGGGCGACTCCTGCTGCACCCAGTGGTTGCTGCGGCCGAGGCGCAGCTCCGTGTAGGGGGCGTCAACGTAGTCGGCGACGCCCGCGACCGTCTCGGGGACGATGGCGAAGTCGCGCTCGCCGTAGACGAAGAGCGTCGGGACGCGCACGCGCTCGTGCCTTCTTATCTCGCGGCCGCGGAAGCCGCCGCTGAGCAGCGAGCGCAGGTTGGCGCGGTAGTAGTTGACGGCGGCGGTCAGCGCGCCGGGCTCGCGCAGGGCCGCCCTGTAGACTTCGAGGTCGGCGTCGGCGAACGTCCCCGGCCGCGACGTGGCGCGCAGCATCCGCCCGAGCCCCGCGAAGTCGTCGCGCCGCATCCACCACTCGGGGACGGCGGGCAACTGGAAGAAGAACATGTACCAGCTCCGCAGCAGTTGCCTGAGCGTCAGGTTGCGCGCCCAGACCGCGGGCGGCGGGACTTGCAGCGCCGCCACCTTCCGGACGTAGTCCGGGTAGTGCTGCGCCGCCGCCCACGCCACCGCCGCGCCCCAGTCGTGCCCGACGACGGCCGCCTCGCGCGCGCCGAGGTGGCGGATGAGCCCCGTCACGTCGTCCACGAGGCGCGGGACGCGGTAGTTCTCGACGCGCGCCGGCTTGTCGCTCAGGTTGTAGCCGCGCATGTCGGGCGCGACGACGCGGAAGCGCGCCCCGAGCGCGCGCAACTGGTGGCGCCAGGAGTACCAGCACTCCGGGAAGCCGTGGAGCAGTACGACGAGGCGTTCGCCCGCGCCGCACTCGGCGTAGTGCAGCCGCACGTCGCCGACCTGCGCGTAGCCGTGCCGGATTTCCGGCCCGCGGCTCGAAGTCTCTCGGTCCATCGCCTCACCCCCCCAGCCCGAGCGAGCGCGCCTCCTCGTCGGGCACGTCTATCTCCATCCGCAGCAGCGCGGTCGAGAAGGTCTTGCCCTGCGCGTCGGTCATCAGCGAGAGCGTGCCGCCGCCGCCGAGGGACTCGTGCAGGAGGAAGTTGAGCGCGCCGAGGTTCGGCAGCTCGAACCGCTCGACGCCGCCGCGGACGAGGCCGCGGAAGTGCTCCCTGACGCGCTCGGCCGTCACCTCGCGCTCAAGCAGCGGGTAGAACTCCTCGCGCAGCGCGATGAGGCCGACGTTGGCCGTGTCGCCCTTGTCGCCCGACCGCGCGTGCGCCAGCTTCAACAGTTTGACTCTCATGGCAGCTTAATCAACCTCGGCCCGGTTCTTCACCCTTCCACCTGCCCGCGCAGCCCGAGCAGGTAGAAGGCCGACACGACGAGCGAGTGCGTGACGGCGCCCGTGGCGATGAGCGCCGGCGCCTGCGCCAGCGGCGCCAGGCGGACGCGCGTGTGCTCGGCCCCTTCGTTCAAAGGCTCGCGCCTGTACTCGACGCCGCGCGCGAGGTACGTGTGAATCCAGTTGTTTTGTATCGCGGGGTTCGGCCGCGTCCTGCCGAGCAGCTCGATTTCGCCCGCCGCGTAGCCCGTCTCTTCGAGCAGCTCGCGCGCGGCGGCGTCGCGCGGCTCCTCGCCGGGGTCAACCATCCCGCCGGGGATTTCGAGCGAGACCTCCTCCGAGCCGTGCCTGTACTGCTCGATGAAGACGACCTCGCCGTCCCGCGTCAGAGGGATGACGTTTATCCAGTCC
>DASVUF010000183.1:0-8094 GCA_036387195.1 Pyrinomonadaceae bacterium | reverse complement strand
CGTCAGACGATGAAAGCAGCGCCGGCCGCCTCATTCACTTTCGCCCCCGCCCTGTTCGTCAGTCCTTCTCGACGAGCTTGAGGTCGAAGATGAGCTTCTCGCCGGCGAGGGGGTGGTTGCCGTCTATGGTGACGTGCGTGTCCGTGACTTCGGTGACGACGACCTCTATCTGGCTGCCGTCCTGTAGCGGGAGCGCGAAGTTCATCCCGACCTGCGGCTCGAAGGGGAACTGCGCCCGCTCGCGCTCGATGCTCGTGACGAGGCCGTCGCGGCGCGGGCCGTAGGCGTCGTCAGAATTGATTTCGACCGTCTGGCTGTCGCCGACGTTCATGCCGCGCACGGCTTCGTCGAAGCCGGGGATGACCTCGCCCGCGCCCACCGTGAACTCAAGCGGCTCGCCGCCCTCCGAAGAGTCGAACACCTTCCCGTCTTCAAGACGCCCCGTGTAGTGCACGCGCACGCGGTCGCCGTTTTTCGCCGGCTCTGTCATAATCGCCCTCCGTCCGTTCTGTCCGTTCTGTCCGTTTAGCCGAAGCATCGCACAAACGTTTGCCAAAGGCCAGCCGCCAGTCGGCGCGGCGCGGGAGCCGCCCCGAGCCCACGACGCCGCGCGGCTTTCACACGTAGAGGAAGGAAACTCCCGCCATGAAAAGAGACCTCTCTCTCGCCCTCTCGCTCCTCCTGCTCTTCAACGCCGCCGCCCCCGCCGCCGCCGCCGCGCCGCTTCAGACGACGCCGCCGCAGCAGCAGCCCGCGCGGCCGCAGCCGACGCCGACGCCCGCGCCCGCGCCTTCGCCCGCGCCGGCCGAGAGCGACGAAGATGACGACGTCGTGCGCATCACCGCCAACCTCGTCCAGTTCGACGCCGTCGTGACCGACGGCGAAGGGCGCATCGTCACGGACCTCCGCCCGGAGGATTTCGAGGTGCAGGTGGAGGGCAAGCCGCAGGAGATTACCAACTTCTCGTTCGTGTCGGTCGCCGCGCCGCCCGCGCCCGCGGCCGAGATGCGCCCCGACAGGGGCGCGCCTGCGCCGCCGCCCACGCCCTTACGCTCCGCGCAGGTGCGCCGCACCATCGCGCTCGTCGTGGACGACCTCGGCACCTCGTTCGAAGACATGCACTTCGTCCGCCAGGGGCTCAGGAAGTTCGTGGACGAGCAGATGCAGCCGGGCGACCTCGTCGCCATCATCCAGACGGGCAAGGGGCTGGGCGCGCTCCAGCAGTTCACGACCGACCGCCAGTTGCTGCACCGCGCCATCGAGCGCGTGCGCTGGAACCCCATCGGCCGCGCCGGCGTCAGCACGTTCGCGCCCGCCGAGGCGGACCCGCGCGAGCAGGCCGGCGGCGCGCGGGGCGGCCCCGGCGCGCGCGACGACGCGGGCGACCAGGAGCGCGACGCCGGCGCCGCGCTCGAAGACTTCCGCAAGGGCGTCTTCACGGTCGGCACGCTCGGCGCGCTCGACTTCATCGTGCGCGGGATGGACCAGCTGCCCGGCCGCAAGTCGGTCGTCCTCTTCTCGGGCGGCTTCCAGCTCTTCAGGAATCTGCGCAACCCGAACGAGTCGCGCGACACAGAGCGCGTGCTGGAGAGCGTCCGCCGCCTGACCGACCAGGCCAACCGCGCCTCCGTCACCATCTACTCGGTTGACGCGCGCGGGCTGGCGACCACCGGCCTGACGGCGGCCGACGACGTCCGCACCCCGCAGCAGGCCATCGCCCTCCAGAGCAGCCGCAACGACGAGCTTTTCCTCAACCGCGAGGGGCTCGCCTACCTCGCCGACCAGACGGGCGGCATCTTCATCCGCAACACCAACGACTTCGCGGGCGGCGTCCGCCAGGCGCTACAGGACCAGAGCGGCTACTACCTCATCGGCTTCCGGCCGCCGGCCGAAGCCTTCCAGCCCGAGCGCGGGCGCGCGCGCTTCAACAAGTTCAAGGTCAGGGTCAGGCGCAGCGGGCTCCGCGTGCGCACGCGCGCGGGCTTCTACGGCGTGGCCGAGGCGGCGACGCGCCCCGCGCCGCGCACGCGCGCCGAGCAGATGGTCGCGGCGCTCAGCTCGCCCATCGCGTCGGGCGGCGTGGGGCTGCGGCTGACCTCGCTCTTCAACAGCCCGGCCGACGGCTCGACGGTCGTGGACTCGCTGATTCACATAGACGTCAGCCAGTTCAGGCTCGCCGACGAGGCCGACGGCTGGAAGCGCGCCGTCTTCGACATCGTCGCGCTGACCTTCGGCGAGAACGGGCAGATAGTGGACACGGTTAACCGGACGGAGACGGTGCGGGCGCGCGCCGAGGCGCTCGACGCGGTGCGCGCCAACGGGCTGGTCTACCTCGTGAAAGTGCCCGTGGCGAAGCCGGGCGCGTACCAGTTGCGCGTCGCCGTGCGCGACGCGGCGAGCGAGCGCGTCGGCTCGGCCAGCCAGTTCATCGAGGTGCCCGACCTTAGGAAGGGGCGGCTCGCGCTCTCGGGCATCTTCATGACGGGCGCGGGCGAGGTGCCGAAGGCGGGCGGCGAGGCCGCCGCACAGTCGAGCGCCGCCCCGCTGCGCGACGCGACGCTGCGCCGCTTCCGGCAGGGCGCGCTGGTGGACTTCAGCTACCACGTCTACAACGCGAAGGCCGACCGCGCCACGGGGCAGCCGCGGCTGCTGATGCAGACCCGCCTCTTCCGCGACGGCCGGGCGGTCTATGAGAGCCCCGCGCAGCCTTACGACGCCGGCGCGCTGCCGGCCGGCGCGACGCGGGTCGAGGCCGGCCGCCGCCTACAGCTCGGCGCGCAGCTCCCGCCCGGCGACTACGTCCTACAGGTCGTCGTCACCGACGAGCTGGCGAAGGGCTCCCGCCGCACGGCGACGCAGTGGATAGACTTCGAGATAGTAAAATGACTTGCGAGCCGTGAGGGGCCGCGGGCCGCGGGCCGTAAGCCGCGACGGTAAGAAGGGCCGGTCTTCTCGTCGCGGTTTACGGCCCGCGGCCTTATCCTCGTCGCGGCTCAAGGTTCGCTCCGCTTATGACTCTCCTCTACGCCGCCGCGCTCTTCGTCAGCGCGTTCCTGCTGTTCTGGGTGCAGCCGCTGGCGGGCAAGCTGATGCTGCCGCTGTTGGGCGGGACGCCGGCCGTCTGGAACACCTGCATGCTCTTCTTCCAGGCGGCGCTGCTGGCGGGCTACGCCTACGCGCTCGCGCTGACGCGCTGGCTTTCGGCGCGCGCGCAGGCCGTGACGCACGTCGGGCTGCTCGTCGTGGCGGCGCTCGCCCTCCCGCCGGCGCTCGGCGCCGCGGCCGCCGGGGGCGCGCCCGAGGGCGGGAGCCCGGCGTGGTGGCTTCTGAAGACGCTGCTCGTGACTTTCGGGCCGCCGTTCTTCGTCCTCTCGGCCAGCGCGCCGCTGTTGCAGCGCTGGTTCTCGCGCACGCGCGAGGCGTCGGCCTCGGACCCGTACTTCCTCTACGCGGCGAGCAACGCCGGCAGCCTCTTCGCGCTGCTCGGCTTCCCGTTTCTGCTTGAGCCGGGGTTGACGCTCGGCCAGCAGTCGCGCGCGTGGGCGTTCGCCTACGGCGCGCTCGCCCTGCTGGTCGCCGCCTGCGCCGTCGCGGCGTTGCGCTCGCGCGGCGCGGCGGACGAAGGCGCCGCCGCCGAGGCCCGCGGGCGCGCCGCGGAAGGCGGGGAAGGCGTGGGAGCCGAGGGAGGTGGAGAAGTCGAGGCGGACGGGGCGTCGCCCGCCGCGTCCGCCCTGTCGGCGGGGCGCCCGGGCGCGCGGCGGAGGCTGCGCTGGGCGCTGCTGGCGTTCGCGCCTTCGAGCCTCGTGCTCGGCGTGACGACCTACGTCACGACCGACCTCGCGGCCGTCCCGCTGCTGTGGGTCATCCCGCTGGCGCTCTACCTTCTGAGCTTCGTCGTCGTCTTCGCGCGCAGGCGCGTCATCCCCTCGGGGCTGTCGGCGCGGCTGCTGCCGGGCGCGGCGGTGCTGCTCGCGCTCGTCTACCTGTCGGGCGCGACCGAGCCGGCGTGGTTCCTCATCCTCTTCCACCTGCTCTTCCTCTTCTGCGCCTCGCTCGTCTGCCACGGCGCGCTCGCCGACGACCGCCCGGAGCCCGCCTACCTCGCGGAGTTCTACCTCTGCGTCGCGGCGGGCGGCGCGCTCGGCGGGCTCTTCAACGCGCTGGTCGCGCCCGTGGCCTTCGACACGCTGGTCGAATACCCGCTCGTCGTCGTGCTGGCGAGCTACCTGCGCCCGGGCTTCCGCCGCCGGCGGGGCCGCCTGCTCGGGCTCCGGCTGGGCGCGAGGGGCGAGGACGACGCGGCCGAAGGCGACGCCGAGGGCGACGGGCGCGAGGGGTGGCACGACGTGCGGCTCGCCGCCCTCATCGGCCTGCTCGCGGCGGCGCTGCTGCTCGTCGCGCGTCAGTTCGAGTTGACGGGGGCCGAGCGCGTCGCGCTCTCGCTCGGCGTCCCGCTCTTCCTGCTCAACCACTTCTACGCGCCGCGGCCGCTGCGGTTCGCGCTCGGGCTGGGCCTCGTCATGCTGGCGTCCGCGCTCTTCCACGACTCGGACGGGCGGACGCTGCACGCCTCGCGCAACTTCTACGGCGCGCACCGCGTCTTCTCGGACGACGCCGACACCATCCGCTGGCTGCGCCACGGCAGCACGCGCCACGGCCAGCAGTACACAGACCCGCGGCGGCGCTGCGAGCCCGTCTCCTACTACCACCGGCGCGGCCCGCTCGGCTCCATCTTCGAGGCGCTGCGCGCGCGGGCGACGGCCGGCGACGTGAAGGTCGGCCGCGCGGCGCGGCCCGCCCCGCCGCGCGCCTTCGCCGTCGTCGGCCTCGGCGCGGGGACGACCGCGGCCTACTCGCGCGCGGGCGAGTCCTGGACGTTCTACGAGATAGACCCCGAGGTGGTCGGCGTCGCGCGCGACCCCAGACTCTTCACGTACATCTCGGAGTGCTCGGCCGCGCCCGTCTCGGTCGTCGTCGGCGACGCGCGGCTGCGTCTGCGCGAGGCGCCCGACGGCGCTTACGACCTCATCGCGCTCGACGCCTTCAGCTCCGACGCCGTGCCCGCGCACCTGATGACGCGCGAGGCGCTGGCGCTCTACCTCTCGAAGCTCGCGCCCGGCGGCGTCGTGGCCTTCCACGTCTCGAACCGCGCGCTCGAACTCGAACGCGTGGCCGGCGGGCTCGCGGCCGACGCGCGGCTCCACGCGCGCGTCTTCAACGACGGCCGCGACGCGGACCACGCCGACGACTCGGATGTCGGCCGCGACCCTTCGACGTGGGTCGCCGTCGCGCGCGCGCCCGAAGACCTTGGCGCGATGGCCTCCGACCCGCGCTGGCTGCCGCTCGACGCCTCGGCCCCCGGCCTCGTCGTCTGGCGCGACGACTTCTCCGACCTCCTCGGCGTCTTCAAATGGCGTTGAAAAGCCGCGCGCCTTAAGCCGCGACGAGAAGGAGGCGGTTCGCATCCCGTCGCGGTTTACGGCTCGCGGCTCGCGGCCGTATTCTTGTCGAAGTTCACGTTTCGCGGTTCACGGTTCACGCCTATGAAATCCGTCATCGTCGGCACGGCCGGCCACATTGACCACGGGAAGACGACGCTGGTGCGCGCGCTCACGGGCGTGGACGCCGACCGCCTGCCCGAGGAGAAGCGTCGCGGCATCACCATCGACCTCGGCTTCGCCGAGCTTGACCTGGGCGACGTGCGTGTCGGCTTCGTGGACGTGCCCGGCCACGAACGCTTCGTCAGGAACATGCTGGCCGGCGCGCACGGGCTCGACCTCGTGGCGCTCGTCATCGCCGCCGACGAGGGCGTGATGCCGCAGACGCGCGAGCACTTCGACATCTGCCGCCTGCTCGGCGTCGCCAACGGGATTGTCGTCCTCACCAAGTCGGACGCCGTGGACGAGGAGCTGCTCGAACTCGTCCGCGCGGAGGCCGAGGAGCTGGTCGCCGGGTCGTTCCTGGAAGGGGCGGCCGTCGCCGCCGTGAGCGCGCGGACGGGGCAGGGGATCGAGGCGCTGAAGTCGGCGCTGCGCGAGGCGGCGCTGGCCGCGCCCGCGCGCTCGTCGGACGCGGTGGCGCGGCTGCCCGTTGACCGCTCCTTCACGATGCGCGGCTTCGGCGCGGTGGCGACGGGGACGCTCGTCGCCGGCGAGGTGGCCGAGGGCGAAGAGCTTGAGCTGCTGCCCGCGGGCGCGCGCGCGCGCGTGCGCGGCCTGCAAGTCCACGGCGCGCAGGTCAGGCGCGCCTCGGCCGGGCAGAGGACGGCCGTCAACCTCGGCGGCGTGGACGCCGCGTCGGTCGCGCGCGGGATGGTGCTCGCGCCCGTCGGGCGTCTGCGTCCGACGCAGATTCTGGACGTGGCCGTGGACGTGCTCGCCGACGCGACGCGCCCGCTGCGGACGCGGCAGCGCGTGCGCGTCCACCACGGCGCGGCCGAGGTGCTGGCGCGCGTGGCCGCGCTCGAAGAGGCGGGCGAGGTCGCGCCGGGCTCGAAGGGCATCGCGCAGTTGCGGCTCGAAGCGCCGGTCGTCGCGCTGCCCGGCGACCGCCTCATCGTCCGCACGTACTCGCCGCAGCGCACCGTCGCGGGCGGCGTCGTCCTCGACGCGCACGCGCAGAAGCACCGCGGCCGCGACCGCGCGGCGGCCCGCGCGCGCCTCGCCGCGCTCGAAGGCGCGGGCCGCGCCGCGCGCCTCGCCTACTTCGCCGGGACGGCCGGCGAGCGCGGGCTGCCGCGCGCCGACGCCGCCGCGCGCACGGGCTGGCGCGACGACGTGCTCGACGCGGCCGCCGCCGAAAACGTCGTCAGCGGCGCGCTCGTCGAGGCGGAGGGCGTGCTGGTCGCCGGCGAGGTCTTCCGCGGCCTCGTCCGCGCGGCCGTCGCGGAGGTCGAGGCGCACCACCGCCGCGAGCCGCTCTCGCGCGGCCTCGCCCGCGAGACGCTGCGCGAGCGCGTCTTCTCGCGCGCCGCGCCCGAGCTGTTCCGCGCCGCGCTGAAGGCGGCCGAGGGCGAGGGCTCGCTCGTCGCCGAGCGCGAGCTGGTGCGCGCCGGCGGCCACAGCCTCGACCTCTCGCCCGAGGACGCGGCGCTGCGCGACCGGCTCGAAGCCGTCTACCGCGACGCCGCGCTCGAAGCGCCCGGGCTCGAAGAGGCTTTCGCGCGCGCGGGCGGCGCGGCCGCGAAGCGCGAACACCTGCGCAAGCTGCTCCAACTGCTGCTCGACGCGGGCGCGCTCGTCCGCGTCAAGGAGGACCTGCTCTTCCACCGCGAGGCGCTCGAACGCCTCACGGCGGCGCTGCGCGAGCACGCCGCCGCGACGGCCGACCGCCTGATGGACGTCGCCGCCTTCAAAGAGCTTTCCGGCGTCTCTCGCAAGTACGCCATCCCCCTGCTCGAATACTTCGACCGCGAGCGCGTCACCCGCCGCGCCGGCGACCGCAGGCTCATCCTCTGAAGGCCGAAGGGCGGGGGACGAAGCGGGCGCCGTCGCACGCGCGGCCCGGCCTCGATTCGCCCGCCCTCCGCCCTTCGCCCTTTCAAAAACTCTCTTGCTTCTGGCGGGGCGCGGCGCTAACATAGCGCCGAATCCGAATCCGAGCATTACCGTTCGCTTACAGCAAAACCCGGCAAATTCTCTTAGGCGGACTTATCCGGCTTTATTCTGTCAAAGCCGACGAGTGTCAAACTTACCGAACTCAGGAGGTTCACGATGAAGAGCCTGGTTGACGTTTTGCTTGGGATCGTGGGTGTCGCCGCGCTCGGCTTCGCCGTTTACCAGTTCTACCTGTTCGCCGCGACCACCGACCCGCAGGGGAACACGCCGCACCTCTGGAAGGCCATCGGCGGCTTCGTGGTGCTCTGCGTCTGCGCCCTCGCCCTCTTCCTGCGCCACTCCGGGGCGGAAGAGGAGATACACATCACGCAGTGACCTCGGCGCCGGCCCCGCCCGCGCGGGCCTCGGGCCGCGCGCCGACCCCGGCGGCCGACACGCCTCCGCGCCCAGGGCGGCGCAAAGGGGGGCGGCCGCCCAGACGAACGCCCCGGCTCATTCACTTCAGGCGTCGCGCGCGCCGTCAACCGGGCCTTGACGG
>DASVUF010000182.1:0-19026 GCA_036387195.1 Pyrinomonadaceae bacterium | reverse complement strand
GCGCGGCCCCGAGGGGCCGCGCGCCGCCGCGCCCAGGGAACTCAGCTCTGGGCGTAAATTATGTCGCCCTGCTCTATGGGCTCGGGCCCGGAGCCGAAAGAGCCGAAGGAGCCGAAGGAGCCGAAGCTGTTGAACGAGCCGAACTGGCCGAAGCACTGCATGGCCGCGGCGGTGTTGAGCGGGGTCGTCTTCCCGAGCCGCCGCACCTGATCCACGGCCGTCGCGACGAGCGCGTTGTTGATCTTGGCGAGCGCGCGGTCGTCGAGCACCCAGTCCTGCACGTCTATGATGAACTTGTTCGAGGTCTCGGCCTCCGGTTTCAGGTTCGAGGAGAAGGTTTTGGTCGTGAACGGGGCGACGTTCGCGCCCTTCTTCTTATCGTCCGGCGTCGCGGCGGCGACGTTCGGCGCGCCCAGGACGGCCCCGCCCACGATGGCGGCGCCCCCGAGTCCAACCTTCTTCAGAAACTCTCTGCGTTCCTGTCCCTCATTGACGTTCTCATCACTCATGGCTCACTCCTCCATTTTTTGAGTAGGCAATCCTGAACCTAAGCGAGGCGCGGTCAAAGAAGCGGGGGCCGCGCATCCCGCGTATTCGGGCTTCGGTTGACGGCCGGGGCGACGCGAGGATAAGGCTTCCCGAGCGGGCGTAGGACGAGCTAGTCCCCGGCTCGCGCGGCGCGCGCGCGAACAGGAAAGAATCGCCGGAAGCCGCCGAGCCGGGCCGGGCCGATTCGGCAGAGGTATCCTTACGTTCCCGGTGCTTCGTGACTGTGGCGATGAGGCCCTGGCGTGTCTCGGGCGGCTCCCCGAACTCCAAGCCCCCGGCCGAGGGGCTATCTACTTTATACGGCCGGAGGGGTTAAGCGACTTCGTCTCACCCACCGCGACGGGACGCGGGCGGAGTTCCTGAGAATCCAAAATGAACCGGAGCGGTAACCCGAGGTGTCAGGGGTCGAGCGGGACAAACTCTACACCGCGCCGGGCTGAGGCGTCATTAGCCGGCGCGACTGTTTATTGGCCGCTTTGACTATTCGTGGGCCGCCGCGACCGCCGACCCGCCCCGCGCCTCCTGCTCACACGCGGCGGGCGAAAAGCCGCCGGAGTAGGCGCGGTATTTTGTTATAGTCATGCCGTGAACCCTCTTGAAGTCGCGCGTGAAGTGACTCTGGTCGTTGATGCCGAGCAGGGTCATAATCTGCTTCGCGTTCAGGAAGGTGGTCTCGGCGAGTTCCCGCGCCTTCTGCATCTTGAGATTTTTAACGTACTGCGAAGGCGACATGCCGACCTGGTTTTTGAACAGACAACGCAGGCGTGACGGGGAGATGTTCAGCGACCTGGCCACGTCGTCGAACAGTATCTCCGTCTGAAGGTTCATCCTGATGAGGTCGAGGGCTGTCTGCACTCTGCGGTCCATGGTTCCCTCCGTCTTGAGCGAGAGCAGGGTGGGCTGCCGCCGGCAAAACTGGCCCGCGATGGACTGTTGCGGATACTTCGGTTTGACTACGGAACCCGGCGTTAAAGCCTCACGCCGTTCTGACGCGACAGTCCGGTACGGAAGATACCCACGACCGCGTAGGGGCGGTGGCGGTTGTGGGATACTGCGCTCGGAGACTTGAACACCTGCGCGTGAGTCGCGCCACGTCGCGCCTCTCTTTGTCTACTACTCAGCCGGCGCCGTCTGACGAACTGCGGATGCGCCGGCCCGACCGGGTTCAGGCGATGTGGTGCGGCAGGCGGCGGCATTCTATTCACGCGGCGGGAAAAAATCAATAAAATTTGTACGCCCGCCCCGGACCGCCGGCGGCGCCCGGCAGGGCCCGATTCCGGCGCGTAAACTCCGCGTCGCGGCCGGCCGGCCGGCCGCGGCCACGTCGCGCGCCGACGGGGTCGGAGGCCGAGTCGGTCGGAAGGTTTACGGGGCCATCCTTTTTAACGACAACCCTGCTGCGCCCATGTCAAAAGGTAAACACGGCGGGCCGCCGGAACTCAGCTATACTTTCAAATACGTCAGGCGTCCGGGTGATTTACGCTTCGACGTGAGCCTCCGCTTCAGGGGCGGCAGGACGGGGCGGACGCGAATCATTCTGCCTTCGGAGTGGGCGGGGCAGAGAGAACTCTTCGACGCCGTCAGACTCATGCCCCCGCGAACCCGCGGCGTCGTCATCCACGACTCTCGCTCCCCGCACCGCAAAATCGTCTCGCACCGGCCGAACCAGTCGGTGACCATCAAGTACCAGGTGCGTCAAAACTGGGCGGGAGGCGTCACCGACTTCGGGCAATGCTACCGGCCCGTTTTGCAGGAAGACTACTTTCATTTTATCGGCGAGGGATTCTTCGTTCACCCCGACCGTGACGACGAGCGGCCGAGGCTCATCGAGCTTAACTGGGAGGGGCTGCCCGACGGGTGGGCGCTCAGCCACAGTTTCGGCGCGGGCCGGCGCTCCCGGATTATTAATAAAAGCCTCAGCCAACTGCGGCGCGCCGTCTACGTGGGCGGGGATTTCAGGGTGAAAAAGATTCTCGTGCGGGGCGGGCGACTCTACGTGGCGCTGAGGGGGCGCTGGAACTTCCCCGACCGGGACTTCTTCGGGCTGGCCGGGAAGGTCGTCGAGGCGCAGAGGAGCTTCTGGGGGGATGACGATTTCCCCTACTTCCTGATAACCCTCATACGGACGAGCCAGCCGCTCGGCAGCTTCGGCGGGACGGGGCTGACCGACTCGTTCGCGACCTTCGCCTCCACCGACGAGCCTGTAGGGCTGCGCCTCAAGCACCTGCTCGCACACGAACTCTTCCACGCGTGGAACGGGGGTAAAATCCGGCCGGCGCAGCCCGAAGAACTCCTCTACTGGTTCACGGAGGGGTTCACCGAATACTACACGCGGCTGCTGCTCCTGCGCGCGGGCCTCATCACGCTTGAGGAGTACTTCGATGACTACAACAAGGCCATCCTCGACTACTACACTTCGCCCCTCCGAGAGGCGGGGAACGGGAGGATTCTCAGGGACTACTGGCGCGACGACGAACTCCGCCGCATCCCTTACAGGCGCGGCGACATCCTCGCCCACAACTGGAACGCGCGCGTACGGGTTGCGAGCCGGGGCCGCCACTCTCTCGACGACGCCATGACCGACCTGTTTAGAGCGGCGCGCGAGAAGGGCGCTCTCCTCTCGCCGGCGCTCGTCGCCGAACTGCTCGGGGCTTACCTGAAGTGCGGCGTTCGGGGCGACATAAAAAAACACGTCGAATCGGGGGGCTTAATCCCGCCCCACCGCTCGGCGCTCGGGCCCGTGGCGGAGTTGAAGGCGGCGACGGTCAGTAAATTTGATTTGGGCTTCGAGTTCGCGGAGTCGGGGTCGCGGAAGTGCGTCGGGGCGGTCAGGGAAGGCGGCCCCGCCTTCCGCGCCGGCCTGAGAAGCGGGCAACAAATACTGGGGGCGCAAATTTTCTACGGCGACCCGACGAAGGTGGTTCGACTCACGGTTATGGACTCGCGAGGCCGGAAGGACGTGCAATTTTACCCGGCCGGGGAGAAGTTGAGGGTTCCGCAGTACGCGCTCCCCGCGCGCGCGTCTGAAGCCGAGATGGCGGCGTGCCGCGCGTGGTTCGGGCTGTGAAGGCGCCGGGACGCCTGAGGCGCCTTGAGGGCGATTGTCAGGGGACGACCTCTACGGGGTCGCCTTTCGACACCATCCCCTCGACCAGGATGGCGCAGTACACGCCGGCGCAGGCCGCGTGCTCCCGCGCGACACCGCGCAGCACTTCGGGGTCGTGCCCGCCCGTGTCGGGGTCGAGCGAAATCATCTTGCAGCGCGGGTCACGCTCCAGCACAGACACCACAGCCCGGGGGCCGATTCGCAGCCTGCGGCCGACCCAATCGTCTTCGCCGAAGCCGCCCCCCGCCGCAAGGTCGAGGTAGACGTTGGCGCGGAAGCGCCGCTTATCGAGCGGGCGCCCGACCTCGCCTTCGACCTGCCGGATGGTCTGTAGGCCGATGAGGGAGACGGGGCGGCAGTCGGTCAGCGCGCGCTCCGACCGCACGAGCGTGAGGCGGTGTTCGCCGCGCAGCCCCTCCCGCAGCATCTCTACGAGCCTCGGGTCGTCAGCCGGCACGACCTCGCCGAGGGGCGTCAGGATGTCGAGGTCCATGTCGCCCGGCTCAGGCCCGGCGGGGGTGACGCCGGGCCCGATGGCCTGCGCCTCCGCAAGGTTCGGCGGCGCGGCCGCCCTCTCCGGGTGGCGGAACCGCGGGCGGTAGAGAAGCATGCTCTGCTGCACGTTCGCGTTCAGGTAAGGGAAGCCTTTGCGGGCGTCCGAATCCCTGAAGGCGTAGCAGCGGTCGCCGTAGACGCCGGCGAAGCCGACGAACGCTTCTGTCACCTCCTCGCCGGCCATGCTCTTGACCGGGTAGCGCCAGAGACTTTCCACCGTCGCGACGGTCTTCACGTTATCCCTCTTTCGCCCGCGGGCGGGCAGTGTCGCAAAACTTACCTCGGCGGAGGCCGCGAGGTCGCGCGCCTCGCCACTCGGTTTCGAGCCGCGCCCCGGCTCCCCGAGTCCGCTTGAAGTCTTCTGAAGTGCGCGCCCGGCGCGGGCGGCTTCCGCGGGCCGAAAATGACGTGCGCCACGACGGGCGCGGCTATCATCTCAGACGCGCCGTCGAAGTCGAAGCCGGGAAGGAGGCGCTTAGGCGGCGCTCCGGCCGCCTCCCTGCCCGCAGACCAAAAGACCGCGCCCGCCGGTGGCCCGGCGTCGCGGTCGAGGGGTTGTGAAGCCGGCCGGGCCGACGTCTATTTAATCGAGGCTCCGCTCCGCGCGCCCCGCCGTCTCGGCCGGCGCGGCGGTGGCCTCGTCCGTCCCGGCCGCGCCCTTCTTGAACTCGCGTATGCTGGAGCCGAGCCCCTTAGCCAGTTGCGGCAGACGCGTGCCGCCGAACATGAGGAGCACGACGCCGAGGACGAGCAGCATCTCCGTCATGCCCGGCATCCCGACGCCCAATACCTGATTCATAATCTTTCTGCCCTTCCAGTCCGGAGGCCGGCCCGCGCGCGCGGGCCGGCCTTCAGGCTCCGACGTTTATTCCGACTTCGCCTTGGCGGGCGTCTCTTCCAGCTCAAGCTCCATCTTGCATTTCGGGCATTCGCCGGGAGTCTTGGAGCGGACTTCGTGGTGCATCGGGCAGGTGTACATGGCCTGCTGCTTCTGCGCGGTCTGGCGTCGCTTCGCCGGGCGGCGGCGCGCGCGGGGCACGGCGCGGCGCCGCTCCTGCCCGTTCGGCGCGTGCGCTGCGTGGTCGTGCGCGCCTGCCGCCGGCGAAATCGTGGGCGCGAGGGCCGCCAGTAAAAGGGCGAGCGATAAAACGATTTTCTTGTGCACGGGTGAATCCTCTGTCGTGGGCGTCGGTCTTCGGTCTTTACGTAATCGCGAGGGCAGGGCGGAGCCTTGCCGGTCGGTTGTCTTTTCAGTAGGCGACGGGCGGCCGCGCGGCGTTTGGCGGGCGACCTCGCGGGGACGGGACTTCCGCGCCGTGCAGAAGTCCCGTCCCCGTTCCGTCTTAGAGCCGGCGGCCGCTTACTTGCCGGACACGGCCTTCGTGGCCGAGCCGCCGAGGCTGCTGCGCACCGTGATGTTCTGCGGGTTGGAGGCCACGTTGAACTGCCCCTCGTACCTGCCCCCGCCCTTACTCGACAGCGTGCCGATCAGTTGGCCGGTGGAGGTGACGTAGACGCGCAGCGTCGCGGTCGAGCGCGAGCTCGACGCCTCGACGGTGAGCGTGCGCTTGGACGAGTTGTACTGGGCCTTCTGCACGCCGACCGTGTCGGCGGGCGTCGTCGCCGCGGGGTTGACCGTCAACGTGGCGGCGCGCGTCACGCCGCCCGAGACGGCCGTGATGGTCACGCTCGTCGTGGTGGTGACCGTCGTGGTGGTGACGTTGAAGCCCGCCGACGAAGCGCCGGCCGGGACGGTGACGCTGGCCGGGACGCCGGCCACGGCGCTGCTCGACGAAAGGTTGACGACCGTCGCCGACTGCGCCGGGGCGCTGAGCGTGACCGTGCCCTGCGACGAGGCGCCGCCCGTGACCGAAGTCGGGTTGAGCGTGACGCCGGTCAGCGTCACCGGCGGAGCCGGCGCCGGGTTGACCGTCAGCACGGCCGACTGCGTCGAGCCGCCGTAAGCGGCCCCGACCGTCACCTGCCTCGGGGCGCTGACGGCGGAGGTCGTGAAGTCAACGAAGCCGCTGGAGGCCCCGCCGGCGATGAACAGCGACGCCGGCAGGCGAACGACCGCCGTGTCGCTGCTCGACAGCGTGACGGTCGCCCCCTCGGGCGGGGCCGCGCCGGTCAGGCTGATTTGCGCCCTGACGGCCTGCGCCGAGCCGCCGACGACGGTCGAGGGCGTGAGCGTGACGGCCGCGACCGACGCGCCGTTGGACGGGGCGGTGACCGTGAGCGTCGCGCTGCGGGTCGCGCCCGCGTAGGCGGCGGTGATGGTGACGGCGGTCGTCAGCCCCGTCTGCTGCGTGCTGATGGGGAACGACGCCGAGGACTGGCCGGCGGCGATGGTGACGTTGAAGGGCGTGGTGACGAGCGACGGGTTGTCGTTCGTGACGGAGACGACCGCGCCGCCGGAGGGCGCGACCGTGCCGGGCGTCAGGCTGACGACGCCGGTCGAGCCCGCGCCGCCGGGGACGGTCGAGGGCTGAGTCTGCAACGAGCCGAGCGTGGCGGCGCCCGCCGGGGTGACGGTCAGCGTCGCGCTGCGCGAGCTGCCGCTGCCGGCCGAGACGGTGATGGTGACGCTCTGCGTCGTCGTCACGCTCGCCGTGTCGAGCCTGAACCTGACGTTCGTCATCCCCGCGAGGATGCGGACGCCGGTCGGCGCCGGGACGACCGAACTCCTGCTGCTCGAAACGGTCAGCGAGCGGCTGCCCGAGGGGGCGACCGCGCCGGGGGCCAGCGTCACGTTGACCTCGGCCTGCGTGCCGCCGACGACGCTCGAAGGCGTGATTTGGACGGCGCCCAGGGCGAAGGCCGCGGTCGGGGCGCCCGTGGTGTTGGTCAGGATGGTGGTGCCGGGCGTGTTGCCGCGCACCTGCAAGGCCACGTCCTGCCTGCCGTCGCCGTTAAAGTCGGAGGCGATGAGCGCCCCGCCGCCCTTCTGGACGACGAAGCCGGGGACGAGGTAGCGCGTCACGGCCCTGAAGGCGCCCGCGCCCGTGCCGTAGAGCACGCCGAGCATCCCGTCGCCGCTGACCGTGCAGCAGCCGGCCATCCCCAGCAGCACGTCCTGGAACCCGTCGCCGTTCAAGTCGGCGACCGTCAGCTCGCCCGGCCGCTCCTGTAGCGCGTCCGGGATGGAGGCCGACGGGCGGAACGTGCCGTCGCCGTTGCCGAGCACGATGACCGTCCTGTGATCCGCGTCGGCGGCGACGGCCAGGTCTGCTATCCCGTCGCCGTTGAACTCGCCGAAGGCGAGGTCGGTGTTGTCAACGCCCGGCACTATCGCCAGGTCGGGCGCCTGCCGGAACGTCCCGTCGCCGGCCCCTATCAGGATGAAGACGCCGCCGTCGCCGCCCGCCACGCCGACGTCGAGGTTGCCGTCGTTGTTCACGTCGGCGACCGCCACCTTGTAGGGGGCGAAGCCGACGGTGAGCTGTTGCGGCGCCTGGAAGCCGCCGTCGCCGACGCCGCGCCAGAGGGTGAGCGAGTCGCCGACGGTGCAGCCCGCGTTGAAGCACGAGAACTGGTGCGCGACGACGGCGTCGAGCCGGCCGTCGCGGTCGAAGTCGGCGAGCGCGACCGACGGCGAGTCGTAGCCGGTGACGTTGGCGAAGCCCGTGGGGGCGCCGAACGTCCCGTCGCCCGCGCCGAGGAGCACGGTCAGCGACGTCTGCTCGCTGTCGTTCGTCACGACCAGGTCGAGCCGGCCGTCGCCGTTGAGGTCGCCCGCCGCGACGTCCTGCGTGAACCCGCCGGCCGGGTACTCGACGTAGGGGCGGAACGTGCCGTCGCCGTTGTTGAGCGACACGCGGACGTTGATGCCCGCGCCCGCCAGGTCGGGACGGCCGTCGCCGTTGAAGTCGGCGGCGACGTGCGTGTTGCCGATGATGGGGTAATCCCTGCCGGCGAGCGACGCGGTCTGGGCGGCGGCGCTCGCGGCGGCGAAGAGCATCAACGTCAGGAAGAGTAATGCCTTGGATGTGGTCTGCGCGGACTGCTTGATGGCTGGTAACATTCCTTTGGTCCCCCTTATGAACAACAGTGCCTCCCGCCGCGACTAAAATACATCCCCGCCCGCGGGGAACCCCCCGGCTGTCTGGTGGAAGAGCGACCCGGCGGCGGGGGGCCCGAAAACCCCCCGCCGCCGGGCGCCCCGACGGAAGCGGCCTGACGGCCCCCCTTAGAGGGCGCGCTTGGCGATGGTGCCGCTGCCCGTGCACGCTATCCACAGCGACGAGCCGTTGGACGTGCCGATGAGCGGAGACCTGTCCACCAGGTCTTTGTTGATGAAGGCGCCGTTTGACAGCGACAGCCGCGTGACGCTGTTGGCGCCGTTCGAGACGACCGCCACGACGTTGCCGTAGGGGATGAGCCCCGCCGGCCCGTCGCCCACGGCCGTCTTCGAGAGCACCGCCCCGGCGCTGCTCAGGCGCATCACGACGGCGTCCCAGAAGCAGGCCACCAGCAACTCGCCGCTGCTGTTGACGGCGAGGCCGAACGGCCCGCGCCCGGTGTCGAACTTGGCGAGGACGCCGCCGGCCGGCGAGAGCTTCCAGACCTGGTTGGCCTTGTTGCACGAGACGTAGATGGTGGCGACCGCGTTCGGCTTCGCCATGGTCGAGTCGCCGTCCGTCTGCTCCATGTCCACGGCCGTGATCTCGGAGGTCGCGGCCGTCTCGGAGCTGGCCGTGCTCGTCGAACTCGCGGCCGGCTGCTCGTCGAGCGTCAGCGTCCTGGTGGTGTAGGAGAGGCCGACCTTCACCCAGACGGGGCGCGCGCCGACGGCCGTCGAGCCGAGCGCCGCGCCGTCCGCCGCCGAGAGGCGGACGAGGGTGTTGCTGCGCTCGCAGGCGACGTAGAGCGTGCCGTTGTAGAGCGCCGCGTAGACCGGCCCGTCGCCGGCCACGTTGAAGGTGGCGAGCGGCGAGCCGTCGAGCCCCATCTTCGTGATGGTGTTGTCGGCGTTGTTGAGCGCGTAGAGGACGCCGGCCGCGTTGTCCACGACCAGCCCGGTCGGGTTCC
This sequence comes from Pyrinomonadaceae bacterium, assembly GCA_036387195.1. GTDB lineage: Bacteria > Acidobacteriota > Blastocatellia > Pyrinomonadales > Pyrinomonadaceae > QHXN01. The sequence continues at coordinate 9,785 of DASVUF010000182.1, read as the reverse complement.
GCCCGGCGGCGAACGTGCCGACGACCGTGCCCGCGCCGTTCAGCTTCACGATCTTGTTCGTGTACTGGAGCGTCGCGTAGACGTTGCCGTTGGAGTCGGAGGCGAGGCTGGTGACGCCGGCGTCGAGGCCGACGCTGGTGACCGCCGTCGAGTCGGTGGCGGCCACCGTCTTCGGCTGCGTGACCGTTGATTCGGTGGTCGTGGTCATCGTGGCGCCGGACGTCTGCGCGGACGCGACGGCCGACGAGAGCAGCGTGAGCGCGATTATGAGCAGCGCGCCGGTCAGGCGTTCGCCTGTTCGCATCTGAGTGGTCATTTGCTATCTCCCTTCGCCTGCGCGCGGTCTTCGGCCGGCTCGAGCCAGCCGATGGACTCGACGATCATTTTCGGATTGCTCATCCCCGGGCAGGCGGCCCAGAGCTGCAAGGGCTCGTTGCCGTAGCGGACGTTGCCGATGTGGTTCGACTTGTCGGCGTCGGCCAGCGGGTCGGGGTCGGTGAAGCCGAGCTTGCGCCGCAGCAACTCCAGGTCGGCGGGCGAGCCGGTCAGGTACCGCCAGCCGGGCCCGACCTTGTGCATCCTCGCGTACTCGGCCAGCGCCTCGGGCGAGTCCTGCTCCGGCTTGAGCGTCAGGGAGTACATGAAGATGTCCTTGCCCACGCGCGCGCCGAGCAGCCGCTGCACCTTCACCAAATTCGTCGTGATGCCGGGGCAGATGCCCTCGCACTTCGCGTACATGAAGTTGATGACGACGATTTTATCCTTAATCAGGTCGTCGTAGAAGCGCACCTTCCGCCCCTCGTGGTCCACGAGCTGGACGTTGGGGAAGTGGCGCTGCCTGATCCGGTCGCGCGACGCGACGTCTTCGGGCCTCGCCGCGGCCGCGGGCTTCGGCGTCTCGCCCCGCACGACGGCGGCGCCGACGAGGGGCGCGACGCCGAGCAGGGCCATCACGTTCCTTCTGCTGATGTTCTTGGTCATTCGGCCAATCCTTTCTCCGTCCCGCGGGCTACGGATTCGTCTTGAGGTCCCCGGTGTCGTTGATCTGGAGCAGCACCATCATCGCGTGGTCCTCGTGGACGACGTTGTGGCAGTGCATCGGGAGCAGCCCCTTGAAGTCGCGGAAGCGGAAGTAGACCTCCGCCGACATGTTGTGCTCCAGCCGGAACACGTCCTTGCGCCCGGCCGTGATGAGGCCGGTCTTGGACGGCGCCGCGCCGTTGATCTTCAGGGTCTGGAACTCCTCGAAGTGCATGTGGATGGGGTGCTGCCAGCCGCCCGAGTTGTTCTGGAAAATCCACTTCTCGGCCGTGTTGAGCTTGACGGAGAAGCGGGGCGGCTCGATGCAGTCCGGGAACCGGCCGTTGACGGCCCACTGGCCGTTGTTGCGCTCGAACTTGAAGGTGCGCGTGACCCGCACCGGGTCGGTCGTCGTCGGGTAGCCGTAGAAGTAGGGCGTGCCGGCGGGGAGCGCCGGGATGGCCGTGTCGAAGTTGACGCTGTTGTCGGCCACGGCCGGCTGGTCGACGACGATCTTCAGAATCTTGTTGCCCTGCCCGGGGCTGAACAGGTCGCCGTCGGGCCCGCGGCCGTCGTCCTGAATCATCCGGTTCTCGATGTAGAAGGTCCGGCCGGCGAGGCCCGTGAAGTCAACGACCACGTCCGTGCGCTCGGCGACCGAGAGGCGGACGTCGGTGACCTTGACGGGGCGGTCGAGGAGGTTGCCGTCCGTGCTCAACTGCCAGAACGCCTTTTTGGAGTTGTTGGTCGGGTCGAGGATGCAGAACTGGTAGAAGCGCGACGGCCCCATGTTGAGCCAGCGGAGGCGGTAGCGCCGCGGGCTGACGCGGAACACGGGCTGCACCTTCCCGTTGACGAGGAACTTGTCGCCGAGGATGCCGTCGAGGTTGAACAGGTCGAAGGCGAGCTGGTCGGTGTCGAGGTCGTAGACGGCGTCGTTGAAGACCATGTTGACGTCGAAGTTCGGGTAGCTCGGCAGGCGGAAGCCGGTCGTCTCGTCGCCGCCGTCGAACTGCCCGTTCTTGTGGAAGAGGTTGAACATCCCGGCCATCCCCTTGTAGACGTTCTGCGACGTGAAGTCGAAGCGGTGGTCGTGGTACCACAGCGTGTGCATCGACTCCTTGAGGTCGCCGGGGATGCCCGCGGCGTTCAGGCCGGGGTGGGTGGACTGGAAGCCGGCCAGCACGTTCGGGTAGTGGTGGTCGTAGAACTTGCCCTTGTCGTTGAAGAAGCAGGGGTGGCCGTCAGACTCCTGCGGCGTGTGGCCGTTGTGCAGGTGGGCGGTTGTCGAGTTCTTGCCGAACCCGCCGTTCTGCGACTGGAGCGGCAGGTCGTTCCACTGGCGCACGAGCATCGGCTCGCCGTAGAAGGCCTTGAAGAGCGGGCCGGGGAAGATGCCGTCGTAGCCCCACAGGGTCGAGGGGGCCGAGAACTGCGGGTGCGACTTGGCCTGGAAAGCCTTCTGGTGAACCTCGTAGTACTTCTGCGGCGGCTGGCTCGTGAAAGCCTGGTGGTTGATGGTGCGGCTCTCGCCCGCCGCCGTGTTGGGGGCGACCGTAGGCGCGGGGCCCGTCAGCCCCGTCGGCGAGGTCGAGAACGGCTTCTCGACGAGGCGCGGCATGTCCTCGACGAACGGCGTGGTCGGGCGGCTCTGCGGGGTGTCGTCGTAAAAGTAGCCGGCGGCGGTCAGCGGGCGGGCGCTCAGCCCCGCCTTCGGGATGAGCATGCCGGCGCTGGTGAGCAGCCCCATCTTCAGCAGATCGCGCCGCTTGTAGCCTTCGGCTATCAGCTCGCGCCGGTTCTTGGCGGCGATCTGGCTCCGTTTATCTCTCGTTCGATCTCTCTTCGAGATGTTTGCCATTAACGATTCTCCTTCTGAAACATTCTGGGACTGAAACTGAACCCTCGGGCGACGGTTCAGTGGGGTGTTCGAAGCGCCATGTGGCGGAGTGAACTAGGGCATACCGGGAGCATCAGGCCCTTGAACGGATGTTTCGTAGCCGGGCCGGCCGCGCCGGCGAACCCGCCGGACGCCGGTGTTTCGCACGGGGCGCTCGGGCCGTCGTCGTCGTGCGGCGCGCAGGATGCGCTTCAACCTGGCCGCCGGGCTCGGAGGTGACAGGAGCCCGCGGGGTCGGGCCTGTCCAGGGCCTCTTGCGCCCTTCGGCTTCAATGTGGCGGTAGAGCGTTCCGGGGCGCGCAGCGCGCGGCGTTAATTCGGGGTGAGGACTCGCTCCCGCGAGAGAGAGTGAGCCTCGCTGCTAAAGAGGTGGCTGCTCATCGGGCGCCGGTTCACGAATAGAGCTTTTCGGGAACCGTCGCCGAAGGATTAATGTGTCGCGGTCTACTCTTGGCAATCGTCATGCCTCTGCCGGCGCGGCGGCGGGCGGGGCTGTCGCGTGAAACGCGCTTTCAGGATGAAACACTGTCCGGCGTCGCGTGTCTCACGGTGAAACATGCGCGCCGCCCTAAGTAGAGCGCCCCGGGGGACGGCGCCGCTCGCGGCGGCGCCGTCCCCCGGGGCGGTTCCCGACTCCGGCCCGGACTTACTTCAACGTCACCGCGCGGCTCGCGGAGCCGCCGAGGCTGCTCCTGACGACGACGTTCTGCGGGTTCGTCGCCACGCTGAAAGCGCCGTCGTACCGCCCGTCGCCCCTGTTGCCGAGGACGCCGATGGCCTGCCCCGTCGCCGCCGCGTAGACCGTCAACCTCGCCGACGCGTTGCTGCTGGTGGCCTGCACCGACAGTTGCCGCTTGGAGGCCGTGTACTCCACCCTCTGAATCGAGACGGTGTCGGACGCCTGCGCGGCCGGAGGGTTGACGACCAGTCTGGCCGTGCCGGTGGCCGCGATCGGGCTGCCGTAGGTGGCCGAGAGCGTCGCCGTGGTCGCGGCCGTGACCGCGTTGGTCCTGACGCCGAACGTGACCGCGGTTTGACCCGCGGGGACGAGGACGCTCGGCGGCGCGACCGCCGCCGGGCTGTCGCTCGTGAGCGCGACGAGCGCGCCGCCCTCGGGGGCGACCCCGTTAAGTGTGATAGTCGCCGCGGCGTCGGCGCCGCCCACGACGCTGCCCGGCGCGACGGAGAGCGAAGACAGGGAAAGCGGCGGGGCGACGGTCAAGGTCGCGGTCGGCGTCGCGCCCCCGTAGGTCGCCTGAATGTCAACGAGCAGGGGGCGGCCGAAGCCGTTCAACGTCGTCACGCCGGTCAGGATGTCGAAGCCCGCGCTCGTCTCCCCTTCGCCGACGTTGACCGCCGACGGCATCTCGACCGTGACGGGGGACGCGGAGCCGTCGGCCGCCGGGGCGACGACGCGCGACAGCGTGACGACCGCGCCGCCCTGCGGCGCCGGTTGGCTGAGCGTCACCGTCGCGCGCACGGCGTCGCCGGCGACGATGCTCGACCGGCTCAGCGCGAGTGATTGCGCGAACACCGCGCCCGCCTCGACCGGCTTCCACATCACGGCGTGGACGTTGGCCGGGTCGTCGCTCGGGCCGCGGCTGGCCCAGCCGACGACGTTGCCGGCCGCGTCAATGCCCGTCGCCGCCGCGTCCGTGAAGCCGGGCGGCAAAAACTGGTTCAGGTCAACCGCGCTCGCCGCGCTGCCCGCCCAGACCAGCGCGTGGCTGTGCCCCTCCATCGTGAAGGCGTCGCCGACGAAGCCGGAGCCGGCCTGCTGGACGCCGTTGGTCGCGTTGGCCTCGGACGCGGCGAAACCGTCCGGCTGCAACTCGACCACGCTCTCGGCGCTGCCGCTCCACAGCAGCGCGCGGTGCGGGTAGTAGCCGAAGCCGACCTGCTGCCCGCCCGAGACGGCGTTGGCCTGCGACGAGCCGGAGTCGGGAGGGTTGAGGTTGACCGCGCTGTCGGCCGTGCCCGACCAGACCACCGCGAACGGCCCGCTGAAGGCGTTGATGCCGAGCACCTGCTGCCCGAAGCCGACCTGCTGCACGCCGTCCGTGCCGAGCGCGCGCCCGGCCCCGAAGCCGAGCCCGAGCGGCGTCAAATCAACGGCGCTCGCCGCCGACCCCGACCACATGAACGGATGTATCTCCGTCCTCCTGCCGTCGGAACAACTCCCCTTTTTCGTGGTGCACAGGACGCGCCGCGTCGCCCAGCCGACCTGCCGCCCGCCCGCCACGCCGGCGGCGACCGACTGGTCCCACTGCGCGGGGTTCAGGTCAACCCGGCTCGCCGCCGTCCCCAGCCACAAGGCCGCGTGGTTGTTCGCGCTCCCGACCTGTTGTCCGCCGCCGACCGCGGCGGCCGTCCCCGGGCCGAGGTCTGTCGCGCCGGCCGCCGAGCCGTTCCACAGCATCGCGTGGCTCACGACCGGCTGGCCGGCCGTCGCGGCGGCGAACCCCGCGCTGCCGACCTGCTGCCCGCCGGACGCTCCCGCGGCCGAAGAGGTGGCCGAGCCGGCCGGGGTCAAATCAATCACGACGTAACTCTGGCCGGGCGGCGCGGGCGACGGCGCCTGCGCCGCGGCGCCTGTCCACGCGGGCGCCGACACGAGCGCCAGCGCCAGGGCGGAGGCGGTAAACTTTAAGAGGAAGCGGCTCATACATTACTCCAATGGGATATGACGAAGGTTGTGGTGGCTGCCGAAACGCCCTCCACGTCCGCGCCTGCTTCGGGCTTCTGACGTGGCCTGCCGTCTCGGGAAGGCGCCGATGAGGTTAAGGGCACGACGCAACAGAGTTGAGCCGGGTCGCGGAAATACACCGGATGAAAATCTTTTAGCGTCAACACCGACGACCCCGTCTCTGTGCGGCGAAGTCGGGACGGACGCGCCCGCGCGCGGCGCGCTCACAACTGAGTCAACGCCGCCCGGGCCGCGACGCGTGCGCGCGCGGTCGGGTGTGCGCCGGACGCGCGGTCGCGCCCGGCCCGAATGTGTAAGTCGAGAATTACATGTGGTCGCGCCCGGCCGCCCGCCGGTCGAAAGAACCTCTCACGCGAATGTCTTTCTTTAAGGGCGGTCGGGTGAGTCGGGCGGAGTCGGAGCAACCGTTATACCGTGGCCGGCGCGTAAGACCCTTCGGCGTCAAAAGGGCGGCCGCCGCCCGCCGGTTCCACGCTCGGGGCGCGCGCCGTTGAGCGAGGCCCTGAAGGCGCGCTCGCCCGGAGCGCCCGCGCCCGGCGGGCGTTGGCGCCAACGCTCGTCTCCCAAAGTGAAACAGGTCGGACGCCGGACTGATTTACGGTGAAACACCGAAGAGCATGGGCGTCGCGCCGCGGGCCGGCGGACGGCGCCCGCGCCCGCCGCGCCTTTACGAGCGTTCGGGCGCGCGCCGCGCGCCGAGGTATGACGGTTGCTTAGTGGTCGCTCGCTTGCCGTGATTCGCGCCGCCGCTTCCTCGCCTTCGTTCGAGAGGAAGCCTTCGCCTGAGGCCAACATTCCCCGAGACAGTCAAGAGGGAAGTTAAAGTCTCCGCCTCGTCGTCGCTTCCATGCGCGGCGGGCAAGCGCGCCTGACAGGGCTTAAGTCTTACCGACTCGGACGCCCTGCGCCTCTTCATCAATCTCAACCTGACTAAGGACACCGTCCCTTACGAAAAGGAAATTTCCGATGCAGTCACCCAAAGACACTCCCTACACCAACCTTCGCAACCAGACCCTGCGCCTGCTCGTCGCCCTCTTCGCCGTCGCGGCCTTCGGCGCGGCCGCGCTCGGCCAAGCCGCCCCGACCCTGACGCTGCGTAGCAACTTCAGCCTGTTCGACTTCGGCAGGTTCAACACCGGGACGCTCTCGCCGAACACCGTCATCACCGTCAACAACGGCGGCACGACCGGCACGGTCACCATCACGAACGTCACCATCACGGGCGCCAACGCCGCCGACTTCACGCTGGTCTCGACCACCTGCATCAACGCGACGCTCACGACGGCGGGGACGTGCACGGCCACGGTCAGGTTCAACCCCCTCGCCGTCGGCTTCCGCCGCGCCAACCTGACGGTGACCGACACGGCCGCCGGCAGCCAGCACCTCGTCCCGCTGCGCGGCGTCGGCCTGAACCCCAGCCTGCCGAACGAGGCCGTCGGGCCGATTGACCCGCGCACGGGCTTCCCGCTCTGGCACCAGGACGAGCAGGGCCGCAAGCTCCAGTTGTGCCTCGACAGCGCGACGCTCTGCCTGAGCAGCGTCACCGGCGCCCCGTCGGTCACGACCGCGCTCATCAACTTCCCCGGCGAGGCGTTCTACTGGTCGGCCGAGGCCGAGATGACCCTGCCCAGCGGCGGCCGCGCCCGCCTCGTGCTCGCCAAGGAGGCCGCCTTCACGACCGAGGACGCGGTGGTGGGCGAGCAGATCGTCTTCGACCGCCTCCGCGTCCGCATTGACGAGCTGGCCCCCAACACGACCTACACCATCACGCACCCGTTCGGCGTCATGACGCTGGAGAGCGACGACGCCGGCGAGATTGACACGACCACCGACGTCGGCTGCGGCGGCTCGCCCTGCGACTTCCGCATGTCCATGAACGGCGGGAACAACGTCTTCCTTCGCTGGGACCCCGCGTTCCTCCCGGCGGCCCCGGCCGGCTACCTCGGCGACCCGACCGTCGCCCACAGGGTCACGGGCAGCCCCCTCAACACGAACCTCTTCAAGATAGCCGGCCCCAACGTCGGCGGCGCCGGCGTCAACACCATCCAGACGCTCCTGTTCACCGTGTCCGGCAAGATTTTCCAGTAGTCTTCTCGCCGGCCTCGGCCGCGCGCTCCCTGCGTGGGGAGCGCGCGGCAGGGTGGCTGTTTCCGACCACGCCTCGCGCCGCGTCGGAAGAAAGAAAAGCCCCGACGGCTCAACATGCCGTCGGGGCTTTTCTTTCTTCGCAAGCCCTCGGCTTACGTCCCGCAGAAGGTCTGGAGCACCCTTTCGTGCTCCGCCGGCGGCTCCGCGTAGCGTGCGAAGGCCGGCCGGGCTTCGAAGGGATTCGACAGCACGTCCACCAGCTCGTGGAACGGCGCGAAATCATCCTCGTCGGTGGCCGCCCGGATGACCGCCTCCACCTGATGGTTGCGCGGTATGTATTCCGGGTTGACCGCCAGCATGGCGGCGCGCCGCGTGGCCGCGTCCGCGGGCTCCTCGCCGAGCCGCCGCCGCCAGCGGGGCGCCCATTCGTCGAACGCGGAAGGGTCTGCGAACAGGCTCCGCACGCCCGACGCGTCCCCTTCGACGGACGCCGCCTCGCACAGCCGACGGAACGTGAGCGTGAAGTCGGCGCCGTTCTCGCCCATCGCCCGCAGCAGCTCCCGTCCCAGCTCCAGGTCGCCCTCGCGTTCGGTGAGCAGACCGAGCTTCCGCCTGAGCCCCGCCAGGTACGCGCCCTCGAAGGCCGGCGCGTACGCGTCGAGGGCTTCCTCCGCCTCGGCGACGGCCGCGTCCGTATCGTCCGAGAGCAGGGGCAGCAGGCACTCCGCGAAGCGCGTCAGATTCCAGCCGCCAATCGCCGGCTGCCTGAGGTACGCGTAGCGCCCGTGCCGGTCAATCGCGCTGAAGACCGCCTCGGGGTCGTAAGCGTCCATGAAGGCGCACGGGCCGTAATCAATCGTCTCGCCCGCGACGGACATGTTGTCCGTGTTCATCACCCCGTGGATGAACCCGATTAGCACCCACCTGGCGATAAGCCCGGCCTGCGCCCGGAGCACCGCTTCGAGCAGCGCGCGGTACGGCCTCTCGGCGCGGGCCGCGTCCGGGTAGTGTCGCGCGATGACGTGGTCGGCCAGCAGCCGAAGCCCCTCCGTGTCCCCGCGGCTGGCGAAGAACTGAAAGGTGCCGACCCGTATGTGGCTGGAGGCGACGCGGGTCAGAACCGCGCCGGGGAGCAGCGTCTCACGAATCACCGTCTCGCCCGTGGTCACGGCGGCGAGCGCGCGCGTCGTGGGGACGCCGAGCGCGGCCATCGCCTCGCTGACCACGTACTCGCGCAGGACGGGGCCGAGCGCGGCCCTCCCGTCGCCGCCGCGCGAGTACGGAGTCCGGCCCGCGCCTTTGAGCTGAACGTCGCGCCGCGCCCCGGCCGGCTCTACGAGTTCGCCGAGGAGAATCGCGCGCCCGTCCCCGAGCTGCGGCACGAACGAGCCGAACTGATGCCCGGCGTAGGCGGTGGCAATCGGCTCGGCCGTTTCGGGGACGCTGTTGCCCGCCAGCACCTGCACGCCTTCACCGCCGGCGAGCCGTTCGGGGTCGAGGCCGAGTCGCAGGGCCAAAGGCTCGTTCACGCGGATGAGCCGCGGGGCCCTGACCGGGGTAGGAGACACGCGCGCGAAGAAACGCGCGGGCAGCCGCGCGTAAGTGTTGTCGAAAGGAAAACTGACTGTCATCAAAAACTCCGATCCATTCCCTCGTCGGGGCCGCGCGAAACCGTCCGGGTCGTTTCTCGTGGCGCGATTTAAGTCTCGCGCGCCACAGGCGAGCGGGCGCAAAGCGTGCGGCCTCTTCTTTCTGCGTAACGGTATGGACAGAGTTTACACCGTCTTTGAGCAGGGCTGTAAAGCGCCTTCGTCGAATCCGATTTCGGCAGCCCTATAAAAGCTTCGGAGAGAGCCGCGCGGCGCAGGCGTAGAGGCGAAAGGGCTCCGCCCTTTTTCCGTCGCCGGCCGGATGGCCGGACACGACGAGGACGTAGAGACTGTGAGCGCCACGCTTCTGCCGGCGCGGAGCCTTCCCCCTCCCGGCGTATGCCGCGGGCGACAGCGGCCGGGCGTTGTCGCCCGCGGGCGACAACGGCCTTAAATCACTCCCGCCCGAAGTCTTTAGGCG
>DASVUF010000181.1:0-1619 GCA_036387195.1 Pyrinomonadaceae bacterium | reverse complement strand
GCCTTTCCTCGCCGGTCGGCGAGGAAAGGCGCGCCGCCCCACCCCACGTCTTAACTTTCGCCTCCCGCGTCGGCCTTCACCTCCCGGCGCGTGCGCGTACGCGGCGCGGGGCCGGGGCTTCGCGCTCGGGCTCGTCGGCGGCGACGGGGGCGGGGAAGGGGACGGGCGCGGGCGCGGGCGTGCGCGAAGGCGTGCGGCGCGTGCGGCGCGCCTCGGCGCGCTCGGCCTCGTCGGCGGCGACGCGCTTGGCCTTGTCTATGCGCTTGCGCGGCACGAGCTGGTAGCGCAGCTCCATCTCCTGCGCGACGCGGTAGATGTTCTTCGCCTTCTGCCCGCGCTCGGCGCGGCGGAGCACTTCCGTCGTCTCCAGCAGCTCGGCGCGGTCTTCCTTGTCAATCCAGATGTAAACGGAGTCGGCCATCTCTCTTAAAACCTCCAAACGTATCAGCTTGCGCAACTCCTCGGGCCGTGCGACCGGCTGGACGTGCGCGAGCGTCGAATCCGCGGCCGGCGCGCCGGGGACGCGCCCCTGCTGCTGCCGCGAGTGCTCGCGGCGCGCGGCGTAGTAGTCGTTGACGAGTGCGTCCACCTCCGCACGCCGCTCGTCGTAGAAGAGCGCGAAGTCGTTGCAGCGCGTGCGGTAGACGCAGTTGACCGAGCAGACCAGCGCGTCCTTAAAGTGTCCGTAGCGGTTGCAGTAGAGTTTCAGACGCATCGCACACACACGGCCCGCTCGGCCGGCCTCGAAAGGGGCGCGGCGCGGCTCAAAGGGGACGCGGCTAATATATCACGCGCGTGCCACGCGTGCAACGCATGGCTGCGCGTGAAACGCGGCCGGCCGCCTTTTAAAGCCTTCCCACGCGGGGCCGCGCGGGCGTATAATCCGCGCCGTCTCGCGAACTTGTGCGACTCGGCTCAAGGGGTTCGCCGCCACGCTCCCTCCTGAGCGTCTCCGGAACGACGCCGCCGACAGGGCGTCCGCGCGTGAAGGGGATGCGAAAAACTTGTACAGGCCGAATTTCTGCTGCGAGTGCGGCGAGCGCGTTCTGCGCGCGCGCTGGCGCGTGTGGACGAGCCGCCGCTTCTGTCAGGCGTGCGGGCGGCGCTTCCGTCGCGCGAGGCTGCGCGCGTGCGTGGCGCTGGCGTGCGCGCTCTTCGCGCCGGGCTTTCTGCTGGGGCGGCTGTCTGGGCCGACGCGCCCGCCGCTCGTCCTCGAACGCGGCGGCGCGGGCGTCGCGCCGCTGCCGGCCTTGAAGGACGCTTCCGCGGGGGGCGTGGGCGTCGGCGCGGGCGTGGGCGGCGCGGCCGCGAAGCCCGAGCCCGCGTACGGGCCGGACGGGGCGGCGAACGAGCGGCCGACCGACCCGGATGAGACGGTCTACATCTGCGGCGCGCGGACGCAGAAGGGCACGCCCTGCCAGCGCCGCGTGCGCGGCCCCGGCCGCTGCTGGCAGCACCGCGGCAAGCCCGCCATCCTCCCGCCGTCGAAGCTGGTCGTGCAGGGTTAGGCGCGCCCTTTCGGGAGAGGCGAAAGGCGGGGGGCGCGAGTCAGGACGAAAAGAAGACGAGAAGCGGCGCGGCCGTCTTTAACGGCGAAGACGGGAAGCGGCGCCGCCGGC
>DASVUF010000180.1:0-3634 GCA_036387195.1 Pyrinomonadaceae bacterium | reverse complement strand
CGTTCTCGAATCATCCGGCCGACCACCTGGGGGGCCGCGCGCCGCGGCGCAGCGGCCCCGACCGCTAAGACGAGACACCGCTGAGACGAGATGTTGACGGCTAAGCTCAAGGCAGAACGTTTGAAGCGCGCGGGGCTCGGCTTCGCGCTGCTCGCGGTGGCGGCGCTCGCCCTCTTCCCCGCCCCCGCGCGCGCGCAGGCCAAGCGCCCCATCACGCGCGAGGGTCTGGTCAAGGCCGTGCGCATCAACGGGCTCTCGACCGCCGAGCTGGTGCAGCAGGTGCAGGCGCGCGGCGTCTCGTTCCAGATGACGCCTGACGCCGAGGCCGAGCTGCGCGCGGCCGGCGCGCGCCCCGAGGTCGTCGAGGCGGCGCGCGCCAACTACCGCGCCGCGGCCGCCGCGCCCGCGCCCGCCGCCGGGGCCAATGCCCGCGGACGCGCCAACGTCCCGGCGGGCCCGCCGCTCTCGAAGGGCGAGATAGTCACGATGCTCCAGGCCGGCACGCCCGCGGCGCGCGTCGAGCAGTTCGTCGAGGCGCGCGGCGTCAGCTTCCAGCCGAGCCCGCAGACGGCGCGCGAAATCAAGGCGGCCGGCGGGACGAACTCGCTCGTCGGCGCCATCGCCGCCGCCGCGCCCGGCCGCGCGCGCCCCGCCGCCGCCCCGGCCGCCAACACGCGCGCCGCCGCCGCGAAGGCCCCCGACTACGACGACCTGACCGACCAGGCCACCGCCGCCTACGACGCGCGCGACGCGGCGCGCGCCACCCAACTGCTGACGCAGGCCATCCGCCTGGACGCCTCGCAGCCGCGCGCCTACCAGCTCCTCGGCTTCACGCAGCTCTACCTCCAGAGCGACTTCGCCGCGGCCGAGCAGAACATGCGCCGCGCCGTCGAGCTGGGCGGCTCGGCCTCGTTCCGCGTCTTCCACGACCACGCCAACGGCTCGTTCAGGGACACGTGCTCGGGCACGCTCTTCGTCACCAAGACCAACGTCACCTTCAAGGCCGACGACGGCCGCGACACCTTCGAGACCGAGGACGCGAACGTCCGCGAGATAAAGACCAACAACCTCGCCGGCGGCGCGTTCGGCGCGCTGCTCGGCGGCCGCGACCTCGGCGCCTTCCACATCAAGGTCAGGCGCGACAAGGACACGAAGAACTACAACTTCGCCCCGCTGACGAAGAAGAAGAACGAGTCCGAACTCATCATCACGCTCGTCAAGTCCTACGGCGGCGTGCAGGGGGACGACTGAAGGGCGGGGGCCGGAGGACGGGGTGACGGCCGCCGGCCTCCCCCTCGCCCCCGGCCCCCGCCCTTCGCGCTTCCGGGAGAGGTGCTTTCGCCATGAGAACGCAGAAGATTTTGAGGAGCAGCCGGGTCACGTTCGCCGCGCTCGCCGCCGCCTGCGCGGCGCTCCTGTTCGCGGGCGCGGCCTCGACGCAGACCGCCAAGAAGCCCATCACCAAGCAGGGCCTCGTCAACGCCGTCAAGATCAACGGCCTGACCACGCGCGAACTCGTCCAGCAGATAGAGCGGCGCGGCGTGGACTTCGAGATGACCGGCGCCGACGAGTCGGACTTGCAGGCGGTCGGCGCGCGCCCCGAAATCATCGCGGCCGCGCGCACGAACTACCGCCCGTCGGCGGCGGCCGCCGCCACCACGACCCCGCGCGTCAACGCTTCCGCGCCGCCGCGCCCCAACGCGACGGCGCCCGCCGCGGCCGTCCCCGACGGCCCGCCGCTCTCTAAAAGCGAGGTCGTCACGATGCTCCAGGGCGGCATCGCGCCGGCGCGCGTCGAGCAGTTCGTCGAGAAGCGCGGCGTCAGCTTCCGCGTCACGCCCGAGGTCGCGCGCGAGATTACGGCCGCCGGCGGCAACCGCTCGCTCGTCGGCGCCATCACCGAGAAGTCCACGGCCGACACGGCCTCGGCCGACGCGGGCGGCGACGACTCGCCCTTCGGCTCCGCTTCGGGCGCCGCGGCCGCCAACTCCGCCCCCGACTACGACGACCTGATTGACCGCGCCACCTCCGCCTTCTCGATGCAGGACTACAACGGCGCCATCCGCCTGGCGCAGGAGGCCGCGCAGCTCGACCCGCGGCAGCCGCGCGCCTACTCCATCATGGGCACCCTCGCGCTCTACTACAGCCTGAACGTCTCGGCCGCCGAGCAGGCGATGCGCGCCGCCATCGAGCGCGACGGCGCGGCCGTCTTCCACGTCACGCACGACCACGACGGCGCCTTCAACTCCTCCTGCGAGGGCTCCTTCTTCGTCACCAAGGCCGGCGTCATCTTCAAGGCCAACGACGGCCGCGACACCTTCGAGGCCGAGGACGCGAACATCAAGGAGGTCAAGACCAACCGCATCATGGGCGCCGACCGCGGCGCCTTCCACGTCAAGCTGCCGCAGAAAATCAACGGCCGCGACAACTTCAACTTCGCCCCCCTCACCAAGAACAAGGCCGAGTCCGAGCTCATCGTCCGGCTGTTCTCGGGCTACTGAGCGCGCCCGCCCTCGATGGGGCGCGCGCCGCGGAGTCTGGAGCCATGAAGAGACTCACACCGCGGGCACTGCCCACGACCCTCATCCTCCTCGCGTTCGCGCTCGCGCCGTGCGCGGTGGCGCGGCAGCAGCAGCAGCCGGCGCGCGACCGCGGCGTGACCGCCGTCCGACGCGCGCCCGCCCCGCCGCGGCGCGCGTGGCCCGAGCGGTCGAAGCGCTGGGCGCTCGTCATCGGCGTTGACGAGTACGACGACGGGCAGATATCCAGGCTGGGCGGCGCGGCCAACGACGCGCGCGCCCTCCACGACGCGCTCGTCGAGCACGCCGGGTTCCCCGCCGAACAGGTCACGCTGCTCTCCTCCACGCAGGAGCGCGGGCTCCAGCCGCGGCGCAACACCATCCTCCGCTACCTCTCGAACCTGCGCGCCAACGTCCCGAAGGACGGGCTGCTGCTGCTCGCCTTCTCGGGCCACGGCATCGAGCGCGGCGGCCGCGCCTTCCTGCTCCCGGCCGACGCCGAGTGGAGCAACGACGTGCGCCTGCTCCAGCAGACGGCCATCGAGGTCGGGGCCATCCGCGACGACATCAGCGACGCGGGCGTCGGGCAGGTCGTGCTGCTGCTCGACGCCTGCCGCAACAACCCCGAGCCGGGGCGCTCGGGCGGCGACAACCGCATGACGCGGGTCTTCGCCGCCGACTTCGACTTCGCCGGGCGCAACCGCGAGGTCGTGGCCTTCGCCGCCTTCTACGCCGCGGCCGTCGGCGAGCGCGCCTACGAGTACCGCGCCAAGGGGCAGGGCTACTTCACTTGGGCCGTGGTCGAGGGGCTGCGCGGCGGCGCGGCGAACGAGCGCGGCGAGGTCACGCTGGCCGCGCTCGCACGCTACGTGCAGGAGAAGGTGCCGAGGTACGTCCAGCGCGACCTCGGCGCGGAGGGCTCGCAGCGCCCCTTCTCGGTCATCGAGGGGTATCTGGCCGAGGAGCTGGTCATCGCCGCCGCCGCGCCGAAGTCGCCGGCCGCGGCCGACGACGCCGGCCGGCTCGTGCTGGAGGAGGCGAGCCTCTGGGGCGCCATCAAGGACAGCCGGAGCGCCGCCGACTTCGAGGGCTACCTGCGCCGTTACCCCGCTGGG
>DASVUF010000179.1:0-13678 GCA_036387195.1 Pyrinomonadaceae bacterium | reverse complement strand
ACGCCGGCGTCGGCGACTGAAGCGTTCGGTTTTTACCCTTTACTCGGAGGCGCGTCGGGCGAAGGCCGAGAGGGCGCGCGCGAGTTCGAGCCTCGTCAGCGCGTCGCGCGGGCGGAAGGCGCCGCCGTCGGCGGCGAGCAGCCCGCGCTCAAGCGTGACGGCCACGTAGCCGCGCAGGGCCGGAGGGACGGCGCCGGCGTCCGCGACCGGGAGGCTGGCGCCGGCGCGCGCCTCGGCCTCGGCCCCGAGCCCCGCGGCGCGCACGAGCGCGACGGCCGCCGTCAGACGTTCGGCCGCGTCGTCCGGCCCGAAGCGCGCCCCCGGCGCGGCGTCCGCGAAGAGCGGGCCGCCCGGCGCGGCCTGCGCGCTCTCGACGAAGAGCGTCGTCTCGCGGTCGAACACGTCCGCGTAGGCGGACCGGGCCGGCGCGTACTGCGGGACGCGCGCGCCGCGCACGAGCGCCGCCGCCAGCTCGCCCCGCGTCACGCCGAAGCCCGGCCGGAACGAGTCGCCGAGCGGCAACATCACGAACGAGCGGAGGCTCTGATAGACATCGTCGCGCGCCGCGGGGCTCAGGCCGCCCACATCCGACAGCGGCGCGTAGACGGCGCGCGCCACCTCCAGCACGCCCGAGAACTGCTGCGGCGTGCCCGCCAGACCCAGCGCGTTCGTCACGCCGACGCGCCAGCGCCCCGGCGCGGGCGAATTGACCGCGACGCGCTCGCGCCGCCCCGTCAGCCCCGGCGCGTTCAACTCGTTCGACGACGCGCGCCGCGCGCCGCCGCCGTCGTAGAGCGCCAGCGCGAGGTCGTTCGTGCTGTAGACCGGCCCCCAGGCTATCTCGACCGAGGCGAGGAGCGCGCCCTCCGGCACGCTCAGCGAAGTCTCGTAGCCGGCGAGCGGCTGCGCCGTCCCGCCGAACTGCTGCAAGGGGTCGCCCACGAAGCGCACCTGCCCGCGGTCGAGCGTCGCGCGCCAGCCGCCGAGCAGCCGCTCGGGGAAGGCCGCCTCCAGCACGGCCGCGTGCGCGTTGAGCATCCCCGCGCCGACCTCGTGCCGGTAGTAGGGCGGCAGCGGCGTCGCCGTCCGCTGGAGGATGTCGCGCACCGCGGCCGGCGTCAGAGACGGGTCGGCTTCGAGCATCAGCGCGATGACGCCCGCGGCCTGCGGCGCGCTGAAACTCGTGCCCGACGCCGTCGTGTAGAACAGACTCTCGGCCGACGTGAGGCGGCGCGGGGACGTGAGACACGAGACGCCGTTGAGGCTCACCCCGGAGGCGCGCAGGCCGGCGACGCTCACGCCGGGCGCGACCAGCGTCGGGCGCGAGCCGGGCCCGACGAACGAGCCGCGCGCCGAGAAGGAGGCGAGATGCCCCGCCCGGTCGGTCGCGCCGACCGAGACGACCCACGGCGCCGCCGCGTAAGGGTTCAGCGTGTGCAGCCCCGGCCCCGAGTTGCCGGCCGAGAAGACGACGTTGACGCCGCGGTCGTAGAGCATCCGCGTGGCGACGTTCACGGGGTCGTTCTCGTCGTAGACCGTCTCGGCCGAGAAGCTACAGTTGACGACGCGCACGCCCAGGTCGGGGCGCGCCAGCAGGTAGTCGAACGCGGCGAGGACATGAAAGAGGTTCAGGTCGCCCGCGCTCAGGCCCACCAGCCGCGCGCCCGGCGCCACGCCCGCGTAGGCGCCGGCCGAGCGCGCGCCGTCGCCCGCTATCACCCCCGCGACGAACGTCCCGTGCCCGTTGACCAGGTCCGTGTTCGGCACGTTCTCGACGGCGGCCGGCGGCGTGAAGCCGACGCTCAGGCTTTGCGTGTCGGCCAACCTGACGTTCTGCGCGACGCGGCCGGCGAGGTCGCCGTGCGTGGCGTCGAGCCCCGTGTCAATCACGGCGACCGTGACGCCGCGCCCGCTCAGGGGCAGCCCCGCGTTGAAGCCCGTCAACTCCGCGTCGCGCGCCACGCGCTCCGCGCCCGCGGGCGCGACGTATGGGTCCGCGGTCGCCTTGAGCGTGCGGTTGCCGTAGACCGAGCGCACGGCCGGGAGGCGCGAGACGGCGGCCAACTGCCGCCGCGTCGCCGTCACGGCCACGACCGGCAGCGCGCGGTAGCGCGTGCCGCCCGTGACGCCCGCCAGCCGCAGGTCGGCCAGGTCCGAGTCGCCAGGCTGGCGGTGGTAGACGACCGCGGCGTTGATGTTGCTGTCGTCGGTCGCGCGGTCGAGCAGGAGGGCGAGTTCGGGGTCGAAGCTTTGCAGCCCGACGAGCGACGCGGCCCCGCCCGCCGCCGCGGTCACGCCGTCCGAGCCGGTGGCGGTCACGCCGTCAATCCCCCGCAGCGTCACGCCGTCGGCGCCGGTCGCGAAGAAGGCGTCCGCCCCCTCGACGCGCACGCTGCCGGGCGCGATGTCGAAGACGCGGCCGTCGCTCCCCGTGGCGGTGACGCCCTGCGCGCGCTCGACGCTGAGGCCGTCCGAGCCGGTCGCCGTGACGCCGTGCGCGCGCGCGAAGTTGAGCGCGTCGCTCCCCGTCGCGGTCACGCCGTCGCTCCCCGTCGCCGTCACGCCGTCCGAGCCCGTGACGGTCACGCCGTCCGAGCCGGTCGCCGTCACGCCCTCGGCCTTCCTGAGCACGAGCGAGTTGACGTGGTACTGCGCGCCGTCCGAGCCGGTCGCCGTCACGCCGTCCGACCCGGTGACGGTCACGCCGTCGGCCGCGGCGATGTGCATGGCGTCAACGCCGCGTGCGGTCAGCGAGTCGGCGCCGACGTAGGGGAGGCCGTCCGAGCCGGTCGCCGTCACGCCGTCCGAGCCGGTCGCGGTCACGCCGTTGACTTTGAAGGCGAGCAGGCCGTCGCTCCCCGTGGCGGTGACGCCGGAGAGGCCGGCGAGGGTGACGCCGTCACCTTCGAGGAGGGTGACGCCCTCGCCCCGCATGACGAGCACGCCGGCCCGCGCCGCGCCGGCGCACAGGGCGCAGGCGAGGAGCAGGGCGACGGCCTTTCGAGACATTCTGGTTGCGTGCATAGTCACAGCGGCGCCTAAGCGGTCTTAACGTCTAAAGCCTTAAAGAAGGGTGAGGTCGTCCGCGCGGCCGCGGGCGCGGGGGTTCGCCCGCCCGGCCCGAAACGGCGGGCGGCCGCGCTCGGCCGCCCGCCTCTACTATCGGCGCTCGGAGTTCGAGCGATAATACACAATGCGGCGGGCCGGGTAAAACCGCCGGGCGCGGCCGCGGCGGCGGCTCACGCGACCGACTCGCGGTAGATGCGCTGCGTCTCCTGCGCGGGCTCGACGCCGAGTTCTTCGAGCAGCAGGCCGCGCAGCGTCTCGTACTGCTCCTTGACGGCGACGCGGTCGCCGAGCGCCGCGTGGGCGCGCATGACGCGGCAGTGAACCTCCTCGCGGTACGGGTCGTCGCGCAGAATCTTCTGCGCGAGGGCGAGCGAGCGCTCCCACTCGCCGGCCTCCTGCGCCGCGGCGGCCAGCTTCGCGAGCATCCGCAGGCACTGGTCGCGGTAGTAGGCGCGCTGCTCCTCGACCCACTCGTCGTGCGTGCCCTGCATGAACTCGCCGCGGTAGAGGGCCACGGCCTCCTCGTAAGCCTGGTGGCAGCGCTCGGTCTGCCCGCGCCTGCGCGCGGCGGCGGCCTCGGCCACGAGGCGGTCGAACTCCTCGGCGTCCGAGCGGAAGGAGAGGTCGGGGTTGAGCAGGTACTCGCCGTCCTTGTAGAGCAGGAAGTTCTGCCGGAGCAGTTGGTTGCTGTTGAGCGCCTTGCGGATGTAGGAGATGGTCGGGTGGAACTTTTTCTCGACGCTCTCGGGGTCGTCCTCGCGCCAGAAGGTGTCAATCAGCGTGTCCTTCGAGGCGCGGCGGTGCTGGCGCGAGGCGATGAAGCAGAGGATGTCGCGCGCGCGCTTGCTCGTCCACGCGTCGGGCGCGAGCGGGCGCTCGGGGTCGCGGAAGATTTCGACGTGGCCGAGCACGTTGATGGTCAGGTCGCTCGGCGGCTGGGGCGCGGCGGCGCGCGGCGCGGGCTCGCGCGCGGCCGGCTCGCGCGCCGGGAGTGACGCGAGCCTCTGCCGCAAATCGGAGGGCAGGAGCTTGCGCGCCTGCTCGCCGGAGAAGAGTCCGGGCTGCCCCTCGACCTTGCGCCGGAGCCAGTACTCGTAGTCGTAGCGCACGGCCAGCTCGACGGCGCGCCGCAGGCGCTCCAGGTAGTCCTTCTCGCGCCCCGCGGCCAGCGCGCACGAGGCGAGCGCCAGCGAAGCCTGCGCCTCGTAATAATGAAAGTTGCGCCCGCGGAAGTAGTTGAGCACGGGGCCGAGCGAGGCGGCGGCGGCCTCGTGCTCGCCCTGCGCGATTAAGACGTGCGCGCGCGCCAGCTCGGCCGACTTCAGCGCCGCCTCGTTCTGGAGGGCGGCGCGCGCCTCCACCAGCCGGTCGAGGGCGGCGCGCGCCGACGCCAGGTCGCCCTCCTGCGCGGCCAGCACCGCCTGCTCCTCCGGCAGCTCCTGGCGCGCGAGGTCGAGCCCGGCCTCCTTGTACGTGCGCGCCGCGCGCGCGTAGAACTCCACGGCGCGCGCCACCTCGCCCCGCTCGCGGTGGAGGTTGCCGTAAGTCTCGAAGACCTCGCCCTGCAACACGCCGAGGTTGAAGAGCTGCGACAGTTCGAGCGAGCGGTCGAGGTGGCCCTCGCACTCGTCGAACTCGCCGCGGTAGAGGTGGCAGCGCGCCATGTTGAGGTGGACGCCCGCCTCCTGCGGGATGGGGGGCGCGCTCGCGCCGTACTGGAGCGTGCGGCGCAGCCAGCGCAGCGCCTCGGCGAAGTCGCCGCGCACCAGCGCCGGCAGCCCGATGTTGTGCGACATCAGGCGCGCGTAGTGCTCGTCGCCGTGGTCTTCGGCGCTCTGGAGGGCGGCGCGGAACTCGCGCTCGGCCGCGGCCCAGTCGCCCTTCGCCATCAAACAGAGCCCGCGCGTGCCGGCGCACTTGGCGCGCACCACCGAGTCCTCGTCCGCCAGCTCGACGGCGCGGTCGAGGTAGGCGAGCGCCGTCTCCAAATCGCCGTAGCGGCGCTCGACGGTGGCGAGCGAGCGCAGCGTCTCGGCCTCGCCCTCGCGGTCGTTCTGCTCGCGCAGCAGCGCAGAGGCGCGGCGGTAGAGCGAGCGCGCCGGGTCGAGTTCTTCGCGCAGCCGCGCGACCTCGCCGCGGTAGAAGAGGGCGCGCGGGTGCGCGCGGATGGCCTCGGCCGGCAGCACCTCGACGAGCGACGTGAGCGAGGCCAGCGCGCCCGCGGCTATCCAGTGGCCGCCGCGCTCGGCGACGACCGCGGCGGCGCGCCCGAAGTCCTCTGTGGCGATGAGGTGGCGCGCGGCCGCCTCCCACTCGCCGCGCCCGAGGTAGAGGTCGGCGCAGCGCGCGTGCTCGGCGGCCACGCCCTCGCGCCCCGCTTCGAGGCCGAACCGCCGCCGCAGGAAGCCGCGGAAGAGCGGGTGGAGGCGGTACTCCTCGCCGCGGCTGTCGCTGGCCACCGTCATGAAGACGTTGCGGCGCACCAGCTCGGGCAGGACGCGGCGGGCGTCCGCCTCCGGGTAGAGGCGCGCGCACGCGTCGGGCTCGATGCGTTCGAGCAGCGAGACGCGCAGCAGGAAGCGCTGCACGCCCTCGGGCTCGTCGGCGAAGACCTCCTCGGCGAAGTAGTCGAAGATGTCGTGCTCCGAGCGCCGCAGCACGTCACGGAGGTCGGCCGCGCCCGCAGCGCCCGCCGCCGAGGCCATCGCCTCGCGCTGCGCGAACTGCCTGACCAGTTGCAGCGCGGTGATCCACCCCTGCGTGCGTTCGCGGTACTCGGTCAACTGCTCTGGGGAGAGTTCGAGGTCGAAGACCTGCCGGAACAGCTCGCGCGTCTCCTCGTCGGTGAACAGCAGCTCCTGGCGGTCAATGATGGCGAGCGAGTCCTGCGAGCGCAGCCGCGAGAGCGCCAGCGGCGGCACGTCGCGCGAGACGATGACGACGTGCATCACGTCCGGCAGGTAGGAGATGAGGCGGTCGAGGACGGCGTGCACCGCCGTCTCGCGCCCGAGGTGGTGGTAGTCGTCGAGCACGACGACCAACTGCTCGCTGACCTCCTGCACCACCTCGTTCAGCAGCACGTCCACGGCGCGCGCGGGGCTGCGCGCGACCTCGTCGGCCGCCTGCCCCAGGTATGAGAGCGTCACGTCGCCGAAGCCGGGCACGGCCTGTTTGAGCCCGTGCGCGAGGTATTCGAGGAAGACCAGCGGGTCGGCGTCGGTGTGGTCGAGCTGGTACCAGACGAAGCGGCGCGCGTGCGCGCGGACGAAGTCGGCGACGAGCGTCGTCTTGCCCGAGCCGGCCGGGGCCGTGACGAGCGTGACCGGGTGCGAGAGGTTGGCCTGGAGTCGTTCGGTCAGGCGCGGGCGCGAGAGCAGCGCGGGGGCGGGGCGCGGCGGCAGGAGCTTCGTCCGCAGGAAGAACGTGGGGCGCCCCGGCGCGTCCTCCCGCGTCCGACCCGGCGGCGCCTGCGCCGTCGCGCCGTCGCTGCGTGTCCTCTGTGCCATCGGGCGAAGCCTCTGCCGCTCTCTCCGGATTCAGCTTGAGCTTACCACGGCCGCCGCCGCGTCTCTACGGCGGCGCGTGGGCCTGCGCGCGCGCTCTTCTCTACGCCGGCGCGTGGGCCTGCGCGTGCGCGCCGCCCGGCGCGGCCCCGCCTGCGCGCCGCGCCCAGGCGTCGAGCGCGGCGGCGCGCCCCTGCGTCTGTTCGAGCGCCGCGCGCGCCTCGCGCCCCCCGAGCCCGTAGCTCGCGAACAGCTCCGACGCCTCCTGCGGCGTGAAGGCCAGCGCCGCCTCGTCCACGAGGCAGAGCGTCTGCTTCGAGCGCATGCGCCAGACGGGCGTCGGCGGCAGGCTGCGCCCGATGACGAGCATGTGCGCCTCGGGCGGCAGCAGCGGCAGCACCCTGCGGAAGAATGGCACGACCCACTCCGCGTCGTAAATCAGGTGCAGGTCGTCAATCACCAGCAGCAGCGGCTCGCCCCCGCACTCCTGCAACTCGTAGAGGAACGCCTCGGCGAGCGTCGAAGCCTCGTCCGGCTCAGTCGAAGCGGCGAGGCTCGCCAGCGCCTCACGCCCGAAGCCGGGGCGCTGACGCCTGACGCTTTCGACCAGGTAGCGGAAGAAGATTCGCAGCTCGCCGTCGGAGGCGCCGACGGTGTACCACGGCGCGCGCCGCCCGCAGCCGCGCGCGAAGTCTTTCGCCAGCATCGTCTTGCCCGTCCCCGCGCGCCCCGTGATGACGGTGGACGTGCAGCAGTCGAGCCCATCGCCCAGCATCCCGAGCAGGCGCGGGCGCGAGACGCGCGGGCTCTGGCGCGGGGCCGTGACCTTGTCGTGGATGACTTGCATACTCGCTCACACAAAACGAACGCGCGTGACGCGGCCCCGGCCGCCGCCGAAGCGGGACGCGCCGGAGCCCCACACGAAAGCTTACGCTTCGGGCTTGGCTAATTCTTGAGTGTCGCCGCGCCGCGGCGACGACGAAGGCCCGGCTCTTTCCCGCTGACGCCCGCGCGGGGCCCGCACATCTTTACGGCGTTCCGGAGGACGCTTCTCGCCGGCGACAGGCTCCGAAGGGCTCGGCACCCCACGCCCCACACGCGGGCGCGCGGCCCGGGTCGGACGGCGGCGCGGCGAAGAGGCCGCGCCGGGCGGCCCGGCATAAGGGTTGACACGGGGCTTTGGGAGGCGTATAGCTCAGCCCGCATCGAGTGTCAGGCGCGGCGTGCTCTCCCCGCTGTGCGCCGGGCCGACACCTCACGTTGACGAGAGCCTTCGCCTCCCGCCAGCTTTACGTAACCGAGTCAACGAACCCGTCACAGACCTTACAAGGGGTGGCGCATGGGAAAGTATTTCGCCGAGGCGTGCGCTCCGACGCTCACGGCCTCCGCGCGCCTTGCGCCCCCGCCCCCGGACTCGACTCACGAACAGGAGGATGCTCATGCGTTCGCTCACCGGCCTCTGCTGTCTTCTGCTGGCCGCGCTGTCGCTCGGCCTCGGCCTCTACCCCGCGCGCCGCGCCGCCGCCGCCGCGTCCGTCTTCAACGTCAACAGCCTCGCCGACACACACGACGCCAACCCGCTCGACGGCCTCTGCGCCGACGCCGCCGCGGCCTGCACGCTGCGCGCCGCGCTTGAGCAGGCGAACGTAGACCCCGCGCGCGACGTCATCGGCTTCGGCGTGACGGGGACAATTAACCTGACGGGGGCGCTGCCCGACCTGCTGACCGACGTGGACATCAACGGCCCGGGCGCGCAACTGCTGACCGTGCGGCGCGACACGGGCGGCGACTACCGCGTCTTCAACGTCGGCGCGTCGGCCGCGGTCGCCATCTCGGGGCTCACCGTCTCGAACGGCAGGACGGGCGTGCTCGGCGGCGTCAACTACGCCACGGGGCCGGGCGGCGGCGTCTTCAACGCCGGCTCGCTGACGCTGACGGGCTGCGTCGTCAGCGGCAACTCGACGGCCGACGCGCCCGCCGTCTCGGCTTCCGTCCCGGGCGGCGGCGGCGGCGTCTACAACGAGGGGACGCTCGTGATGACGGGCTGCACCGTCAGCGACAACTTCACGGGCAAGGGCGGCGCGGGCGCCGTCAACAGCTTCGGCGGCACCGGCGGGGGCATCGCCAACGTGGGCGCTCTGACCTTGACGGACTGCCTCGTCACCCACAACAGGACGGGCGACGGCGGCGCCGCCGCCCCCGACGGCGGCGACGGCGGGGCCGGGGGCGGACTGGCCAACCTCGCCGGCGCGGGCGGCGCGGGCGTCGTGACGTTGACGAACAGCGTCGTCAGCAACAACAGGACGGGCGACGGCGGCCAGGCGATGGCCGGCGGCGCCGCCGTCAGCGGCTCCGGCGGCTTCGGCGGCGGCGTCTATAACAACGGGACGATGAGGCTCGACAGAAGCTCGGTCGGCGGGAACGTGACGGGCGTCGGCGGCGGCGCCGGCCCGGGCGCGCTCGGCGACGGCGGCAGCGGCGGCGGCGTCTTCAACGCCCACACCCTGACAATCGTCAACACCGTCGTCAGGGACAACACCACCGGCGCGGGCGCGCCGCAAAACGGCGGCATGTGTCGCGGCGGCTCCGGCGGCGACGGCGGCGGCGTCGCCAGCCCCGCGGGCGCCACGCTGAAGGTCTCGCACAGCACCGTCATGTTCAACCAGACGGGAACCTTCACCGACCCGTGCGCGCACGACGGACGCGGCGGCGGGCTCTACGGCGCGGGCCGGCTCCGCAGCACAATCGTCTCGAACAACTTCGTCCGCTTCCCCTCCGGCGCGCGCGAGGTGTCCGGCGCCTTCGAGTCGCTCGGCTACAACTACATCGGCATCGGCGCCGGCTGCTGCAACACCGCCACCGACCGTCACGGCTCCATCAGCGGCCCCGGCTTCAACCTCCGCCTCGACCCCGCGACGCTCGTGCCGCTGCCCGGCGGCCTCGCGCTCGACGCGGGGCTGGCGCGCGACGTGGACGACCAGCCGGTCACGACCGACAGGCGCGGGCTCCCGCGGCCGGTCAACTTCTTCACGACCCCGCCGCAGGCGGGCGGCGACGACAGCGACATCGGCGCCCTGGAGCGGCAGGAGTCTGAGCCTCCGCCGCCGCTGGCGACGGCCGCGACCGGCGTGGGCTTCAACGGCCCCGGCGGCCGCGTGACGGAGGGCTGCGTGGCGGCCACCGTCGGCGTCTCGCGCTCGGGGCCGCTGGACGGGAGGTCTGAGGTCAACTACGTCGTCGCCGACAAGACGGCGACCCAGCGCGGCGACTTCGTCCGCGCGAGGGGGCATCTCACCTTCAACCCGGGCGACGACTTCAAAGGCATCCCCGTCCTCGTCAACGAGGACGCGTACGCCGAAGGCGCGGAGGAGCTGACCGTCACGCTGACGGACTTGGAGGGCGGCACGCTCTCCGGCGCGAACCCCTTCACCCTACAGATTGACGACGACGACGCGGCCGACGGCGACGCCAACCCGATTGACGACAGCGCCACCTTCGTCTGCCAGCACTACCACGACTTCCTAGGCCGGCAGGCGGACGCCGCCGGTCAGGCTTTCTGGGCGGGGCAGCTCGACGCCTGCGGCGGCGACGCGGCCTGCCTCGACCGCAAGCGCGTTGACGTCTCGGCCGCCTTCTTCCTCTCCATCGAGTTCCAGGCGACGGGCTTCTTCGTCATCCGCGTCAACAAGGCGGCCTTCGGCGACCGGCCCGGCGTGCCGCGCTACCTGCCGTTCCTCGCCGAGACGCGCGAGGTCGGCGAGGTCGTCGTCGGCCAGTTGGGCTGGGAGCAGTTGCTCGAAGCCAACATGCGGCGCTACGTCGAGCAGTTCGTCGCGCGCCCTGACTTCCAGGCGGCGCACGGCGGGCAGGGCGCGGCCGAGTACGTGGACTCGCTGTTCGCGGGCGCGGGCGCGACGCCTTCGACGGCCGAGCGCGACGCGGCCCTGGCCGCCTTCGGCTCGGGCGACGCGGCGGGGCGCGCGGCCGCGCTGCGCTCGGTCGCCGAGTCGGGCTCGGTCTACAACAAGCTCTACAACCCGGCCTTCGTCCTGATGCAGTACTTCGCCTACCTGCGGCGGAACCCCGACAACCCGCCGGACGGCGACTTCGCCGGCTACGACTTCTGGCTCGCGAAGCTCGACGAGTTCACCGCCCCCGGCGAGGACGCGCGCGACGAGGTCGTGGCGCTCGCCCGCGTCCGGCGCGCCGAGATGGTGCGGGCCTTCCTGCTCTCGGGCGAGTACCGCGGGCGCTTCCAGGGCGAGCCGAACCGCGGCGCGGCGTTCGGCACGGTCGCCGCGCTCGGCGGCGGCGGACACGACGACCCGCGCGCGGGGCTGTTCGGCCCCGGCCA
The DNA here is from genome assembly GCA_036387195.1 of Pyrinomonadaceae bacterium. Classification (GTDB taxonomy): domain Bacteria; phylum Acidobacteriota; class Blastocatellia; order Pyrinomonadales; family Pyrinomonadaceae; genus QHXN01. The sequence goes on along the minus strand of DASVUF010000179.1, from coordinate 2,752 downwards.
CTACGCGCGCAGGCTGGCGCTCGGCTGGCGCCCCGCGACGCCGCAGGCCCGCGGGGACTGAGCAAAGGCGCGAGGCGCACGAAGGCGGCGGCCCTTTACGAAAATCACCTTTCGTAAAGGGCCGCCGCCTTCGTGCGCGGGCGGCGGCGTGACAGCGTGGCGCGGAGCTACGCCGAACGGAATCGCGGCCGGCGCAAGATGTTGTGGGCGCTTCCGCCACCATCCCCAACATCAGGCACCCATTTTATTCTGCCGGGCAGGGCCGCGGCGCGGGCGTTTCTACGGCTCGGCCGCGGGCGCCCCTTCGGCCGCGTCGAGCAGCGCGTGGTAGGGGGCGAACTCCGACTCGGTGCAGACGCGCCCGACCTTCTCGTACTCGCGGCGCGCGGCGCGGATGAGGTGGCGCATCCCGATGCGCCCGGAGCCGTCGGCCGCCATGAAGGCCGCGCCGACGACGATGTTCTTGATGGCGCCGCCGGCGATGCGCAGGCGGCTGGCGAGGAAGTTGAAGTCCACGTCGTCCGCGACGGGCGCGGCCTCGGGGAAGTGGCGCTGCCAGATGCGGCGGCGGTCGGCCTCGCCGGGGAACGGGAACTCGACGGCCACGCCCACGCGCCGGAAGAAGGCTTCGTCAATGTTCTCGCGCAGGTTGGTGGCGAGGATGACCACGCCGTCGAACTCCTCGACGCGCTGGAGCAGGTAGGCCGTCTCGATGTTGGCGTAGCGGTCGTGCGCGTCCCTGACCTCGGAGCGCTTGCCGAAGATGGCGTCGGCCTCGTCGAAGAAGAGGATGGCGTTCGACGTCTCGGCCTCCTCGAAGATGCGGCTGAGGTTCTTCTCCGTCTCGCCGATGTACTTGCTAACGACGGTCGAGAGGTCAATCTTGTAGGCGTCGAGCTGCAACTCGCGGGCGATGATTTCGGCGGCCATCGTCTTGCCCGTCCCCGGCGGGCCGTAGAAGAGCGCGCACAGGCCGCGCCGCAGCGACAGCCGGCGCTCGAAGCCCCACTCGCCGTAGACCGTCTCGCGCCGCCGCATCTGCGCGCACAGCTCGGCGAGTTGCGCGCGCGCGTCGGGCGGCAGGATGAGGTCGGGCCAGTCGTGCCTGAGCGCCAGCTTGCGCGCCAGCGCGCCGAGCCGCTGGTTCGACTGCGCGCGGCAGGCGCGGTACAGGTCGGCGGGGGCGGCCGCCGCGCCCGCGCCTTCGCGCAGGTGCGCGTAGTCGCCCGCGGCCGCCAGCGCCGCGCGGATTTGCGCCGGCGTCAGGCGGAAGCGCGCCGAGAGCGCCTCCCACTCGTTCACGCCGGCGAAGCGCGAATCGTCCGCGGCGAGCGCGCGCCAGAGGCCGAGGCGCTGGCCGGCGTCGGGCGCGGGCAGCCCGACGCTCAGGAAGTGTTGGGCGCCGAACTCGCCGGCCGCCTCCCACTCCTTCCGGCCGGCGACGAAGGTGAGCCAGGAGAAGTCTTCGACGGCGCGGGCGAGCGTCTCGCGGCGGGCGGCGACCTTGTCCTCGTCGCCGGCGAGGAGGTCGTCGGCGTTTTCGAGGTAGAGGGCGGCGGGGCGCAGGACGGCCTCGCGCATGACGGAGCGCAGCGCCTCCTCGAAGTCCTCGCCCTGTTCGAGCACGCGCCGCAGGTCAACGACGAGCAGCCTGACGCCCGACTCTTTGCAGAGCGCGGCGGCCAGCGTCTTTTTGCCCGTGCCCGCGGGCCCGTGGAAGTGGAGCACGAGCCTGCGGGCGCCCGCGGGCAGCCGACGCAGGTGCTCGCCCAGCAGGCGGAGCAGACGCCCCTTCAACTCGTCGTCCCAGCGCAGCGCCGACAGCGCCTCGGCCGGCGGCGCCTCGCGCACGCAGCGCGCGACCTCAGGGGTCACGCCGCCCGTCCCGAGCAGGTAGTCGGCGACGCGCGCGTCGAGCCGCAACAGCCGGGCCGGCCGCGGCGCGTCAGCGTCGCCCGCGTCGCACAGAATCCGCGCGCGGAAGAGCGTCGCCTGCGGCGTGAACGAGGCGCGCGCCCGCAGCCGCTCCCCGGGCGAGTCGCAGAGCAGGCGCATGACGAGTTCGACGCTCGGGCGCTTGCGCGTCACGTCGTCCTGTAGGAAGGCGAAAAGCTTCTCGTACCTGAGGTCGGCCTCGACGGCGAGGCAGACGACGACCGCGCGCGTCTCGAAGGGCGTCAGCCCGAAGAGGCGCGAGAGGTGCGGGAGCGCGAGGAAGACGCCGCCCCGCGCGCCGGCCGTCGCGCGCTCGTCAATCTCCGAACGCAGCGCCGACGCCTCCGCGTCCAACTCTTCGAGCCGCGCGGCGTCGGCGGAAGAAGGCTCGGGCGTCGCGCGCGCGTCGAGCAGTCGCTCTATCTCGCCGTCGGAGAGGTAGACGCCCTTGAAGAGTTGCGGCGGGGCGTCGGCCGGCTCGCGCGAGCGCAGGACTTCGCGCCGCAGCAACACGTCGAGCAGCGCGAACTCGGCGGAGAGGTGCTCCCAGTTGTTCCCGTACGGCGTCGGCATATCTACTTAAAGCCCGCGGCGCGAGAGCGACCTCGGGCGCGGCTCTGCACAAAAATTAAGATGGGCGTTGATGTTGAACCTTGCGGCGGCGGGCTAAAGACGTGTTGAGCCGCCGACCGATTTTTGCGCGAAGCCGCCCGGCGCGGCAGGTATGGGCCGCGGCGGCCGGTCTGAAGCGTGTGGGATGTCGGAGGCCCGAAGGCGTCCCGCGCTGACGCAGAAGGCGTCAGCGCGGGACGCGCCC
>DASVUF010000178.1:0-4262 GCA_036387195.1 Pyrinomonadaceae bacterium | reverse complement strand
CCGCGGCCCCTCGGTGTAGGCCGCATGTGCCGCGTGGGCGCCGACTGGGCCGGCGCCCACACGCCTCTCAGTCGGCGGAGGGCTGCGCGCCGCCGGCCGCGGGCTTGTCGGCAGTCCAGACGGGCGGGGGCGCCTCGGCGTCGGTCGCGCCCGCGTCCGTGGGGCACGAGTCCATGAGCGCGAGCGAGAGCACCTCGTCGATGGTCTCGACGAGCTGGATGGTCATGTCGGCGCGCACCTCCTCGGGCACGTCCTCCAGGTCCTTCTCGTTGTCCTTCGGGATGAGCACGGTCGAGACGCCGACGCGGTGCGCCGCGAGCAGCTTCTCCTTGACACCGCCGACGGGCAGCACGCGCCCGCGCAGCGTTATCTCGCCCGTCATCGCCACGTCGCGGCGGACGGGGACGCGCGCCAGCGCCGACGCCATCGCGGTCGCCAGCGTGACGCCGGCCGAGGGGCCGTCCTTCGGGATGGCGCCCTCGGGGATGTGGACGTGCAGGTCGCGCTTGCGGATGAATTCGAGGTTCATCCCCAGGCGCTCGGCGCGCGACTTGATGCAGGTCAGCGCGGCCTGCGCCGACTCCTGCATCACCTCGCCGAGCTTGCCGGTCAGCGTGACGCCGCCGCGGCCGTTGGTGAGCGTCGCCTCGATCTGGAGGACTTCGCCGCCGACCTCCGTCCAGGCGAGCCCCAGCGCGAGCCCGACCTCCGACTCGGCCGCCATGTCGGCCTGGCGGAAGCGGATGGGGCCGAGCATCTCGCGCACCTGCTCGGGCGTGATGGTCATCTTGAACTCTTCGCCCTTGCCGTCGGCGACGAGCTTGCGCGCGACCTTGCGGCAGCACGAGCCTATCTCGCGTTCGAGGTTGCGCACGCCGGCCTCGCGCGTGTAGTGGCGGATGATTTCGAGCAGCCCGGCGTCCGCGAACTCGACCTGCTCGGGGCGGAGCCCCGCGCCCTCGGCCTGCTTGCGGACGAGGTGGCGCTTGGCTATTTCGAGCTTCTCGCGCTCGGTGTAGCCCGACAGGCGCAGAATCTCGAGGCGGTCCTGGAGCGGCGGCGGGATGGTGTGCAGCACGTTCGCCGTCGCGATGAAGAAGACCTTCGAGAGGTCGTACTCGACGTCGAGGTAGTGATCCTGGAAGGTCGAGTTCTGCTCCGGGTCGAGCACTTCGAGCAGGGCGGCCGACGGGTCGCCGCGGAAGTCCGCCCCGAGCTTGTCCACCTCGTCGAGGAGGATGCAGGGGTTGACCGCGCCGGCCTTCTTCATCATCTGGATGATCTGGCCGGGCAGCGCGCCGATGTATGTGCGGCGGTGGCCGCGAATCTCGGCCTCGTCGCGCACGCCGCCCAGGGAGAGGCGGACGAACTTGCGCCCCGTCGCGCGCGCGATGGACTTGCCCAGGGAGGTCTTGCCGACGCCCGGCGGGCCGACGAAGCAGAGGATGGAGCCCTTCGGGTTCTTCACCAGCTGCCGGACGGCGAGGTGTTCGAGGATGCGGTCTTTAATCTTCTCCAGCCCGAAGTGGTCTTCGTTCAGGACCTCCTCGGCCTTCGCGATGTCGCGAATCTCCTTCGACTTCTGCTTCCAGGGCACGCTGAGGAGCCAGTCAATGTAGGTGCGCGAGACCGTGCCCTCGGCCGACATCGGCGGCATGGCTTCGAGGCGGTGAAGCTCCTGGAGCGCCTTCTCCTTCGCCTCGTCGGTCATGCCGGCCTCCTCGATGCGCTTGCGGAGGTCCTCCATCTCGGCCTTCTCGTCCTTGCGGCCGAGCTCCTTGTGGATGGCCTTGATCTGCTCGTTGAGGTAGTACTCCTTCTGCGCCTTCTCCATCTGCCGCTTGACGCGCGCCTGGATGGTGCGGTCGAGCTGGCGCTTGTCCACCTCGACTTCGAGCAGCTCGACGAGGCGCTGGAGCCGCCCCGAGGTCGAGAAGATTTCCAGCAGCCCCTGCTTGTCCTCGACCGAGATTTTGAGCTGCGAGGCGAGCGCGTCGGCGAGGTGCGAGGGGTCCGTGTTGCGCAGCGCCGTCTGCAGGGCGTCGGTCTGCATCTCGGGCGCGAGGCGGACGTGCTGCTCGACGAGCTGGCCGACGCGCTGCATCAGCGCGTCCACGCGCGGGCCCGACTCGGGGGCCGCGGGCGCGCGCCGCACGGTGGCGGTGAAGGCGCCGTTGTCGTTCTCGACGCGGATGGTGGTGGCGCGCTCGCGCCCCTCGACGACGACCTTGGTCTGGCCGTTCTCCTGGCGCTGCGCCTGGAGGATGCGGGCGACGGTGCCGACGGCGTAAATCTGGTCGGGGCTCGGCTCGTCAATCGAGGCGTCGTGCTGGGTGGCGAGGAAGATCGTGCGGTCGGTGGCGAGCGCGTCTTCGAGCGCGCGCACCGAGCCGGGGCGTCCGATCTTGAAGGCGACCTTGGTGAAAGGGAAGATCACGACATCGCGGATGGGCACCATCGGCAGCCGCACGATGTCGACGGGTGTGCGATCAGAATATTCTTCCATAAATCGAAAAAGCTTCCGCCGGACCGAAAAGGACAAAAGGGCGAGCCGCTCCCGAAGCCCGCTCGCCCCGCTGCTGTTAGGGGATGATTTTAGAACATTTCGCGGCCGCTCCGCCACTGGCCTCGGAAAATAAGCCCGCGGGCGGGGGGGGCCGGCCGTGAGGGGGGCGCGCGAAAGGGGCTTAAGACCGAAGGAGGATGAGAGGCGTTCCCGTCCCTCATCCTCCCTGTGACTCTCGAACGGGCCGGGGGCGGGGCGGTCAGGCCGCCTCGTCCACGCCGGTGAGGATTTCGCCGGGGACGGCGCGGCGGCGCTCGACCATCTCGCGGGTGATGACGAACTCCTTGACGCGCTTCTGCGAGGGCAGGGTGTACATGGCGTCGAGGAGCAGCTCCTCCATGATCATCATCAGGCCGCGCGCGCCGACCTTGCGCTCGACCGCCTGGTGCGCGATGGCCTTGAGCGCGTCCTCGGCGAAGCGGAGCTTGACGTTGTCGTACTCGAACTTCTTCTGGTACTGCTTGATGAGCGCGTTCTTCGGCTCGGTCAGGATGCGGATGAGCGCCGACTCGTCCAGCTCGTGCAGGACGCCGGTGACGGGCAGGCGGCCGACGAACTCGGGGATGAGGCCGTACTTGACGAGGTCTTCGGGCTGCACGGAGGAGAGCGCCTCCGAGTAGCGGCTGCCCGAGGACTTGATCTGCGCCTGGAAGCCGAGCGACTTGTTGCGCGTGCGGCGCTCGACGACCTTCTCCAGCCCGACGAAGGCGCCGCCGCAGATGAAGAGGATGTTGGTCGTGTCGACGGGGAAGAACTCCTGGTGCGGGTGCTTGCGCCCGCCCTGCGGCGGGACGTTGGCGACCGTGCCTTCGAGAATCTTGAGGAGCGCCTGCTGCACGCCCTCGCCCGAGACGTCGCGCGTGATGGACGGGTTCTCGTCCTTGCGGCAGATCTTGTCCACCTCGTCGATGTAGATGATGCCCTGCTGCGCGCGCTCGACGTCGCCGTTGGCGGCCTGCAGGAGCTTGAGGATGATGTTCTCGACATCCTCGCCGACGTAGCCCGCCTCGGTCAGGGTGGTGGCGTCCACGATGGTGAAGGGGACGGAGAGCATGCGCGCGAGCGTCTGCGCGAGCAGCGTCTTGCCGGTGCCGGTCGGGCCGATGAGCAGGATGTTGGACTTCTGTATCTCGACGTCCGAGCGGCGGCGCGCCAGCTCGATGCGCTTGTAGTGCTGGTAGACCGCGACCGCGAGTCGCTTCTTGGTCTCCTCCTGCCCGATGACGTACTCGTCGAGGAAGGACTTGATCTCGTGGGGCTTGGGGAGCGGCGGGCGGCTGGCGACGGCCTCGGCCTGCTGGTCGTCGGTGATGATCTCGTTACAGATGTCGATGCACTCGTTGCAGATGTACACCGTGGGGCCGGCGATCAGCTTCTTGACTTCGTTCTGCGACTTGCCGCAGAAGGAGCAGCGCAGCGTGTCATCAGTTCGGCGTACCATATAGTTTCGGGGTCGAGCGTCCTAGCCTGAGTGAAACCCGGGGGGGTTGGGGGCGCGCCCGGCGTCGGGAGCCGCGCCGCAAGTCTTCTAGACGATTACGCGGGGGATGTCAACGCCCGGCGCGCGCGGCGGCGGCCGGACTGCACATCCCGTAATGTATCACAGAACGAGCGCGGGCGCGCGCCGTCGGCGGTTGGGGCTGAAAAGGGGTCGGGGAGAGACCCGCGCGGCGGCGTCGGCGCGCGCACGGCGTGT
>DASVUF010000177.1:0-9195 GCA_036387195.1 Pyrinomonadaceae bacterium | reverse complement strand
CTTAAGGCAACTTTGGTCCGGCGGCGGTCGTAAGAGAAGGCATGAGGAAAACGAGAGCGGTCAGCGTGAAGGGCGTGCAGATAGGCGGGGGCGCCCCCGTCGTCGTGCAGTCCATGACGAAGACGGACACGGCGGACGTCGAGGGCACGGTCGCGCAGATAGAGGAGATGATGCGGCAGGGCTGCGAGGTCGTTCGCGTCGCCGTCCCGAACGCCGAGGCCGCCGTCGCGCTCAAGGAGATTCGCCGCCGCGTCCCCGATGCGCCGCTCGTCGCGGACATCCACTTCCACTACAAGCTCGCGCTGATGGCGCTCGAAGCCGGCGTTGACAAGCTCCGCCTCAACCCGGGCAACATCGGCTCCATCGAGCGCGTCCGCGAGGTCGTCCGCGCCACCAAGGAGCGCGGCGTGCCCATCCGCATCGGCGTCAACGGCGGCTCGCTCGAAAAAGACCTGCTGAAGAAGTACGGCACGGCCACGCCCGAGGCGATGGTCGAGTCGGCGCTGCGCCACATACGCATCCTCGAAGACCTCGACTTCCAGGACATCGTCGTCTCGCTGAAGGCTTCCGACGTGCGCCGCACGGTCGCGGCCTACCGCCTGCTGGCCGAGCAGGTTGACTACCCGCTCCACCTCGGCGTGACCGAGGCGGGCACGCCCTTCGGCGGCACCATCAAGTCGTCCATCGGCCTCGGCGTCCTCCTCCACGAAGGCATCGGCGACACCATCCGCGTCTCGCTCGCCGCCGAGCCGTGGGAGGAGGTGCGCGTCGCGTGGGAGATTCTGAAGTCGCTGGAATTGAGGAAGCGCGGCGTGACGGTCGTCGCGTGCCCGACGTGCGGCCGGCTCGACGTCGAGAACTTCGTCGAGATAGTCACGGAGATAGAGCGCCGGCTGGCGCACATCGAGGAGCCGCTCCACCTCTCCATCATGGGCTGCGAGGTCAACGGCCCCGGCGAGGCGCACGACTCGCAGCTCGGCGTCACCTTCGGCAAGGGCGTCGGCATGATATTCAAGGACGGCCGCCCGATGCGGAAGGTCGCCGGCTCCGACATCGTCGAGGCGTTCGTCGCCGAGGCCGAGAAGCTGGTGGGCGAGGGCGCGGCCGCCCGGCCCGAGTTCGCGCAGGAGCTGGTGCAGATTAAGTACGCGGCTTTACTAGACTTTAACGACCGGGGAGGCGGGCCGCGCGGCGGCCCGCCTCCTTTTTTAGTCGGCGGACATCGAGAGGAAGAGGGCGTCGGTGGCGGCGCGGCGGTTGACGTTGACGGCGAGCCGCCCGCGCAACTCCTCGATGCGCGCGAGCCAGCGGGCGGCGCGCGGGGGCGGGAGGCCGTCGGCCAGGCGCGCCAGGCGCTCGCGCAAATCGCCGTTGACGAGGCGGCCGTCCGCGCCGCCGAGCGAGAGCAGCCACAGGTCGCGCACCAGGATTTCGAGCGCGTCGAGCCGCGGCTCGTACTCATCCTTGTGCTTGGCGTCGCCCAGCTCCTCGGCGGCGCGCAGGAGGCGCGCGCGGTCGCCGCCGCCGCCCGCGGCGAGCGCCTCGACGACGGCCAGCATCGCGTCGCGCCGCTGGCGGTATGTGTCGAGGTTGAGGCCGAGCGCGACGCCGGGCCGCCCCGACGAGAGCTGCGCGGCGAGCCGCGCCTCCTCGCCCGCGCGACTGCCCCGACTGACGAGGTGCTCCTCCAGCTCGCCCGCGGCGAGCGGCGCGAAGCGGACGGTCTGGCAGCGCGAACGGATGGTCGGCAGCAGCCCCGCGGGGCGCGAGGTGACGAGGACGATGTGCGAGGTCGGCGGCGGCTCCTCGAGCGTCTTGAGCAGCGCGTTGGAGGCCGCCTCGTTCATGGCGTCGGCGCCTTCGATGACGAAGACCCGCCTTTCGCCCTCGGCCGGGCGGAAGTTGCTCTCGCGTTCGAGGTCGCGGACGGCCTTGACGAGGATGTGCCGGTTATAAGGGGCGACGAGTCCCACGTCCCTGTGCTCGGTCCAGATGACCTTTTCGTACTCCTCTTTTTCGTCCGCCGGCCACTGAATCTTTCCGACCCGTGCGCACGCCGCGCACTCGCCGCACGCCTCCGCGCCGCGCGGCGAGCGGCAGTTGAGCGCCCGCGCCAGCTCTAGCGCGAAGAGCTTCTTGCCTAAGCCCTCCTCGCCCGCGAACAGCAGCGCCCCCGGCACGCGCCCCTGCGCCAGCATCCTGCGCAAAGTCTCCTTCGCGCGCTTGTTCCCGACCAGCGTGTCGAACATAAAAAGCAGACGGCGGACAGTAGATGGCGGCGGTAGACGACGGACTGCGGGCGGCGGAAAACCTTACGCAGACGGGCGGCCGTTTCGCCAGCGTCGGGTTTCGAGCGGCGGAGCCGCGCCGGCCGCCGGCTACCGTCTATTTTCCAGAAACGGCATGACGGCGCGCATGACCTTGGACTGCGTCTCCTGGACGGAGCCGGCGGCGTCTATGACGCGGACGCGTTCGGGCTCGGCGGCGGCGATGCGCAGGTAGGCGTCGCGGACGCGCGTGTGGAAGGCGGCGTCCTCGGCGTCGAGGCGGTCGCGCTTCTCGCCGCCGTCCGTGCGGCGCGCGGCGCGGCGCTGGCTCTCTTCCACGGGCAGGTCGAAGATGAGCGTCAGGTCGGGCATCAGGCCGCCGGTGGCGAGCGCGACCAGCTCGGCGACCAGCTCGTCGGGGAAGCCGCGCCCGGCCCCCTGGTAGGCCACGGTCGCGTCGGCGTAGCGGTCCGAGAGGACGACGTGGCCGGAGTCGAGCGCCGGGCGGACGTGCGTGCGGACGTGCTGCGCGCGGTCGGCGGCGTAGAGGAGGAGTTCGGCGAGCGGGTCAACCTGCTCCTCGGCGTCGAGCAGAAGCTGGCGGATGCGGTGTCCGAGGGGCGTGCCGCCGGGCTCGCGCGTCGAGACGACCTCGCGCCCGCGCAGGCGCAACTCGCTCGCGAGCATGCGGAGCTGCGTTGACTTGCCGCACCCGTCTATGCCCTCGAAGGTGATGAAAGCTGGGGCCAAGGGTCTTAAGTTCTCCGTCGTGGGGCTCGCGCGGTGAGGGGGGGGAGGCTCAGGTGTCGGAACGGCCGGCGGCCGAATCGCCGCCCTGGTCGGCGCCGTGGTCGTGCGCGTGCTGGGGGCGGTGCTCGCCCGTCTGGCGGCGCGCGTGCTGGATGGTGGAAATCGCGTGCTTGAAGATGAGCTGCTCCTGCGACGCCGATTCGAGCAGCACCGAATACTTGTCGAAGCTGCGGATGCGCCCCGTCAGCTTCGCTCCGTTCATCAGATAGATGGTCACGGTGTCCTTCTCGCGGCGCACCGTGTTCAGGAAAGCATCCTGTATGTTCTGGGGAGTTGATTTGTTGTCCACAGACGCCCCCGCTTGTAGTTTGAGTGAACCCTGGGTTCAGACAGATTACACCCTACCCGTTCAAAGTACAAAGTTTCCGCGCGACAACTCTGAAACGCCGGCGGCGGGCGGCCGTTTACGGCGCCAATCCCGCGCGGGCTCGCCCCGCCGCGCCCGCCCGGGAAACCTCCGAAGGCCGGAAAAACCTTCAAAGGCCGAGCCGGCGGGCGACCTCCTCCTGCACGCGCGGGTCTTCGCCGAAGCCCTCGACCCACTCGACGCCGGGCTCGCGGCGGAACCAGGTCAACTGGCGTTTGGCGTAGTGTCGCACGTCGAGCCTGGTCTGCTCGACGGCGCTCTCCAGGCCGCGCTCGCCGCGCAGAAACTCGACGACGCGGCGGTAGCCGTGCGCGCCGAGCGCGCTCGTCCCGGCGGGGACGCCGCGCGCGAGCAAGTCCCGCACCTCCTCGACCAGCCCCGCGCGGAAGTGCGCCTCGGCGCGGAGGTCAATGCGGCGGTAAAGCTCCGCGCGCGGCGGGTTGAGGGCGAAGACGCGCAGCCGGGCGGCCTGCGGCGGCGGGGCGGGCCGCTCCCCGAGCCGCGCCGAGAGCCGCTCGCCCGTCTGCAAACGCAGCTCAAGCGCGCGCTGGACGCGCGACCAGTCGCGGGGCGCGAGCCGCGCCGCGCGCTCGGGGTCGAGCCGGCGGAGGAGCGCGTGCAGGTGTTCGGGGCCGCGTCTTTCCCGCAGGTCTACGAGCCGCCGGCGCAGGGCGGCGTTGGTGGGCGGCGCCTCGAAGAAGGGCTCGCGCAGCGCGCGCAGGTAGAAGCCCGTGCCGCCGACGAGGATGGCCGTGCGCCCGCGCGCCTCGATGTCGGCGATGACGGCCAGCGCGTCGCGCGCCCAGTCGGCGGCCGTGTAGGCGCGCTCGGGCGGGACGAAGTCTATCAGGTGGTGCGGGACGCCGCGGCGCTCGGCGGGCGGGACTTTGGCGGTGGCTATCTCAATCTCTCTGTAGACCTGCACCGAGTCGCAGTTGACGACCTCGCCGCCGGCCCTCAGGGCGAGCGCTATCCCCAGCTCGCTCTTGCCCGAGGCGGTCGGGCCGACGACGGCGACAATGGGGGCGGCGCGCCCCCCTGTCTCTTCTGTCTCTGTGTTCTGGCTCACCGCGGGAGGAGGAGCAGGCGCAGGAGGATGACGAGCCAGACGGCGGCGAGCAGCGCCAGCGCCCCGACGAGTTGTACGCGCGAGAGTCGCATCGGCGGCGCCTTCAGTAGAGCTTCGTCACGCTGACGCCCGTGTAGAAGGACTTCAGAATCTTGTCGTACGCGAGGCCGGCGCGCGCGAGGCCGAAGGCGCCGACCTGGCACATCCCCACGCCGTGCCCCCAGCCGCGCCCCGAGAAGGTGAAGCGCGCGACGCGCCCCGACTCGTCGTACTCGCGGTCTACGACGAACAACTGCTCGCGCAGCCGCAGCGCCGAGCGCACGCGGCCGCCGCGCACGCGCGCCGTCCCGGCCGTCCCGACGACTTCGAGTTCGAGCACGCGCCCCGAGACGCCGCGCCTACGCACCCGCACGTCCAGAAGGGCCCCTACGTCGGGAATCGTGCGCGCGAGCCGCGAGAGCACGCCCGAGGGCGTCAGCGTCTCGGCCCACGTCGCGTACTTCGAGGTGTGGTCGGCGGCCGCGCCGGCGGCGGCCGGCCAGACTTCGGCGTAGTCAATCTCGCCGCGCGCGTCCGTGTGGAAGCCGAGCGCCTCGCCGCCGACCAGCTCAAGCTCGCGCACGGCGAAAAGGCTCTCGCCGTAGGCGCGGAAGAGGTGCGCGTCCGCCGTGAAGGCGGGCGCCGCGTCCTTCCCGGCGGCGTTGCGCAGCAGCAGGGCGCCGCCCGCGCCGACGCGCGCCGCGCCCTTCTGTAGCCGGACGAGGCCGCGGCCTTCGAGCGCGTGCGCCACGGCCCGGAGAGCGCGAGCGCGCGTGAGCGGCTGGCGCGGCCTGAGCGCGCCGTCGGGGTGGAGGGCGAGGTGGCCTTCGCGCAGCATCGCGGCCACGTCGGCGCGGTTCTGCTGCGGGACTTCCGACGCGTCGCGGAAGGAGAGCAGGTAGCCGACGTCGGCCGCGCTCAACAGCGCCGCGCCGCGGCTCTCGCCGTCGAGCGCGAGCGCGAGCGCCGAGGCGAAGCCGCCGGGCCGCGTCGTCTCGGCCCCCGCCGGCGGGGCGGACTGGCGCGCGCGCCCGGCGACGCGCGCCAGCCAGTCGCGCAACTCGTCGGCCGTGACGGGCGCGGCCAGCCATTCGTCGCCGAGGCGCGAAGGCAGGGGGAAGCCGTGGACGGAGAGCAGCGCGGCGTCGCGCGCGCTCGTCGCGTGCTCGGCCGACTTGAGCGCGGCCGGCTCGCGCGAGGTGCGGACGCTGACGCCGGCGAAGTGGCCGGCGGCGTCGAGCGCGCACTCGCGCCCGCGCAGGTAGGCGACGGGCGCGCCGCCGAAGATGTTCTCGCCGTCCTCCGTGCGCCCGCCGCAGGTCGAGGTGTAGAGCGCGTTGATGGGCGCGCCCTTGTAGGTGGCGATGCGGCCGCGCGTCTCGAAGACGGCGCGGTCTGTCAGCGGGTGCTCGGTCGAGCGGCCGCCGTAGACCTGCGAGCGCGTGTCGGCCGTCAGGTCGAAGCCTTCACCGGAGAAGCGCCCGAGGTTGCTGACGGCGTAGGTGCGCGCGGCGACCGCCTGCGCCTTCAGGGCTTCGATTTCGGGCCAGCCGCCCGGCGACAACTCGTTCGGGACGACGCCGCGGACGTAGTCTTCGAGCGTCAGGACGTTGACGACCGTCAGCGCCCCCTTCGTGTTCGCGAAGACTTCGAGGCGGCCGCGGTACGGCTTCTCGTTGTAGCGGACGGGGTGCTGCTCCGGGTCCGCGGAGGCGAAGACGACGGGCGAGCGCAGGTCAAGCAGGGGCTTCGCCGAGCCGGGCGCGTAGAGCGCCGTCCCGCGCGCGGGCGCGGACGCGCGCGAGGTCAGACGCACGGCTCCGGCCGTCGCCGCCGCCGCGCCCGACTTCGGGGCGACGCTCCGGGTCGCCGCCGCGCCCCGGGCTTTCGCGCTCTGGGCCGCGGGGTTCGTCGCGCCGCCCTCGGGCCTCGCGCCGTTCATCTCGGCGGACGCAGTCTCGGCGGCGGCGCCTTCGTCGTCGGCCGCGGGCGGGAGTTGCGGGTACGAGCGCGGCTCGACGCGGACGCGCGCGACTTCGAGCGGGAGCGGCCGCTCGCCCGGGTCGGCGGCGACGAGCGCCTCCGCGGTGGTCGAGACGTTGACGCTGCGCGCGCCGGTCGCCAGCCCGATGCGGATGACGGGCTCCGCGGTCAGCCTGACGACCTCCGGCTCGGCCTCGGGCATCGCCGGCGCCTCGTCGGCCCTGGGCGTGGTCGTCGGCCACCCGGCCTTATCCGCGTTCGGCGACTCTGACTTGTTCGACGCCGGCGGCTCGGGCCTGTTCGCGGCCGGCTCGGGCGCGGAGGCGCGGCGCGGCCTCGTCGCGGGCCGCTGCGCGTCCTGCCGCGCCGGCGCCGCCAGCGGCGTCAGCAGCAGCGCGCACGAGAGCAGCGCGGCGTTGAAAGTTCTCTTGGAGCAGGAGCGCATCGGGGTTCTTCTCGCACAAGTCCGGCGCGCGGTGCTGGGAGGGGGCGCGTCGCGTGGATTCTACAACACTTCCCGCGCGGCGCGTCGAATAATCCCGCCCGCGCCTCAGCCGAAGAGGAGCGCGCGCCCGAGCCCCAGGAGCCCGCCCGCGAGCACGACCCACAGCACGTCCACGCGGAAGCGGTAGAGCGCGGCGAAGGCGGCGGCGCACAGGGCGGCGGCGAACCAGTCGGGGCCACCCGCGAGCCCGCGGGGCCAGATGACCGCCGCGCCGAAGACGAGCGCGAGGTTGAGGATGACGCCGACGACCGCCGCCGTCACGCCCGCGAGCGCGCCGGCCAGCGCGCGCTTGCCGCGCACGACCTCGATGTAGGGCGCGCCGACGAAGATGAAGACGAAGCAGGGGAGGAAGGTGACGTAGGTCGTCACCAGCGCGCCGAGCACGCCGCTCGCCGCCGGGCCGAGCCCCGCGGGCGGGTGGTTCCAGCCGGCCATGAAGCCGACGAACTGCAAGACCATGATGAGCGGCCCCGGCGTCGTCTCGGCCAGCGCCAGCCCGTCCACGGCCTGCGCGGGCGAGAGCCAGTTGAAGGGTGCCACCGTCACCGCCTGCGTCACGTAGGCCAGCACGGCGTAGGCGCCGCCGAAGGTGACGAGCGCCGCCTTCGTGAAGAACATGTACTCCTGCGCGTGCAGCCCCGCGCCCCCGACCGACCACGCGAGCGCCGCCAGCGGCAGCAGCCACAGCGCGAGCCCGGCCGCCAGCACCTTCAGCGCCCGCGCGCGCGACGGCAGGGTGTGCGGCGGCGGCGGCGCGTGGTCGTCAATGACGAGCGGCAGCCTCTCGTCTTCTTCTTCCGCGGCTCCGGCGTCAGCGTCTTCGCCGCCCTTCTTCGGCTCGGGGACGAAGGCCGCGGGCCAGAGCCGCGCGCCGGCCAGGCCGACCAGCGCCGCGAGCAGCACGATGACGGGGAAGGGGACGCGCAGGAAGTAGATGCACGCGAAGGCCGCCGCTGCGACGAAGAGGTGCGCGCGGCGCTTGAGCGCGCGGCCGCCGATTTTGATGACCGCCTCGACGACGATGGCGACGACGACCGGCTTGAAGCCCGAGAGCAGCCCGGCGACGACCGCCGTGTTACCGTGCGCGGCGTAGACGTAGGAGAGCAGCAGCAGGACGAGTATCGAGGGGATGACGAAGAGCGCGCCGGCGGCGACGCCGCCCGGCGTCCTGTGCAGCAGCCAGCCGACGTAGATGGCGAGCTGCGTGGCCTCCGGGCCGGGCAGCATCATGCAGTAGTTGAGCGCGTGCAGGAAGCGCTCCTCGGAGAGCCAGCGGCGGCGCTCGACCAGCTCGCGGTGCATGATGGCGATTTGACCCGCCGGCCCGCCGAAGGAGATCCAGCCGAGCTTCACCCAGAAGCGCAGCGCCTCCGAGAAGGCGACGCGGCGCGGGGCGCGCCCCTCACCCGTCATGCCGCTCCAGCGCCTCGACCGCGAGCGTGTGGAAGCGGCGGCGGACGCCGTTGATGTTGACGAAGGGGAGCCGGCGCGCGTGCGTGCGGTTGGTCAGGAGGATAAGGACGCGCTCGGCCGCCGGGTCTATCCAGCAGCTCGTGCCTGTGAAGCCGAGGTGGCCGAACGCCTCGGGCGGGAGGCGGGGGCCGGCCGTCGACTCGGGCGTCGCCGCGAGCTGCCACGCGAACGAGCGCGCCTCGTTCAGCCCCTCGGTCATGTTCAGCGGGAAGAGGCGGCACGTCTCGGCGGAGAGCAGCGCGGACGTGCGCGGGAGGAACTGTTCGGCGAGCCGCAGAGTCTCGCGCGCCGTCGAGAAGAGGCCGGCGTGACCGGCCGCGCCGCCGAGGAAGTACGCGTTGCCGTCGTGAACTTCGCCCCAGATGGTCCCCTCGCGCCACTGCGCCGCGCCCGCGGCGGCGTCGGGGCGTCCCTCGCACATCCCGCGCTCGTAGGAGTTGCCGGCCGACTCGCACGCGGCGACCTCCGTGCGCAGCGCCCCGTCCGGGTTGAAGAAGGTGCGCGTGAGCCCGAGCGGGTCGAAGATTTCGCGCCGCGCCAGCTCCGACAGCCGCGCGCCCGTCAGCGCCTCGGCGAGCAGCCCGAGCGTGATGAAGCCGAGGTCGCTGTAGACGACGCGCTCGCCCGGCGGCCGTTCGAGCGGCTGCGCGGCGATGACTTCGAGCGCGCGCCCGCGGTCGCC
>DASVUF010000176.1:0-2065 GCA_036387195.1 Pyrinomonadaceae bacterium | reverse complement strand
CGCGGACGGGGAGCATGTTGACGAAGAAGCCGACGAGCGGTTCGAGTTCGACGCGGGCGCGTCCGGCGACGGGGGTGCCGACGAGTACGTCGTCCTGCCCCGTGTAGCGGTGCAGCAGCGCGTGGAACCCCGCCATCAGCGTCATGAAGAGCGTCGCGCCCTCGCGCCGCCCGAACTCGCGCAGCGACCGCGACAACTCCTCCGTGAAGACGACCGGCGCCTGCGCGCCGCCCGCCGCGCGCGACGGCTTGCGGGGGTGGTCCGTCTCAAGCTCAAGGAGCGTCGGGGCGCCGTCGAGGGCGCGCTTCCAGTGGTCGAGTTCCGCGGCCAGCGCCTCGCCCCGCAGCCACTGGCGCTGCCAGGCGGCGTAGTCTGCGTACTGCACCTGCAACTCGGGGAGCGGGGAGGGGAGGCCGCGGCGGAACTCGGCGTAGAGGCGGCGCGTCTCGGAGAGGAGCACGCCCATGGACCAGCCGTCACTGACTACGTGGTGGAGGCAGAGGAGGAAGAGGTGTCCGCGGCCTCCGCCGAGGCGGACGAGGGCGGCGCGCAGCAGCGGCCCCGCGGACAGGTCGAACGGCCGCAGCGCGTGCTCGTCCCTCAGGCGCTGCGTCGCGGCCTGTCGCTCGGACTCGCCTAAGGCGGAGAGGTCAACGAGCGTGATTTCGACGGGCGCGGGCGGGTGGATGAGCTGGACCGGCTCCTCGCCCGCGAGGGCGAAGGTGGTGCGCAGCGCCTCGTGGCGGCGGACGACTTCGCCGAGCGCCTGCGCGAGCGCGTTGGCGTCCACCTCGTCGCCGAGGTTCATCTCGGCCGGGAGGTTGTAGGCGTTGCCGCCCGGCTGTAGCTGGTCGAGGAACCAGAGCCGCTGCTGCGCGTAGGAGAGCGGCGACTGCTCGCCTTCGGTGCGGCGCAGGAGCGGCGGCGCCGTCAGCCCCGCGCCCGAACGCATGGCCGTCTCGACGCGCGTGGAGAGTTCCGCGAGCGTCGGCGAGTCGAAGATGACGCGAACCGGCAGGTCTACCCGGAAGCTGTCGCGGATGCGTGCGATGACCTGCATCGCGAGCAGCGAGTGGCCGCCGAGCAGGAAGAAGTCGTCATCCCTCCCGACGCGCTCGCGGCCGAGGACGTGTTCCCAGACGCCCGCCAGCAACTCCTCGGTCGGCGTGCGCGGCGCGACGTAGGCGCGCGCCGCGTCGAGCGCCGCCCCGTCCGGCGCGGGCAGCGCGTTGCGGTCCACCTTGCCGCTCGGCGTCAGCGGCAGCGAGTCGAGTTGGACGAAGGCCGAAGGCGTCATGTACTCGGGCAGCACGCGCCGCACGTGCTCGCGCAACTCGCCCGCGTTAATCGCCCCGCCACCCTCGGCCGCGCCTTCCGCGGCGACGACGTAAGCGACGAGCATCATCTCGCCGCGCGCCCCCTCCCTCGCCGCCACCGCCGCGTCCCGCACCCCCTCGTGCGAGAGCAGCGCCGCCTCCACCTCGCCCAGCTCGATGCGGTAGCCCCGCACCTTCACCTGCCCGTCCACACGCCCCAGGTACTCCAGCTCTCCCGCCGCGTCCCACCGCGCCACGTCCCCCGTCCGGTAGAGGCGCGCGCCCGCCTCGCCCGAGAACGGGTCGGGGACGAACCTCTCGGCCGTCAGCCCCGCCCGGTTCAGGTAGCCCCGCGCCAGGCACTCGCCGCCCAGGTAGAGTTCGCCCGCCACGCCCGCAGGCAGCAGCCGCATCCCGGCGTCGAGCACGTAGGCGCGGGCGTTGCTCACGGGGCGGCCGATGGGCGTCGCCGCCAGCCCCGGCTCGCACACCCTGAAGGTCGCGTCTATCGTCGCCTCGGTCGGCCCGTACAGGTTGCACAGCTCCGCCCCGGGCAGCCGCGCCTTGAACTTCTCCACCAGCCGCGGGCGCAGCGCCTCGCCCCCGCAGTAGACGCGCCGCAGCGACACGCACCCGCCGAAGCCCTCGGACTCCGCCAGCCGCTCCAGCAGCGTCGGCACCGCCTGGAGCACCGTCACGCCTTCGGACGTGATTGTTCTGACGAGGTAGTCGGGGTCGTAGTGCCCGCC
>DASVUF010000175.1:0-2339 GCA_036387195.1 Pyrinomonadaceae bacterium | reverse complement strand
GTACGCGCGCTGGGAGTTGTGCGTCGCGCACGCCGGCGGGCGGGCGGGGCGCGCCGCGGAGCGCGCCGCCGCGTCGGACGCGCGCGTCAGGGCCGTCCGCGTCGAGGAGGGGAAGGGCGCGGCCGCGGCGCTCGGCGCGGCGCTCGGCGCCTCCGAGGGCGAGTTCGTCGCGGTGCTGGCGGCGGGCGACGCGCTCGCGCCGGCGGCGCTCTTAGAAGTGGCGCTGCTGCTCGGCGAAGACCGCGCGGCGGACGTGGTCTACACGGACGAGGAGGTCTGGCCGCCGGGCGCGCCCGCGCCCGAGCCGGTGCTCAAGCCCGGCTGGTCGCCGGAGTACCTCCTGTCGCGGATGTACACGGGGCGGCTGTGCGTCTACAGGCGCGCGGTCGTCACGGGGGCGGGCGGCTTCCGGCCGGGCTTCGGCGGCGCGCGCGAGTACGACCTGGCGCTGCGCGTCGCCGAGCGGACGGGGCGCGTGCGCCACGTGCCGCGCGTCCTCTACCGCGGGCGCGGCGCGTCGGGCGGGGCGGGCGCGCCGGGCGAAGCGGACGCGGCGGCGCTGCGCGCGCTCGGCGAGCACGTCGCGCGCCTCGGGCTCGACGCCGCGTGCGAGCCGGGCGCGTCGGCGGGCCTCTACCGCGTCCGCCACCGCGTCGCGGGCGAGCCGCTCGTGAGCGTCGTCATCCCGACCGCCGGCTACAAGCGCGCCGTGCGCGGCGAGCAGTTGGACCTGCTGGCCAACTGCGTCCGCAGCATCGTCGCGCAGACCGACTACGCCAACTACGAGATAGTCTGCGTGGACAACGGCGATTTGCGCGACGAGACGGCCGCCGCGCTCGAAGCGCACGGCGGGCGCGTGCGCCGCTTCACGTTCGAGCAGGAGGGGCCCTTCAACCTCGCGGCCAAGATGAACTTCGGCGCGGCGCAGGCGGCCGGGGAGCACCTGCTCTTCCTCAACGACGACGTGGAGGTCGTCTCCGCGGGGTGGATGACGGCGCTGCTCGAACACTCGCAGCGGCCGGGGGTCGGCGTCGTCGGCGCCAAGCTCTACTTCCCCGACGGCTCCATCCAGCACGCGGGCGTCCGGCTCGACGAGGGCTGCGCGCCGGGGCACGTCTACTACTGCTACCCGCGCGAGAGCCAGCGCCGCGCGCCCGACCTCGACGCCGTGCGCAACTACTCGGCCGTCACCGGCGCCTGCATGATGACGCGCGCCGCGCTCTTCCGCGACCTCGGCGGCTTCGACCTCCGCTTCCCCATCAACTACAACGACGTGGACTACTGCCTGAAGGCGCTGGCGCGCGGCCTGCGCGTCGTCTACACGCCCTACGCCGAGCTTTACCACTTCGAGTCGGTCTCGCGCGCGGCCGAGCAGACCGAGGGCGTGAAGTCCGAGGAGCTTGAGGCGTTCCAGAAGGTCTGGGGCGCGACGCCCGAGGCGCGCGACGCCTTCCACAACCCGCTCGCGGACGCCTTCAGCTTCGCGCACGCCCCCGGCGCCGGCGGCCGCTGACCGGCGCCGCCTCGGCTCCCCTTGAAGATGTGAAGATGGCCGGGCTTTGTGTCGTTCATCTGGTCTGGAAGCCGCTGGGCGTCGCGCCCTTCGCGCGCTTCCTCGACGCGTACGCGCGCGCGGGCGGCGGCGTGGCGCACGACTTCGCCGTCGTCTTCAACGGCTTCGGCGGCGAAGAGGAGCTGCGCGAATACCGCGCGCTGCTCGGGCGCGCCGCCGCCGGCGAGCTGACGACGCCGCGCCCCGTGCAGGACATCCCGGCCTACTTCGCCGCCGCCGAAAGGCTCGACTACGAGCACCTCTGTTTCGTCAACTCGCACAGCGCGCCGCTCGACGGCGAGTGGCTGGCGAAGCTCTACGAGCACGGGCGGCGCGAAGGGGTCGGCGTCGCCGGCGCTACGGGGTCGTGGGAGAGCCTCTACACGGACTACGTCGCCGAGTGGCGCCGTCGCTTCCCCCCGCGCCCCTACCGCGGCTGGCTGCGCAACGAGCGCGAGACGCTGCGGACGGCGCTGCGCCTGCGGAAAGAGTTCGCGCCGTTCCCCAACCCGCACCTGCGCACCAACGCCTTCCTCGTCAGGCGGCGCGTGATGCTGGCGCTCGAAGGCTGGGACGCGAAGATAAAGGACGAGGCGCACCGCTTCGAGAGCGGGCGCGCGGGGATGACGCGGCAGGTCGAGGCGATGGGCCTGAAGGCGCTGGTGGTGGGGCGCGACGGGCGCGGGTACGAGCCGGCGGAGTGGGCCGAGAGTTTTACATTCCGCCGCGGCGAACAGCATAATCTGCTCGTCTCAGACAACCAGACGCGCTATTACGAGGCCGCCGA
>DASVUF010000174.1:0-35290 GCA_036387195.1 Pyrinomonadaceae bacterium | reverse complement strand
TTCAGCTCGTAGCAGAAGCCGCCGCGGCGGCGCGCGACGACCTTGTCGAAGAGCGCGCCGTCGTCGAGCACGACCGGCTCGCCCGCGTGGATGCTCAGGTTCTCGAAGGGCACGGCGCGCAGGTGCGCCGCGTGCAGGCGGCCGAGCGTCTCGGCCGTCGGGTCGAGCGGCCCGCGGTAGCCGATGCGTTCGAGGTAGGCGGCGGCGTCCATCCGTTGCTCCTTTAAGTCTCGCGGCCTTCGCGCGGCCCCGGCCGCGGGCGCCGCGCTATCATAAAACAGGCGGCGGCCACAGTCTCACCCGCGCGCGGGCGGCGGCGCTTCCCCGGCGAAAATTTTTCACCCGCCGCGCTGATACTTTCCGGCCGCGCGCCCCGCGTTAGACAGTGGCGGCGCGAATGTCGGGAAGCAGCGCGGCCGGAAAGTTGAAAGGGGTGAGAGATGAGCACGCAGATTAGCACGCGAGGGGGGCAGGCCGCCCCGCCTCTGGACTTGAACGAGATGAAGGGGGACGGGGCCGGCGAGCAGGCGCCGCCGCCCGAGGCCGTGCTGACGCAGATGGCCTTCGGGGCCTTGCTGACGCAGGCGCTCTACGTCGCCGCCAAGCTCGGCGTCGCCGACCTGCTGGCCGGCGGGCCGCGGCCCGTGGCCGAGTTGGCCGCGGCGACGGGGACGCACGAGCGTTCGCTCTACCGCGTCCTGCGCTCGCTGGCGGGCGCGGGCGTCTTCGGCGAGACAGCGCCGAAGACCTTCGGCCTGACGCCGCTGGCCGAGCCGCTGCGCTCGGACGCGCCCAACTCGATGCGCAACGGCGTCGTCTTCATGGGCGAGCAGTGGCACTTCAACGTCTGGGCCAACATGATGCACAGCGTCCGCACGGGCCGCCCCGCCTGGGGGCGCACGCACGGCGCGGAGGTCTTCGACTACTTCGCCGCCAACCCCGAGCAGGCCGAAATCTTTAACGGCGCGATGACCGACATGAGCGTCGCGACCGCGCCGGCGGTCGTCGAGGCTTACGACTTCTCCGGCGTCGGCGTGCTGGCCGACATCGCGGGCGGCCACGGCTACCTGCTCTCGCAGATTCTCAAGGCGCACCCGGGGATGAGCGGCGTGCTCTTCGACGTCGCGCCGGTCGTCGCGGGCGCGGGCGCGCTGCTGGAGCGCGAGGGCGTGGCCTCGCGCGTCGAGCGGGTCGCGGGCGACTTCTTCCGGAGCGTCCCGCGCGCCGACGCCTACGTCATGAAGCACATCATCCACGACTGGGACGACGAGCGCGCCGCCCTCATCCTGAAGAACATCAACGCCGCGATGAGGCCGGACGGGCGCGTCCTCATCGTCGAGACAATCGTCCCCGAGGGCGACGGGCCGCACTACAGCAAGATTCTCGACCTCGAGATGCTGACCTCGCCCGGCGGCGTCGAGCGCACCGCCGCCGAGTACGCCGCCCTTCTCGCGGAGGCCGGACTCCGCCTGACGCGCATCGTCCCGACGCGCTCGCCCTTCAGCGTCGTCGAGGCAGTCAGGGCTTAAGTCTTTCCGACAACAGTTCGCGCGGCGCGCGAGGGCGGCGCGCCGCAGGGACGCGAGGGGGCGGCCGGATGACTTCCGGCCGCCCCCTCGCGTCTTCGCCCGCCCGCGTCTTTGTAAGGTTACGTACGCGCGTCTTTGTAAGGTAACGTACGCCCGGCGGCGCCCGCGACGGCCGCCGCCCAGCGCCGCGAAAAAAACAGTTGCGCGCCGCGAGAAAGCTGCTATATTGCACAGCACTCACAAGTAGACTTCAGTTCGTGCACAGGCAGTTGATTCTACTTACCCATCTCTTGCCCACAGACCGATAGCCCCACTCCCCGACTCCGAGGCTCGTGTGCGCGGCCGGCCGTGCTCTGTCGTCCTGCGCCTGCCTCCTCATCTCACTGGAGTACTGTAGTCCCCACGGCGGGGCTCGTCCCGGCCGTCTGGACCTCAACATCAGAACCGGACCTTTGGAGGGAATATGAAAAAGACTCTATTGCTGCTCGCCGCTATCGCTCTCGGACTCACCGCGCTGTTCTCGGTCAACTCCCCCGGCTCCCGCACGTCGGCCGCCGCCAGCCCCGCGCGCAAGGGGCAGAAGCTCCACAAGAAGGAGAAGGCCATCCCGGGCAAGTACATCGTCGTCCTCGACGACGTGGCCGCCGGCGAGCCCGGCCGGTTCTCGCAGGCCGACCAGGTGACCGACGTGCTCGTCGCGGCCTACGGCGGCAAGGTTCACAGGCGCTACAAGGACGCGATCAACGGCTTCGCCGCCGAGATGACCGAGGACGAGGCGCTCGCGCTCAGCGAAGACCCGCGCGTCAAGTTCGTCGAGGAGGATCAGATTTACACGGCCAACGCGACGCAGACCGGCGCGACGTGGGGGCTCGACCGCATTGACCAGCGCAGCCGCCCCCTCAACGGCACCTACAACTACAACTGGACGGGGTCGGGCGTGCGCGCCTACATCATTGACACCGGCATCAACACCGCGCACACGCAGTTCGGCGGGCGCGCCGCGGCCTCCTACGACGCCATCGGCGACGGCCGCAACGGCCAGGACTGCAACGGCCACGGCACGCACGTCGCCGGCACGGTCGGCGGCTCGACCTACGGCGTCGCCAAGGGCGTCTCGCTCCGCGCGGTGCGCGTGCTCAACTGCTCCGGGTCGGGGACGACCTCGGGCGTCATCGCGGGCGTCAACTGGGTCGCGGCCAACCGCCAGTTGCCCGCGGTCGCCAACATGAGCCTCGGCGGCGGGGCCTCCTCCGCGCTCGACTCGGCCGTCAACAGCGCCATCAACGCGGGCGTGACCTTCGCCGTCGCCGCGGGCAACGACAACGGCGCGGACGCCTGCACCCGCTCGCCGGCGCGCGTCGCCGCGGCCATCACCGTCGGCTCGACCACCTCGAGCGACGCCCGCTCGTCCTTCTCCAACATCGGGACGTGCGTGGACATCTTCGCGCCGGGCTCCTCCATCACCTCGGCGTGGTACTCGTCCACGACCGCCACGAACACCATCTCGGGCACCTCGATGGCGACGCCGCACGTCGCGGGCGTGGCCGCGCTCTACCTCCAGGCCAACTCCGGCGCGTCGAACGCGACCGTCCGCAACGCCATCGTCAACAACGCGACGACGAACGTCATCACCAACGTCGGCACGGGCTCGCCCAACCGGCTGCTCTACTCGCTCTTCTTCTGAGGCGGCGAGACTCTGACAGGCGCGGCGGGCGTCAAGTCTCCCCGACGCCCGCCGCGCCTCAGCCGGCGCGGACGCTTCCAGGCGTCCGCGCCGGCTTTTTTTGCGCCGCGCCCGGCGTGGCGTAGAATGTCTTCGGAGTTCTCGGGAGTTTTCGCGGGAGGTTTCGGGTGATGTCAACTGTCGAAGGCGGGCGCGCGCTCATCGTGGTGGACGTGCAGAACGACTTCTGCCCCGGCGGCTCGCTGGCCGTCGGGCGCGGCGACGAGGTGGTCGCGCCGCTCAACCGGCTCATCAGCGAGTTCCTCGAACGCGGCGAGCCCGTCTACAAGAGCCGCGACTGGCACCCGCCCACGACCAGGCACTTCGCCGACCACGGCGGGACGTGGCCCGTCCACTGCGTACAGGGGACGCGCGGCGCCGAGTTCCACCCCGACCTGCTCGAAGACCCGCGCGTCCACGTCGTCTCCAAGGGCACGGGCGACGAGGACAACTACTCGGCCTTCGACGGCACGACGCTGGCCGAAGACCTGCGCCGCCGCGGCGTTAGCGAAGTCTGGGTCGGCGGCCTCGCCACGGACTATTGCGTCAAGCAGACCGTCCTCGACGCGCTGCGCGAGGGCTTCCGCGTCCGCGCGCTCTCCGACGCCATGCGCGCCGTCAACGCGCGGCCGGGCGACGGCGCGCGCGCCCTCGAAGAGATGCGCGCCGCCGGCGCCGAAATCGTTCAGGGCGCCGCGTAGGCCGCGGCGCGGGCGCGGCGCAGACGAAGGGTCGTCGGCAGACGACAGTCAACGCCCCGCGCCGCGTCCGCCGACGACGACGGACCGACAGCCCGAGCGACGAAAGTATTTCCACCGCCCGCCTCCTACTGCCTGCTTATGCTGAACATTGACCGCTACCACGCCACGATGGGCGACGCCTCCTACAAGGAGGAGACGCGGCTGCGCCGCGGGCTCCTGAGCGACACGGAGGCGACCTTCTACGTGACGCAGCGCAAGCTCGCCTACGCGCCCTGCCTCGGGCACGAGCGGCTGCTGCGCTCGCTGCTGGACTCCGGGGTTGACCGGCCGCGGCTGCGGACGCTCGAACAGGACAGGGGCGGGCTGCGCCTCTTCGCGCAGGCCGTCGAGGACATCACCGTCGCCGGCACGGTGCGCGCGGCGCCCCCCGGCGCCATCCTGTTCGCGGGCCAGCCCTTCGCCGACATCACCGGCGCCTTCGGGCTCACGCAGGCGCAGGAGATAAAGTTCGAGCACGCCTTCGATTTGCCGATGACGACCGCCGCCATCGCCATGCAGTTGCGCATGGCGGCGGGCGGGCGCTGGCTCTCCGACTTCTCGCTGCGCCGCAACGGCGACATCGAGCGCGCCGTGGACGTCGCCACCTACGCCTTCATCGGCGGCTTCAACGACACCTCGAACATGGAGGCCGCGCACCGGCTGGAAATCCCTGCCGTCGGCACCGAGGCGCACTACTGGCAGCAGTCCTACGTCGAGTTCATGGACGAGCCCGAGGTCGAGCCGCGCACGGGGCGCCCCAAGCACTTCGAGCAGGTCGCCTTCGAGCGCTGGCTCGACGCCAACCCGCAGGGCACGACGCTCCTGCTCGACACCATTGACGTCCACATGGGCGCCGTCCACGCCGCGCTGGCCGCGACCTCCACCCCGGAGCGCCGCCGCGCCTTCAAGGGGTTCCGCGTGGACTCGGGCGACCTCGCCAAGCTCGGCAAGTGGTGTCTGGAGTTCTTCGAGGCGAACGGGCTGCGCGACCTGATGCCGATACTCACGGGCGACCTGGACGTCGAGGGCGTCCGCCGCATCGTCGAGGAGTTCCCCGAGGCGGCCGGCTTCGGCATCGGCACGAAGCTCTCGGGCGAGGTCAAGCGCGTCGCCGGCGTCATCTTCAAGGAGTGCGTCATTGACGGCCGCCCCACCCTCAAGGCTTCCAACACGCCCGAGAAGTCAACGCTCCCCGGCCGCCTGCAAGTCTTCCGCGGCGTGGACGCCGCCGGGCGCTACGTCGGCGACGTCACCGGGCTCGACTCCGAGGAGGTCGAGATTCCCGGCGCCGCGCGCGTCGAGCGCCTGCTCCAGCCCTTCTGGGAGGGCGGCCGCCACGAGCCCATCCCCTCCATCCTCAAGCAGAAGGCTTTCGTCGAGGAGCAGCTCCGCCGCTTCGGCGACATCGACCGATACCCGCACGCGCTCAGCGACAAGCTCCGCCGCCTGCGCGACGAGCTGACGGCGCGGATGCGCGCCGACGACTCGGGCTGGCGCGAAATCCTCCGCGTCCCCGAACCGCTCGCGGCGCCGTTGCCCGCGCCGGGGAAGCCTTGATGGGAAGGAAGCTCTGCGCCGCCGCCGCCCTCGCCCTCCTGCTCTGCGCCGCCGCGCGGGCGCAGCCCCCGGGGCCGAGCCCCCCGCCCGCGCCCTTCGACGCCTTCGGCGACAGGGTCTACGAGACCGACTGGCTGGCGCGCCTCGACAGCATGGCGGTGGAGATGATGAACCGGCCGTACACGAAGGCTTTCATCGTCGCCTACGGCGTCCCCAACAGGCTGCCCGGCTGGCCGCTGCGGCGCGCCAACTGGGCGTTCGGCGTCCTGACCAAAGGGCGCGGCCTCGCCCCCGAGCGCGTCGAGGTGGTCTTCGGCGGCTACCGCGACGAGGTGAAGTACGAGCACTGGCTCATGCCCGCCGGCGAGCGCCCGCCCGTCGAGCCCTTCGACTTCGCCGCGGCGCTCACGCGGGAGAAGACGGCCTATAAGTTCGACCAGTTCCTGCTCTACGACCCGGAGACGGACTGGATATACGACGGCGGCTACAGCGAATACCTCGACGCCCGCGGGCGCTACGGCCCGCTCGCGCTCGCGCTGCGCCACGACCCGGCGGCGCGCGCCTTCGTCGTCGTCCACGCCTCTTTGAAGAATCGGGCCGGCGCCGACCGCCGCCTCGCCGCCGACGTCAAGCGCGCCATCCTCGAGGCCCACGCCCTCGCGCCCGGCCGCGTCGTCGCCGTCGGCGGCGGCCGGCGCCAGCACAGGGGCGTCGAGATTTGGATAGTCCCGCCCGGCGCGCCGCTCCCCAAACCGTCCCCCGCCCCGCGCCCCTCCAACCGCAAGAGACGTTAGAGGCGCGGGCGCGCCTTTAAGACTTTAAACGGCGGCGCCTCACTTCGGCTTTCGCTCGACGTAGGCGGGGTCGAACGCGCGCGTCGTGTGCTCGATGGCGCTCGGCGCCGGCTCCGGCAGCGGGCGCGCCTGCGCCTCGCCGAGCCCCTTCGTCGCGCGCCCGTCCGGACGCACGCCCGCCTCCGCCCCCCCCGCGCGCCGCCTGACGCTCAATAACAGCCCGACGAGCACGGCCTCGACCGCGACGAGCAGCACGAAGCTCAGCACGGCGGCGGCGAGGATGACGGGGTTGAAGCCGACGCCCTCCTTCATCAGGGCCATCAGGCCGACGACGGCCGCGAGGCCGAAGACGAAGACCGCCGTGATCGAGTTCAGGAGCGCGCCGGGGGCCAACTCCGACTGCCGGCCGGCGCCGACTGCCTTCGCCCCGCAGCGGTTACAGTAGCTCAGGTTCGGCGGCGTCGCCGCGCCGCATGACGAACAGTACATCTTCCTTAGCCTCCTGCAAGGCCCTTACGACGCCGCCCCGCCCCGGGTTCGTCTGCGGGCTCCTCTGCGGCCGCCCGGCCGGGCCGGCGGATGACGCCCGGGCGGGCGGCGTTTTCGACCCGCCTCCGCGCCGCGCGCGCAGGCCCCGCGAGGGGCGCGCGCGCGGCGCCTGCGTTCGGGGCGGCCGTTGGTGTATAATTTCGCGGTCTTCCGTACAAAATCCCGTTGAGAGACTTTGGAGCCAGACGCCATGAGATATCTGATTATGGCCGCGCTCCTGTTCGCTTTGCCCCTGGTCGGCATGGCGCAGCAGACGCGCGGCGGCAGCAGCAAGCTCTTCACCTACCCGTACACGATTGACGACCTGCCCAACGGCCTGCGGCTCGTCACCGTGCCGACCGACTACCCGAACCTGGTCGCGCTCTACGTCGTCGTCGCCGCCGGCTCGCGCAACGAGGTCGAGGCCGGCAAGAGCGGCTTCGCGCACTTCTTCGAGCACATGATGTTCCGCGGCAGCGAGAACTACACGCCCGAGCAGCGCGAGGAGATTTTCAAGCGCGCCGGCGCCGAGACGAACGCCTACACGACCGACGACCGCACCGTCTACCACGCCACCTTCTCGAAGGAAGACCTCGAGGAGATCATGAAGGCCGAGGCCGACCGCTTCCAGCGGCTCAAGTACACGCCCGAGCAGTTCAAGACCGAGGCCAAGGCGGTCAAGGGCGAGTACGACAAGAACAGCGCCAACCCCTTCTCGAAGATTCGCGAGGTGCTGCGCGAGACGGCCTTCGGCAAGCACACCTACTCGCACACGACCATGGGCTACCTCAAGGACATCGAGGACATGCCCAACCAGTACGACTACTCCAAGCAGTTCTTCCAGCGCTTCTACCGCCCCGAGTACGCGACCATCGTCGTCGTCGGCGACATCACGCGCGAGCGCGCGCTCGACCTGACGAAGAAGTACTGGGGCTCCTGGCGGCGCGGCGACTACAAGGCCGACATCCCCGAGGAGCCCGCGCAGAAGGAGTCGCGCACGGCGCACATCCCCTGGGACGCGCCGACGCTCCCGCACCTCGCCGTCGCCTTCCGCGCGCCGGAGTTCTCCGACGCCTCGAAGGACGTGGCCGCGCTCGACCTCTTCGAGCAGGTCGCCTTCGGCGCGAACTCGGACATCTACCAGCAGCTCGTGCTCAAGGAGCAGAAGGTGGACGTGCTCGAAGCCTCCTTCGGCCACCAGGCCGACCCCGAGCTGTTCACGGTCTACGCGCGCGTCAAAGACCCGGCGCAGGTCGGCTACGTCCGCGACCAGATTCTGAAGACCTTCGAGCGCTACAAGACCGAGCTGATTGACCCGGCGCGGCTCGACGCGACGCGCTCGCGGATGCGCTACGGCTTCGCGATGGCGATGAACAGCAACGACCGCATCGCCGGCGCGCTCGCGCCCTACATCGCGCTTGAGCGGACGCCCGAGACGCTGAACCGCCTGTTCGACACCTACCAGGCGGTGACGGCCGCCGACGTCCGCGACGCGGTGAAGAAGTACTTCCGCGAGGAGAGCCGCACCGTCGTCACGCTCTCGACCAAGGGCCAGAACATCGCGGCGCTCGGCCGCGCCGGAGAGGAGGGCCGGGAATAATGAGACGCACGCTCGGCCTCCTGCTCACCGCCGCCTTCATGCTCGCGCCGCTCTCGGCCGCCGCCGCGCAGGGGCGCGGCGCGTCCCGGGGCGCGCAGAAGACTTCTATGACCACGACCAACAAGGCCGGCGCCGGCGCCGCCGCCAAGCCGGCGTCGCTGCTCGCGCCGTCGCAGTCGCCGCTCGTCTCCTTCCGCCTGCTGTTCATGACCGGCGCGGCCTCCGACCCGCAGGGCAAGGAGGGCGTGGCCGAACTGACCGCGGCCATGCTCTCGCAGGGCGGCTCGCGCGCCCTGCCCTACGACGAGATAGTCGAGGCGATGTACCCGATGGCGGCCGGCTTCGGCTCGCAGGTTGACAAGGAGATGACCGTCTTCTCGGGCACGACGCACGTGGACAACCTTGAGAAGTACTACGGGCTCATCCGCGACATGCTGCTCGACCCGGGCTTCCGCGAGGACGACTTCGCGCGCCTGAAGGCCGACGCCCTCAACTTCCTCACGGTCTCCCTGCGCCAGGGCAACGACGAGGAGCTGGGCAAGGAGCACCTCTACAACATCATCTACGCCGGCCACCCGTACGGGCACCACAACGCGGGCGCCGTCTCGTCGCTCGAACGGCTCACGCTCGACGACGTGCGCGCCTTCTACAAGCAGAACTACACGCAGGGCAGCCTCGTCATCGGGCTCGCGGGCGGCTACCCGGCGGACTTCCCCGCGCGTGTCGAGGCCGACTTCGCCAGGCTGCCGGCGGGCGGCGGCGCGCCCCGCAAGTTCGCGCAGCCGAAGGTGGCGCCGGGCATGCGCGTCGAGATCATCCAGCGCGAGACGCGCGCGACGGCCATCTCGATGGGCTTCCCCATCGCGGTCAACCGCTCGCACAAGGACTGGCCGGCGCTGGCGCTCGTCGCCTCGTACCTCGGCCAGCACCGCTCGTCGGTCAGCCACCTCTACCAGCGACTGCGCGAGGCGCGCGGGCTGAATTACGGCGACTACGCCTACGTCGAGTACTTCCCGCGCGGGATGTACCAGTTCACGCCCGACCCGAACCTCGGCCGCTCGACGCAGATTTTCCAAATCTGGATTCGCCCCGTCGAGCCGCAGAACTCGATGTTCGCGCTCCGCGCCGCGCTCTACGAGTACGACAAGCTGGTGCGCGAGGGGATGAAGCAGGAGGACTTCAACGGCATCCGCGACTTCCTCGTCAAGTACGCCAACGTCCTGACCGCGACGCAGGGCGCGCGGCTCGGCTACGCGCTCGACAGCCGATACTACGGCACGCCCGAGTACACGGCCTTCATGCGCGAGCGGCTCTCGAAGCTGACGCTGGCCGACGTCAACCGCGCCATCAAGCAGCACCTCGCCACCGACCGCATGCGCGTCGTGCTGGTGACGAAGGACGCGGCGGGGCTCCGCGACGCCATCATCAAGGGCGCGCCCTCGCCCATCACCTACAACTCGCCCAAGCCGGCCGACATCCTGGCCGAGGACAAGGTCATCGAGAAGTACAAGATTGACGTCCGCCCCGACCAGGTCGTCGTCGTCCCCGTGGACAAGATATTCCAGTAGGGGCGCGCTCGCCGGACAGACGCCGGATAGACGCCGGACAGACAAAAGCGCCGGGCGGGTTGACTCCGCCCGGCGCTTTTACTTTTCCGGCGGCGGCCTGCCGCCCCCGCCCCGCCGACCTCGCGCCGGAATCTCCTTCCGAGGGTTTTTAGCAGCGCGGCGCGTCCGTCGGCGCGGGGCTATGTCGCGGCCGCCGCGGGGCGGGAAGTTTTTCGCGGCCGGACTTGCGGGCGCGGGCGCGCGCAAGTTAAGTTCGGACTTTCGTCCGAGTCCAAAATTTTTCGGGGGTTGTGATGGTCTGGCTCTACCTGCTCGTCTGCCTGGTGGCGGGCGCGCTGATGCCGTTGCAGGCGGGCGTCAACGCGCAGCTCGCGCGCTGGGTCGGCCACCCGGTGACGGCCTCGCTCGTCTCGTTCGCGGTCGGCACGCTGGTGCTGCTGGCCTACAGCGCGGCGCTGCGGCCGGGGCTGCCGGCGGCCGAGGCGCTGGCGGGCGCGCCCTGGTGGGTCTGGGCCGGGGGGCTGTTCGGCGCGGTCTTCGTGACGGCGGCGGCGGCGTTCGCGCCGCGGCTCGGGGCGGCGACCTTCATCTCCGTGACCATCGCCGGCCAGGTGCTCGTCTCGATTCTCCTCGACCACTTCGGCGCCGTCGGCTTCGCCGCGCGCCCCGTCACGCCGCTCCGCCTCTTCGGCGCGCTCCTCCTCGTGGGCGGCGTCCTGCTGGTCAGGAAGTTTTGAGAAGCGGGCGGCGGGAGGTGGGGGCGGCCGGCGGAATGTATTCGGCGGAATGTAGACGGACGTTCGTCGGCCGGGACTTCGAGCGGCGCCGCCGAAATTCTTACGAGGAGAGCCCCGACAGAAACTCCGCGAGCAGGTTCTGCGCCACGCGCCGTCTGTAGCGCGCGGTCGAGCGCACGTCGTCAATCGGCGTGACCTCGCGCCCCAACTCCTCGACCGCGGCGCGCGCCGCCTCGCCCCCCGCGCGGAGCTCCTTCAGCGCCTCCTCCGTCCTCCGGCAGCGCAGCACGACCGGCGCGACGCTGCCGACGGCGACGCGGACTTCGCCGGGCGCGCCGCCCTCGCCCGCCTCGGCCAGCGCCGCGAAGCAGACCTTGGAGATGGCCTGCGCGCGGCGCGTCCCGACCTTGCGGTAGAAGTGGCGCGCGCCTTCGGCCGGGCGCGGCAGCAGCACGGCGGCTATCAACTCGTCGTCGCGCATGACCGTCCGCTTGTAGCCCGTGTGGAACCCTTCGTAGGGGACGCGCCGCGAGCCGGCGGCCGAAACCAGCTCGACCTCGGCGCCGTAGGCGAGCAGCGCGGGCGGCGTGTCGGCGGCCGGGCTGGCGTTGGCGATGTTGCCGCCGACGGTGCCGCGGTTCTGGATGGCGACGCCGCCCGTCTCGCGCGCCGCCTGGGCGAGCATCGGGAAGCGGCCGGCCAGCAGGTCGCTGCGCCGCACGTCGGCGTAGGTCGTCAGCGCGCCGACGCGCACGCGCCCGTCCGGCTCCTCGCCGACGCCGCGCAGCTCCGCGAGGTGGCGGATGCTGAAGAACTTCCTGTGCTCCAGCCGCCCCGCTTCGAGCAGCACCATCAAGTCGGTGCCGCCGGCGAACGGCCGCCACGCGCCCGGCTCCTCGCGCAGCAGCGCCAGCGCCTCGCCCAGCGTCCGCGGCACGGTCAACTCGTAACTCGGCAGGTACGCTCTCATAAAAACAGTGGGCGGTGTTCGTTGGCCGACAGTCGTCGGACGGCGGCCGGCGGAAAGACTCCCGTCGGCGGCGGCGCGCGGCGCGCGGGGCGGGGCCGTCTACCGGCCGCCGTCCACCGCCTTCAGGACCGCCTCGAAGATTTTGATGTAGCCCGTGCAGCGGCAGAGGTTGCCGGCGAGGCCCTCGCGGATGTCGGCCTCGGTCGGGCGCGGGCAGCGTTCGAGCAGGCTGACGGCGGCGAGCACCATGCCCGGCGTGCAGATGCCGCACTGCGCGCCGCCGCACTCGACCATCGCGCGCTGGACGGCGTGCAGGCGCTCGCCGTCGGCCACGCCCTCGACCGTCAGAATCTCCGCGCCCTCGACCTGCGCGACGGGGACGAGACAACTGTTGACCAGCTCGCCGTCGAGGATGACCGAGCACGCGCCGCACTCGCCCTCGCCGCAGCCCTCCTTCGTCCCCGTCAGCCGCAGGGACTCGCGCAGCGCGTCGAGCAGCCGCGCCATCGGGAGCGCCCGAAGCGTCACCGCCTCGCCGTTCACGGCGCAGCGAACCTCGACCGCGCCGCGCGGCGCCGCCTCGGGTTCGGGGTGAGTTCTGGTCACGTCGTCTGTCATCGAATCTCGCGCGCCCTCCGCGGCCGTCCGGCTTCCGGCGCTCAGGCCCCGACCGGCTCGGCCGCGAGCGCCTCGTAGACGTCCTCGGGCGTGAGCGGCACGTGGTCGAACCGGGCGCCGGTGGCGTGCTCGATGGCGTTGAGGATGGCGGGCGCGGGCCCGTCCATCGGCAGCTCGCCGATGCCCTTCGCGCCGCCGGGCCCGCCCGCGTAAGGGTTCTCGAAGAAGTGCACGCGGATGGGCGGCACGTCGGCCGAGGTCGGGATGATGTAGTTCGTCATCTGCCCGTTGGCCATCCGCCCGTCGCGCCAGGCCACCGACTCGTAGAGCGCCCAGCCTATCCCCTGCGCCACGCCGCCCTCTATCTGCCCGGCGGCCAGCACGGGGTGGATGACGCGCCCCACCTCCTGCACGGCCACGAAGTCTTCGACGCGCGCCTCGTAGGTCAGGGTGTCCACGCTCACCTCGGCGACGTAGACGGCCCACGCGTAGGCGCCGTAGGCGTCGCCGCGGTAGCGCTCGTCGTCCCACTCGACGTCCGAGGGCTGTTGGTACTGCGTGAAGGTCTTGAGCGCGCCGCGGCTCCGCGTGTACTCGGCGCACGCGCGCTCGAACTCGCCCCGCGTGTATGCGTCGCCGAGGAGGCCGGCGCCCTTGAGCGCCTCCCTTATCTGGAGCGCCGCCGACTCGACCAGCTTGCCGACTATCATGGTCGTGCGCGAGGCGACCGTGGGGCCGCTGTTGGGGACGTCGGCCGTGTCGGGCTGGACGACCTCGACGCTGTCGTAGTCGAGCCCGAGCGCGTCGGCCGCTATCTGCGCGAAGACCGTCTTGGTCCCCTGCCCTATCTCGGTGCTCGCGGCCAGCACGCGCAGCCGCCCCTCGGCCGTCGCCTCGCAGCCGACGATTGACTGGAGGTGCTTCTCGCCCGAGCCCGTGAAGCCCGCGCCGTGCATGAAGGAGGCGAAGCCGACGCCGCGCTTGACGCGCGCGCCCACGTTCTCGCGCGCGAACCGCTCGCGCTTGGACCGGTAGTCGGTCAGCTCGAAGGCGCGGTCGAGGATGCCCGCGAGGTCCACGTCCTCGCGGATGACCTGCCCCGTGGCGGTCGTCCCGCCGCGGCGTATGAAGTTGCGGCGGCGCAGCTCGTCCGGCGCGAGCCCGACCGCCGCGGCGACCCTGTCCAGGTGGCGTTCGAGCGCGAAGATGCTCTGCGGCGCGCCGAAGCCGCGGAAGGCGCCGTGCGGCGGGACGTTCGTCGCCACCGCGCGCGAGCGTACGCGGACGTTCGGGCACTCGTAGGGGCCCGCGGCGTGAATCGTCCCGCGCGAGAGCACGACCGACGAGAGCGTGGCGTAGGCGCCGCCGTCCACGACGAAGTCAATCTCCATGGCGGCCAGACGGCCGTCGCGCGTGACGGCCGTGCGGTGGCGCGTGCGCGAGGGGTGGCGCTTGGTGGTCGCCACCATGTCCTCGGCGCGGTCGTAGACCATCTTGACGGGCCGCCCCGACTTCCACGCGAGCAGCGCCGCGTGGCCGGCTATCACCGAGGGGTACTCCTCCTTGCCGCCGAAGCCGCCGCCCGTCTCGGTCTGGACGACGCGCACCTTCTCCTCCGGCAGGCCGAAGAGTTTCACGAGCGCCTTGTGGACGTAGTAGGGGCACTGCATCGAGCCGCGGACGGTGACGCCCCGCGCGGCGTCCGCCTCGGCGATGACGCCGTTCGTCTCGATGTAGAGCTGTTCCTGCGCGCCCGTGCGGTACTCGCCCTCGACGATGACGACTTCGGCCGAGCCCCAGACCTCGTCAACGTCGCCCTTCTCGACGAGGAAGGTCTTGAAGACGTTGTCCTCGCCCCAGATGATTTCGCGGCCTTCGAGCGAGCCTTCGATGTCGAAGACGGCGGGCAGCGGCTCTATCTCGACGCGGACGGCGCGGCGCGCCTCTTCGAGCAGGTGTTTGTCAGGGTGCGCGAGCAGCAGGACGGGCTCCTCCGCGTGGTTGACGAAGCCGTCGGCGAGGTAGGGCTGGTCGTTGAGGATGAGCGCGACGTAGTTCGAGCCGGGCACGTCGCGCGCGGTGACGACGGTGAACTCGTCCCAGGGGATGCCTTCGCCGAACGTGACGCCCTTGACGCGCCCACGCGCGACGTGGCTGCGCACGGTGACGCCGTGGAGCATGCCGGGGAGTCGCAGGTCGTCCACGTAGAGCGCCGCGCCCGTCACCTTAGCGCGCCCCTCCTTGCGGGGGACGGGCCGGCCGATGTTTTTGTCAGAGGTCATCAGAAAGTTTTCGGCGGCTGCGGAGCGCCGCGGGTGCGGGAGATTGTAACAAAGGCGGAGGGCGAAGGGCGAAAGGAGAAAGAAGAAAGGAGAAAGAAGAAAGGAGAAAGAAGAAAGGGGAGCGCGCCGCGCCGGCCGCCTCCCCTCGTCCTCTCGCCCTTCGCCCCGAAGCCTAGTCGCCGCTGGCGCTGGCGCGCGGCCTGTCCACCTCGACCGTGTCGCCGTCGAGCGGCTCGGCGCCGTCGCCCTCGTCACGCGCGGCGGCGCGGCGGCGCGCGAAGGCGGAGCGCAGCCCCCCGAGCGCGCGCCCCGGGAGGCCGAAGACGCGCCCCAGCCCGCGGCGCCAGAAGGTGGACTGCGCCACGTCGTCGAAGAGCGAGTAGGCGACGGGCGTCACGAGCAGCGTCAGCAGCAGCGAGAGCGACTGGCCGCCGATGACGACGACCGCGATGGAGCGCCGCTCCTCGGCGCCCGGCCCCGTGCCGAGCGCGAGCGGGAGCATGCCGGCGACGAGCGCCAGCGTCGTCATCAGGATGGGGCGCAGGCGGTCGCGGTTCCCCTGGACGACGGCGTCGAGCCGCTCCATCCCCTTCGCGCGCAGGTTGTTCATGTGGTCAATCTGAAGAATCGAGTTCTTCTTCACCACGCCGAACAGGACGAGGATGCCGAGCGCCGAGTAGAGGTTCAGGGTGTCGCCCGTCGCCAGCTGCGACGCGAGCGCGAACGGCACGGCCAGCGGCAGGCTGAGCAGTATCGTGACCGGGTGAATCAGGCTCTCGAACTGCGACGCCAGAATCATGTACATGAAGATGACCGAGAGCAGGAACGCCCACAAAAACTCTGTGAACGTGCGCTCCAGCTCGCGGCCGCGCCCCGAGACGGCGGTCGTGTAGGTGGCCGGCAGGTTCATGCCCGCCACCTCGCGCCTGAGCGCCTCGATGCGGTCGGCCAGCGCGAAGCCGGGCGCGACCGAGGCGCGCACAGAGACCTGTCGCTGGCGGTCGAGGCGGTCGATGCGCGACGGCGAGGTCCCGCGCTTGACGGTCACGAGGCTGTCGAGCCGGACGAGCCCGCCGTTCGCGGACGGCACGTACAACTGCCCGAGCGTGCGCGGGTTGTTGCGGTCGCGCTCGTTGACGCGAAGCTGCACGTCGTACGCCTCGTTGACCGACGCGTCGTGGAAGCGCGTGACCTCCGTGTCGCCGCCCACCATCACGCGCAGAGAGTTGGCGACGTCGGAGGTCGAGACGCCGAGCGTGGCGGCGCGCTCGCGGTCTATCTCGACCCGCAGCTCGGGCTTGTTGAGCTTGAGCGAGGTGTCGGCGTCCACGACGCCGCCTATCTTCTCGGAGCGCTCGCGCAGCTCCTCGGCGTAGGCGACCAACTGCCCGAGTTCGGGGCCGCGCAGCACGAAGTCGATGTCGAAGCGGCCGCCCGAGCCGAAGTTGAACGACGGCGCGTTGCGGACGCCGATGCGCATCGGCGCGTACCTGCGCAGGCGGCGGCGCACCTCCTGCATCACGTCCTGCTGCGTGTAGTTGCCGCGGAAGGCTTGCAGCGGCGTGCCGTTCAGCAGCTCGCGCCAGACGCGCGTGAAGGAGAGCGTGCGCTCCTCGTGCGGCGCGATGCGGACGTACATCTCGCCCTGGCCGACGCCGCCGAGGAAGCCGCCGCCCGCGGTGGCGAGCACGAGGCGGACGCCCGGCGTGCGCCGCACGTCCTGCTCGACGGCCTGCATCGTCTCGTTCATCGCGGCGAGGTTCGTCCCCTCGGGCGCGTTGACCGAGACTTCGAACTCGGCCTCGTCCACGTTCGAGGGGATGAACTCCTGCCGCACGGCGCGGTAGAGCGGCGCGCTCGACGCGACGACCGCGACGGCGACGGCGGCGACCGCCAGCCGGCGGCGCATCGAGAACCGGAGCAGCCGCGTGTAGCCGCGGTCGATGTAGCCGTAGAAGCCGCCGCGCGAGCCCCCCCCGCCCGCCCGCTCGCCTTCGCCGCCGTGGTGGCCGCCGCCGCCGTGCCCCGAGGCGTCCTCGGCCCGCAGCAGCCGCGACGACATCATCGGCGTCAGCGTGAACGAGACCAGCAGCGACACCATGATGGCGACCGCCGCCGTGATGCCGAACTGGTAGAGGAACCGCCCCGAGATGGAGGACATGAAGGAGACGGGCAGGAAGATGACGACGAGCGACAGCGTCGTCGCCAGCACGGCCAGGCCGATGTCGGCCGTCGCCTCGCGCGCCGCCTCCATCGCCGACATGCGCTTCTCCTCGACGAAGCGGAAGATGTTTTCGAGGACGACGATGGCGTCGTCAATCACGACGCCGACCATCAGCACCAGCGCCAGCATCGTCACGCTGTTGAGCGTGAAGTCGAGCGCGCGCATCATGGCGAAGGTCGAGACGACCGACGCCGGGATGGCGACGGCCGCGATGAGCGTCGAGCGCCACGAGCGCATGAAGAGCAGCACGACGAGCGACGCGAGGATGGAGCCGAGCACGAGGTGGACGGTGATCTCGTGGAGCGCCGCCTCGATGTAGCGCGACTGGTCGCGGATGATCTCGGTCTTGACGTCCGAGGGGAGCTGCGGGGTGATGCGTTCGACGGCGGTCTTGACGCCGTGGATGACCTCGATGGTGTTGGCGCCCGACTGGCGCTGCACCGAGAGCGTCACGGTCGGCACGCCGTTGAGGCGCGCCAGGCTCCGCTGCTCCTTGGCGCCGTCCTCGACGCGCCCCACGTCGCGGATGCGGACGGACGAGCCGCCGATGTTAGCGATGACGAGGTCGTTGAAGCCGCGCGGGTCTGTGTAGCGCCCCAGCGTGCGCAGCGTCAGCTCCTCGTTGTTCGTCGTGACGTTGCCGCCGGGGATGTCCGCGTTCTGGCGCGAGAGCGCCGTCTGAACCGCCGTGATGGGAATCTGGTAGGCTTCGAGCCGCGCGGCGTCCACCCAGACGTTGATGGCGCGGTCGAGCCCGCCGACTATCTGCACGGCGCCGACGCCGCCGACGCGCTCGAGCTGCGGCCGGACTATCTTGTCGGCCAGCTCGGTCAGCTCGCGCAGGGAGCGCTCGCCGGTGAGCGCGATGGTGATGACGGGCGCGTTGTCGTTGTTGAACTTCTGGACGACGGGCGGGCGCTCGCGCGCCTCCTCGGGCAGGCGGTTGATGACCGTCGAGACGCGGTCGCGCACGTCCTGCGCGGCCGTCTCCAGGTTGCGGTCGAGCTTGAAGGTGGCGATGACGAACGACGTGCCCGGCCCCGAGACCGAGCGCAGCTCGTCTATGCCGTCAACGGTGTTGACGGCCTCCTCGATGGGCTGCGAGACGAGCGTCTCGACCTCCTCGGCCGACGCGCCGGGCAACTGCGTGCGCACGCTCACCGTCGGCAGGTCAACCGACGGGAAGCGGTCAACGCCGAGGTTGAAGTACGAGGCCGCCCCGACGACGACGAGCGAGAGCACGATCATCGCCGCGAAGACCGGGCGCCTGATACAGATTTCCGCGAGCTTCTGCATTTCTTTAGCTCTTCTTCCGCCCGGCCGCCGCCTCCGGCCCGCCCGCCTCCAGAAATGTTCTGACGCGCGCCCGGCCCGCGGGGTTCGATGAGCCCCCGCGCGGGCCGGGACGGCGACTTCGCCGCGGACGCCCGCCGGGCGGGGGCCGCCCCGCGCCGCCTCACTCCACGACGTTGACGGGCTGGCCCGATTGCAGGTTGCCGGGGTCCAGGATGACCGCCTCGCCGACGTTGACGCCGGAGAGAATCTCCGTCCAGGCGTCGGCGCGGCGGCCGGTGGTGATGGCCTTCTCGCGCGCCTTGCCGTTCTCGACCGTGATGACCTTCTCGATGCCGGCGAAGGTGACGACGGCGTTGGCGGGCACGGTGACGGCCATGTCGCCGCTGTTGGTGACGATCTCGGCGCGGGCGAAGCCGCCGGGGCGCAGGCCGCCGGGGTTGGCTATC
Organism: Pyrinomonadaceae bacterium; assembly: GCA_036387195.1. Classification (GTDB taxonomy): domain Bacteria; phylum Acidobacteriota; class Blastocatellia; order Pyrinomonadales; family Pyrinomonadaceae; genus QHXN01. The sequence continues at coordinate 16,678 of DASVUF010000174.1, read as the reverse complement.
TCGGCCTCGACGACGAGCACGCGGTTCTGCTGGTTGATGGTCGGGCTCAGGCGGACGATGCGGCCGGCGTAGAGGCCGTTGTCGCCCTCGACCGTGACGCGCACGTTCTGGCCGGCGCGCACGGCGGCGGCCTCGCGCTCGGGCACCTCGCCGCGGAAGCGCAGGGGGTTGACGCGGACGACGGTCACGACCGGCGCGGCCGCGCCGAGGTACTCGCCCACGCTCGCCACGCGCTCCTGCACCAGCCCGTCGAAGGGCGCGACGACCACGGTGTCGGCGAGCGCCTGCCGCGCCAGCGACAGCTCCGTGCGCCGCTGCGCGAGCAGCGCCTGCCGGTTGCGTATCTCCTCGACCGCGTCCTGGTAGCGCCCCTGCGCGACCTTGAAGGCGGCGTCGGCCGATTCGTACTCGGCGCGCGCGACGACGCCCGACTCGACGAGCTGGACGACGCGCTGGCGGTTCTGCCGCGCCTCTTCGAGCAGGGCGCGCGCCTGCCGGACGGCGCCGGTCGTCTCCGGGTCGAAGCGGTCGCTTTCGCCCTGCGGCGCCAGGCCCAGCCGCGCGCGCGCCTGCTGGAGCGCCGCCTCGGCCGTCTGCACGCGCAGGCGGTAGTCCGTCTGCTCGACCTGCGCGACGACCTGCCCGCGGCGGACGACGCTGCCCAGGTCAACCGTAATCTGGCTGACGCGGCCGGGGACTTTGACGCTCAGGGTCGCCTCGTCCTGCGCGGCGAGCGTCCCCGTCACGTTGACGCTCTCGCCGACGGGCAGCTCCTCGACGCGCGCCACCTTGACCTGCCGCGGCTCGCCGCCGCCCCCGCGCCCCTCGCCCGCGGCCTTCTGCTGGCCCGCGACCGGGTAGTCGCTCTTGCACGCGGCGGCACCCGAGAGGAGCACGAAGACGGCGCACGCCGCGGCGAGGGAAAGCGCACGCCGCGAAGAGTCGGAGAAATACACTCTGCCCGAAAATAACATCACGATAGTCGCCTTCAGGGGATGTAGACGAAGATTTTAGCACGCGGGTTACAAAACATTTAGCCGGAGTCGCCGCGCCCCTCACGCGACGATGAATTTGGATAGAGTACGATGCGCGGGACGCGCGGGCGGAGACTTTGAAAGGGGCGCGGGGGAATGTTCGAGGGCCTTGCGCCCCTACACTCCCCCGCGCCCCTCAAGGCTTTTCAGTCGGTCTCGCCGGCGCTCACTCCCCGAAGCTGCGGCGGATGAGGTAGGACATCTTGACGAAGAAGAGGCGGCCGTTGCGGCGGAAGCCCGGCTCCAGCTCGCCCGAGAACGGGTTGAGGCCGTTGCGATTCATGTCGTCGTTGTAGCCGACGTAGAAGGTCGTCCCGGGGTTCGGCGCCCAGCCGAGCAGGAACTGCCCGCGCGCGTTGCGGCCGAGCGAGGTGTAGTCCACGCGGGCGCGCGCGAACCAGAAGCGCGTGAACTGGTAGGCGCCGCGCAGCGAGTAGATGTTGTCGTCGAAGGCGACGAGCCCCGTGTCGTGGCGCGTCAGGCGCGACTTGTTGTAGCCGAGCGAGAGGCGCAGCGCGTCGGTCGGCTGGTAGTTGGCGCTGGCCTCGACCGTCAGCTCGTTGCCCGGGCCGGGGTCGAGCGGCGCGTCCTCGCCGAAGGCGAGCGCCGCCGGGCTCACGCGCCCGAAGTCCGGGTTGCCCGTCCCGAAGTCGAAGTCGAGCGCCCCGCGCCGGTAGATGCTGAAGAGGAAGAAGGAGTACTTCTTCGAGGGGATGGTCTCGGCGTAGAAGTAGACGTCCCTGTGCGGCGACGACCGCTCGGGGTCCGCGCCGAAGAAGGTGCAGCGGCGCAGGCGGCGCGCCTCGTCGTCGGCGGTCTTCGGGTCGTCGGGGACGAGCGGGGCCATGCCGCCCGTCGGGTCGCAGGCCGGGTGGCGGGCGGCCAGGTCGGGGCCGAAGCTGTCGGCGGCGACGCGGGCCAGCGCGTCGCGCGTCGCGCCGAACTCCGACTCGAAGACGCGCTCGTAGCCCTCCTGGTAGCCGACCCCGACGAAGGTCTGCTTCTGCATCCTCACCTGAAACTGCGTCTCGTTTAGGAAGCCCTGGTGGCGGCCCGACCAGTCGAAGTTGGTGCTGGCCGCGTTGAAGACGCGCCAGCTCACGAAGCGCGCCTTCGGCTTCTCGCTCGACTGGTAGCGGACGAAGAGGCTCTGGTTGTTGGTGTTGAAGCGGCGGTCGAAGCCCACGTCGGCGCGGAAGAAGCGCGAGCGGCCGACGGCCGAGTAGGTCCAGCCCCAGTTGCGCCCGCTCGAATCCACGTTGTAGGCGTAGGCGAGCCCGCGCTCCTTGCGGTCGCGCGTCCCGGCCTCCTCGGCGTAGAAGAACGGCCGGTGCGAGACGCTCCCCAGCGCCTGCGCCCAGAAGACCGTCTGCTTGTCGAGGCGGTAGCGCACGTCGCCGCCCGCGACGTGGTTGTACTTGTCCACGAAGTTCGAAGTGGTGGCGAGCAGGCCGACGTGCCCCTCGCGCCCCACGTCGCGCTTGAGCCGCAGCACGCCGACCGTCGCGTTCTTGTCGAGCACCTTCAGGATGGAGTCGCGCCTCCCCGCCAGCTCGTCGCGCAGCGCCGGGTCCGCGACGCGCGCGAGGTCGCCCGTCGCGCGCACGAAGTCGCGGTCGTCCTCGCCGAGGTTGCCGGGCGCGTTGTCGGAGGCCAGCATCACGCCGAAGGTGTTGCGCCCGCGCTTGCCCGTGAACTTGAACGCGTAGTCCGGGTCAACGATGGCGCGCGTGTGGACGGCCGAGAGCAGCGACTCGAAAATCTCCTTGCCTTCGAGGAAGAAGGGGCGCTTCTCCTCGAAGAAGATGGGGAACCGCTGGTTGGCCGTGACTACGGTGGCGTCGGCCTCGACCTGCGCGAAGTCCGGGTTGTAGGTGAAGTCGAGCGTCATCGTCGGCGAGACGCCGAGCTTGAGCGTCAGGCCGGGGTCGAACTCGACCGGCCGGTTGAAGAAGCGGCCGCGGTCGGTCGCCTCCCTGCCGGCCTGCGCCTGCGCGAAGGCGCGCTGCGCCGACGTGATGGTCGGGACGCGCCGCCCCTCCTCGGAGATGGTCAGGCTGGGGATGATTTCGAGCGTCCGCTCGGTCGAGAGCCCTTCGAGCCCGGTGACGTGCCCGCGCTGCCCGAGCAGGCTGGAGTTGTCGCGCGAGACCGGCATCCAGCTCGACTGCTCGTTGTTGAGCCGCTTGATGGTGCGCAGCAGGTGGAGCCCCCAGCGCTTCCCCTTCCCCGCCTCGTAGCGCAAAGACTTGAAAGGGATGGCGACCTCGACCGCGTAGCCGTCCTGCATGAGGACGCCCTTCGACTCCATCACGATGTCCACGGAGAAGTCTTCGCTGACGCCCTCCGTGAAGACGGCGTCGGCCTGCACGCCGAGCGGGTTGAAGATAAGCTCGTAGGCGCGGCGGCCGTCGTCGAAGGTGTCGAGCCAGATGCCGACCCAGTCGTCGTCGAAGACGGCGTCGCGCTTGGCGACCGTCGCGCGCACCTTGCCCGGCTCGTCGTAGGCGCGGAAGGCGACGTAGAGGAAGCGCGCGTCGTAGCCGATGCGCACCTCGGTCTGCTGCGACGGCGGCACGAGGTCAACGGGGCGGAACTGTATGAAGTCCTTGAAGACCGGCGCCGACTTCCAGACCTCGTCGTCGAGCTTGCCGTCAATGACCGGCGGCGCGTCGAAGCGCCTGAGCGTCGCCGGCGTCACCTTCTCGGGCGTGAGCAGCGCCGCCAGCCGCGCGGCCGAGGTTCCCGCCGCCGAGCCGCCGGCCGCGGGCGCGGGCGACGACGCGGGCGCGCCGCCGGTCGGAGCGCCGCCTTTGGGGGCCGCGCCGCCCGACGCATTGCCGGGGGCGTTATCGGCGGGGGGCGTCGTCGTCGCGGGCGGCGTGGGCGTCGGCGTCGTGGGCGTCGGCGGCGGAGACGCGCCGCCTCCCCCGCTGACCGCGGGCTGCTGCGCGGCGAAGAGGATTTCGAGCCGGTTGAAGCTCGCTCGCGCGCGCGGCTCGAAGCCGGCTGCGGGCGTGAAGGCGATGAGCGCGTCGCCGCCGCGCTGCCCCGCCTCGACGCGCGTGAACCCGCGCGCCGAAGTCGCGCCCGACGCCGCGAGCAGCCCCGCGTCCGCCTCGGGCACGACGACGAAGAAGCGGCCGCCCTCGGCGAACGTCCGGCAGCCGTCGAGCGGCGCGTCCGAAGTGATGCGCACGCGCGAGCCCTCGGCCGTCTCGGCGACGCCCAGCGTCATCCGCTTGAGCAGCCGCGCGCCGACGCCCGCGCCCGCGCGCCCCGACGCCCGCGGACGCGCCGCCGCCACCTCCTGCGCCGAAGTCCCCCGCCACGTGGGCGCGAACAGAACCGACAGGGCGAGGGCGAGGAGCGCGGCGGCGGGCGACACTTTTTTCGTCATGGCTCGGGTTGTGCGGCTGGGACCGTCGAGGGCCGCGGCGCACCGTTTATTGGATTTGATTTTGCTCGTCCGGACTCGCGCCGCGCGCGCCGGCGCCGTGGGATTTCGGCGCGCCCTGCGCTGTTCGCAGCGCCTTGTCAGACGAGCGCCCCGCGCCGAATGTTTCGACGAAGCGACGCGCCGGACGCCGCTTGTTCCCGCGCCGAAACGCGAACGGCCGCGCCCCAAACGGCCGGAAGCCCGTGCGGACTTTTCGGCGTTTAAGACGCGGCGCGCGCGGCCGTTGTTAACGGCGGCGGATGATGATTTGGCCGTCGCCGGTGCGCAGCGTCAGCACCTGGCCGCCGCTGCCGACGCGCCAGCGGCGCACGCGGCTCTCGGCCTCGGACTCGGCCACGGCCACGCCGTCGCTGAAGACCGAGCCGCCGTCGGTCTCGACCGTGGCGTTGGCGCCCTCGGGCAGCGACAGCGAGATGGCGCCGTCGCCGGTGCGCGCCGCGAGGCTGCGGAAGTTGCCGTCGAGCGTGATGCGGCCGTCGCCGGTGCGCGCCTCGGCGTCGCCGTCGAAGTCCTCGACGCGGATGCGGCCGTCGCTCGTCTCGACCCTCAGCTTCCCGCGCGCGCCGGTCACGTCCACGGGGCCGTCACCCGTCCGCAGGTCTAACTCGCCCGCGACGCCCTCGACGCGCAGCCGGCCGTCGCCGGTCGAGACGAAGAGCGTCGAGTTGCGCGGGACGTAGACGTCGAACTCGGCCGAGGCGTTCGACGAGTAGGAGGTGACGCGCCCCGCCTGCTCGCGGTAGTGGTGCGCGAAGCTCTTGTCGAACTCGGCGCGGAGCGTGACCTCGCCGCCGGCGGCCCCGGCGCGCAGCTTGATGCCTTGCATCTCGCGGTCGTCGGCGGCGCGCTTGACGGCCGTGTACATCACCTCGTTCTTGTCCCAAGCGTGGACGTTGACGGCGCCGTCGAAGGTCTCGACGCGGACGCGCGGCGCGCCCGTCACCTGGAAGGTGTTCGACTCGCGCGCGGTGCTGCGCGCCGAGTCGTAGGAGGAGGACGCCCCCTTCAAGGCCCGCGTGGCCTCGGTCGCGGCGCGCGACGCTTCGCGCGCGGCGCGCGCGGCGGCGCGCGACGCCTCGCGCGTGGCCGCGGTGATTTCGCGGTTGGCCTCGCGCAGCCCCTCCTCGCGCTCGCGCTCCTGCTCGGCGCGGTCGCGCTCGCCCTCGCGGCGGGCGCGCTCGACTTCGCGCGCGGCCTCGCGCGCCGCGTCGGCCGCGTCGTCCGCGTCGTCCGCGTCGTCGCCGGCGTCGCCGGCGTCGTCGTCGCCGTCAAAGTCTGCGCGGCTCCGCGTCTCGGAGAGGAGGTTGGTGACGGGACCGAGCGGCCGGTTGTCTTTGGCGCGGAGGATGTTGATGGGGCCGTTGACGTTGTTCAGGCGGACGCGCGTCGCGCCGCCGCCGAGCCGGCCTTCGAGGCTGCGGCCGACGTACTCGCCCACGCGGACGGGCAGGTTGAAGTCGTTGCGGATGCCGCCGTGGACCGTGTCGGCGTGCAGCGTCGCGCTGGCGTCCGACGGGAGCGTGACGACGAGCGGGCCGTTGACCGCCGAGAGGTGAACCGCGCCCGACTCGGCCAGACGGTCGAGCGTCGCCTCCAGCCGCCCGTTGACGACCGAGAGGTTGACCGGGCCGGAGAGCCCCGTGGCCGTGACGCGCCCGTTGACCGAAGAGGCGTGGACGGGGCCGGCGAGCCCTTCGAGCGTCAGCCCGCCGTTGACGAGGTTTATCTCGTTGATGACGGCGTTGCGCGGCACGGTCAGCGTGTACTCGACGCTCGCGGGGTTCTCGTGCCGCTCCCCGTCGCGGTCCGACCAGCGCAGCGTGGAATTGGGGTAGTCGGTCTCGATGCGGACGCGGCCGGCCGAGGCGTCAACCTTTATCTGCGCCTCGCGCAGCCGCTCGGCCGTGTGGGCGCGCTTGACGGCGTCCACCTTGACCTCGCCGCGGTCCCACGCGACGACCTTGACCTCGCCGCTGATGTTCGACAGGCTGACGCGCCCGCCCGCCGCGAGCGGGTAGGTCTGGTGAAACTCCTCGGTCAACTCGGGCCGCCCCTGCGACTGCGCGCGCGACCCGTCGGCCGCCGTCAGCGCCAGCGACGCCAGCGCGACCAGGCTCAGTATGAAACGCTTCTTCAACATGACTATTCCTCGGTATGAATTAAGTGGGGGCGGCGGGCGATGGTTGACGGCGGCCGGAGCTTTTATCGCCCGCGGGAGGTCAACGTAAGCCCCGCCCGCCGCTCGCCCGTCTGTCGCCCGTCCGTCGCCCGTCGTCTCCCGAGCTACGACGCGCTGCGGAGCCGGACGCTGCCGTTGACGGTTTCGAGCACGAGGCCGCGGCCGCCCGAGCCGACCGTGCCGTTCAGGCGCCGCCGGCTGAACGCGCCGGTGACGGTCAGCGGGAAGTCGGTCGAGATGTCGCCGTTGACGGTCTTGGCCTTGACCTGCGCGCTCAGAGAGGCCGGGAGGCTGAGGTCTATGCCGCCGTTGACGGTCTTGAACTCAAGCTCGTCCGACCAGTCGGCGCGCCCCATCACGACGCGTATGGAGCCGTTGACGGTCGCGGCGCGCGCCAGCCCCGTCGTCGAGACGCTGACGCCGCCGTTGACGGTGCGCGCCTCCACGTCGGCCGCGAGGTTCTCGGCCGCGACCTTGCCGTTGACGGTGTGACCCGCGAAGCGCACGCCCGCGGGGACGCGGACGGAGAAGTTGACCGTGGTGTCGTTGTCCTGCACGTTCATCCGGCCGCCCGCGCCGGGCGCGCAGGTGTTGGGCTCGCGCCCCTCGACGTTGGGGTAGACGGCGCAGATGGTCACGCCGTTGGCGTGGCGGACGACCTCGACGCGCACGTCGTCGGGGTTGCTGCGGCGCGAGCGCTTGGTGGCGATGACCTCGACCTCGGCGCCGGAGGCGGGCAGCGCCTCGATGCCGCCGTTGACGCCCTTGACCTCGATGACGCGGCCGGCGGCCAGCGGCTCGCGCCAGCGGAACTCGTCGCCCTGCTTCTGCTGCGTCTGCGGCGGCGGCGGCGCGGCGGCGGGGCCGGCCGCGAAGACCTGTGCGAAGGCTGCGACGGCGGCTACGGCCGCGACGACGACTGCGAGACTGAGTGTGCGCTTCATGCTTCCTCCCGGGAGCCAGAGAATTTTTCCGTCCGTTTCCAAAGAGGAAACACCGCGCCCCGCGCGTTCGTGGCAAAAAAATTTCGCCCCGGCCGGGCGCAAAAGAGCCCCGCCGAGGCGCGCGGGCGGCCCGGACTCTCGTCCGCGTCCGCGCGCCTCGGCGGGGCTTTCGGGTGTGCGGGCAGACCGCCCGCCGGCTTAACGCTTCTTCCGGCTTAACGCTTCTTCAGGTGGAGCGAGCCGCTGAAGGAGCTGAGGTTGACGACGGCGCCGCCGCCGCCGACCGTGCCGTCGAGCCGCGCCGAGGTGGGCGGCTCCCTGACCTCCTTCGGCGGCTTGACCTTGATTTGCTTCGGCCGCCCGTTCTCGGGGGTCACGACGACCACGAGGGGCCCGGCCTCGGGCGCGGGGCCCGGGGTCGCGGCGGGCGTGGGCGCGCCCGGCGTGGCGGGCACCGCCGTCGTCCCGCCGGGGGGGAGCCTGACGGGGAAGTCCGTGTTGATTTCGCCGCTGACGACGACCCTCGCGTGGAGGTTGAACGACGAGTTGGCCGGAAGCTCAAGCGTCACGTCGCCCGAGATGGTGCGGAAGTCGTAAGAGCCGCCGCGCGCGAGCGCGCCCGTGTAGAGCACGCTCCCGCTGACGGCCGAGCCCACCACCTGCCCGTGCCCGACGCCTTCGAGCGTCACGTCGCCGCTCGTGGACTTGGCCTCGAAGTTGTCGGCGGCCGAGAGCGTGCGGACGTTGCGCGCCTCGACGTGGCCGCTGATGGTGGCGACGCGGACGGGCCCCGAAGAGTCCGCCACCGAGACGTCGCCGCTCAGGCACGACACCTCGACCGACTGCGAGACGCGGCGCGCGTTGACGTCGCCGCTCAGGGACTTGACGCGCAGCTCGGCGACGTCCGAGACCTCGACGTGGCCGTTGTGCGACTGGATGTTGACGGTCGCGCCGCGCGGCGTCATCAGCTCGACGCGCTCGACCGAGCCGCAGTCGCCCGCGCCCGGCTCGGCGTCCGCCTCGTCCGAGGCCAGCACTTCGACGCGCGGCGCGGGGGTGACGTTCGGCGTCAGCAGGCGGAGCGTCCCCGCGCCGACGGCGCGCGCGCTCACCTCGCGCCTGTCCCAGCCGCGCACCAGCACGTCGCCCTGCGAGAGGCAGAGCGTGACGACGACCCGCGGGTCGGCCTCCGCGCGCCGCTCGGCCGAGGCGCCTTCGCCCCGCGCCCCCGCGCCCGGCCCCTGCGCCGCGGCCTGCGGGGCCAGCGCGAGCGCGAGCGCGAACAGTAATGTCTTCAGTGAATGCTTCATCAAAATGAGTCCGGATGGGGACGAAAAATTATCAACTCAAACTCTTCTCAAACTCTTCAGCGCCCGAGCGCCGAGACCTGCGCCTGGTCGGCGACCTTCGTCAGCAGTTCGACCTTGCTCTGGTAGGCCGACATCAGGAAGCCGACGGCGTCCTTGTCCTTCGGGTTCTGCGCGGCGACCTCGCGCGTCTGCGTGATGGCGGAGTCGAGGAGCGCGAGGTTGCGCTCGTACTCGACGCGCAGCGACGGCTTGAGCGAAGTGTCGCCGCCCAGCTCGATGGTCTTCTCCAGCGACGCGATGGCCGTCTGGTAGGCGCGCTCGCCCGGCAGCGCCTCCTCGGCCGGCGCGGGCGTCGGGACGCGCGGCCTCGCGCCGCCGCCCGCGGCGCGGCGCTGCGCGCGCTTCGCCCCGGACGCCGACGTCGCGCTCGCCTTCACGGCGTCAAACGAGACGGCGGGCGAGGCGTCGGGCGTCGGCTCGGACGCCTGCCCGCGCGTCGCCGCGGGGGATGCGGCGGCGGGGCGGCGCTCGGGCGACACTTCCATCCTCGCGACGACGGGGGCGGCCGGCGGCGTCGCCTGCCTCGAACGCTGAACCGCGAAGTAGACGGCGGCGAGCGCCAGCACCGCGAGCAGGCCGGCGAAGGCGGCGGCCGGCTGCGGCGCCGAGCCGAACAGCCCCGCGAGCGACGCGAAGAAGCCGCCGCACACGCGGGAGGGCCGCCGGCTCGGCTCCTGCGCCTCTTCGAGCCGCGCGACGGCGGCGTTGATGCGCGAGCGCAGGATTTCGGTGGGGACGGCGACCGTCTCGTCGGGCGCGAAGGCGGCGGCGAAGAGCGTGGACGCCTGCTCGGCCTCGGCCAGCGCCGCGGCGCACGCGCCGCAGGCCGCAAGGTGCGAGGCGGCCTCGGCGGCGCGCCCCGGCTCAAGCTCGCCGTCCATAAAAGCCTGCAAGACCGCTTCGTCCAGACACCTCTTCGTCATCGCCGCCCTCCGATTTTCCCGTACACCCGCATGAACTCTTTCCGACCGCGCGCTATCAAGCTCCCGACGTTGGCCTCGTTGAGCGAGAGCGTTTGCGCTATCTCGCGGTACGAGAGCCCCTGCTGCTTGAGCAGCAGGCAGCTCCGCATCGGCTCCTTGACCTGCCCGAGCGCCCTGCGCGCCTCCTCTATCTCCGCCCGCCGGTCGTAGTCGGCTTCGATGCCGACCGGCTCCGAGACGACGACGCCCGCCGAGACGAACTCCTCCTCGCGCGCCCCCGTCCGTCCGCGGCTGCGGATGGCGTTGAGCGCCGTGTTGGAGGCGACCCGCAGCAGCCAGGGGCGGACGTGCTCCTCGTTCTGGAGCGAGCCCATGTGCTGGTAGAGTTTGAGAAAGACCTCCTGCGTCACGTCCTCCGCGAGCCCGGCGTCGCGGACGAGCGCGTAGGCGGCGCGGAAGACGGCGCGGTGGTGCAGCGTAAACGCCTCGTCAAAGGAGGGCGCGGCCGCCGTCGCCGCCTGTGCCGTATCTGCCGCCGAGTTAATCAAAGCCTCTGCCGCTCGTTCGCTCATCAAGCCCCACTCTCAACCACGTAAACACCGCCGTGGCGCGTTTCGTGGCAGGAAATTTTAACAGACCGCCGCCCGGCCCCGCAGGCTTCCGGGCCCCCCGCCCGCCGACGGGTTTTCCGCGGCGTCGCGGCCGCCCGCCGCGGTTTTCCCGCCGCCCGTTAGCGGCCAAAACTTCCCAACTGCTATATTGTCCGGGTCTTTACACAGGCCGAAAAGGATTCGGGGAGCCGAGATGAGCGAAGCGAGGACGGGCGGCGGCGCCTTCCATCTGACCGAGGAGTTGCGCGACAGCCCCTTCATGCGCGCCTGCCGACGCGAGCCCGCGCCCCACACGCCCGTCTGGCTGATGCGCCAGGCCGGGCGCTACATGAAGGAGTACCGCGACGTGCGCGCCAAACACTCCTTCCTCGAGATGTGCAAGAAGCCCGAGGTCGCCTCCGAGGTCACGGTCTACGCCGCGCACCGCCTGAACGTGGACGCCGCCATCATCTTCGCCGACATCCTGCTCATCGTCGAGCCGATGGGGCTCGAACTCGAATTCGCCAGGGGCGAAGGCCCCGCCATCCACAACCCCGTCCGCTCGGCGCAGGACGTTGACCGCGTCCGCGAGGTCGAGGACGTTTCGGCGCTCGACTACGTCTACGAGGCGGTGCGCATCACGCGGCGCGAGCTGCGCCCCGGCCTCCCGCTCATCGGCTTCTGCGGCGCGCCCTTCACGCTCGCCTCCTACATCTGCGAGGGCGGCGGCTCGAAGAACTACGTCCACACCAAGCGGCTGATGTACACGGACGCGGGCGCGTGGCACGCGCTGATGTCGAAGACGGCCCGCGCCCTCTCGCGCTACCTCAACGCGCAGGTCGAGGCCGGCGCGCAGGCCGTCCAGATTTTCGACTCGTGGGTCGGCGCTTTGAGCCCCGACGACTACCGCGAGTTCGTCCTGCCGCACACGCGCGAGGTCATCAGGAACGTGACGCCCGGCGTCCCCGTCATCCACTTCGGCACGGGCACGGCGGCGCTCCTGGAGCTGATGAAGGAGGCCGGCGGCGACGTCATCGGCCTCGACTGGCGCGTCCGCCTCGACGAGGCGTGGGCGCGGCTCGGCGACGTGGCCGTGCAGGGCAACTTCGACTCCGTCGCGCTCTTCACCAACCCGGAGGTCGTCCGCGCGCGCGCCCGACAGGTGCTCGAACAGGCCGCGGGCCGCCCCGGCCACATCTTCAACCTCGGCCACGGCATCCTGCCCGAGACGCCCGTCGAGAACGTCGTCGCGCTCGTCGAGGCCGTCCACGAGCTGAGCCGGAGGCGGTGACCGAACAGATGAGTCAGACCTACGACGCAGTCCTGCTCCTCTCCTTCGGCGGCCCCGAGGGGATGGATGAGGTGATGCCGTTCCTCGCCAACGTGCTGCGCGGGCGCAACGTCCCCGAGTCGCGCATGCGCGAGGTCGCGCATCACTACGAGCTGTTCGGCGGCGTGAGCCCCATCAACGGCCAGAACCGCGCGCTCATCGCGGCGCTCGAACGCGAGCTGGAGGCCGGCGGGCCACGCCTGCCCGTCTACTGGGGCAACCGCAACTGGCGCCCGATGCTCGCGGACACTTTGCGGCGGATGCGCGACGACGGGGTGCGAAACGCGCTCGCCTTCGTCACCTCGGCCTACAGCTCCTACTCGGGCTGCCGCCAGTACCGCGAGGACATCGCGCGCGCGCGCGAGGCCGTCGGCGACGGCGCGCCGCGCGTCGAGAAGCTCCGCGCCTTCTTCAACCACCCGGGCTTCGTCGGGCCGAACGCCGGGAACCTGCGGGCGGCGCTCGCGCAGGTTCCCGCCGAGCGGCGCGCCGCGGCGCGCGTCGCCTTCACCGCGCACAGCGTCCCGTCGGCGATGGCCGCCGGCTGCGACTACGAGCCGCAACTGCTTGAGACGTGCCGCCTCGTCGCGGGCGAGGCGGGCGCGGGCGCGTGGCGGCTCGTCTTCCAGAGCCGCTCGGGGCCGCCCGCGCAGCCCTGGCTCGGGCCCGACGTCTGCGACCACCTGCGGGCGCTGAAGGGTGAGGGCGTGACGGACGTGGTCGTCGCGCCCGTCGGCTTCATCTCCGACCACATGGAGGTGCTCTACGACCTCGACACCGAGGCGCGCGCGCTCGCCGCCGACCTCGGCCTCAACATGATTCGCGCCGCCACGGTCGGGACGCACCCCGAGTTCGTCTCGATGATTCGCGAGCTGATACTGGAAAGGCTCGACCCGGCGCGGCCGCGGCGCGCGCTCGGCTCGCTGCCGCCGCGCCAGGACGTGTGCGCGGCGGACTGCTGCCTGTCGGGCGTGGCGCGGCCGGCCGCCGGCTGACGGAGGCGAATGGAGGAAGGTTCCCGACAGCGGCGCCGGCGCGTGGCCGTCATCGGCGGGGGCGTCAGCGGCCTCGCGGCGGCGCACCGCATGTGCGAGCTACAGGCCGCGGGCGCGCGGGCGGAAGGCGGCGCGGCCGAGGTCGTCCTGCTCGAAGCCTCCGACCGGCTCGGCGGGACGGTGCGCACATGCCGGCGCGACGGCTTTCTGCTGGAAGGCGGCCCCGACTCCTTCATCTCCGAAAAGCCCGCGGCGCTCAAACTCGCCAAACGCGTCGGCCTCGGCCCGCGCGTCATCCAGACCAACGAGCGACACCGCCGCAGCTTCGTCGTCAGCGGCGGCCGCCTGCGCCCCACGCCCGAAGGCTTCCAACTGCTCGCGCCCTCGCGCATGCTCCCCTTCCTCGTCACGGACATCTTCACCTGGCGCGGCAAGGCGCGCATGGCGCTCGACCTCGTGCTGCCCCGCCGCCGCGGCGCGAACGGGCAGGACGACGAGAGCCTCGCCGCCTTCGTCCGCCGCCGCCTGGGCCGGGAGGCGCTGGAGCGCATGGCGCAGCCGATGGTCGGCGGCATCTACACGGCCGACCCCGAGTCCCTGTCTCTGCGCGCGACGATGCCGCGCTTCCTCGACATGGAGCGCCGCCACCGCAGCCTCATCCTCGCCATGTGGAAGGCCGGGCGCCGCGCCGCCGAGGAGGCCCGCCACGGCCGCGGCGCGAGCGGCGCGCGCTACAGCCTCTTCCTCTCCTTCGACGAGGGCGTACAGGTGTTGACCGACGCGCTCGCGGCGCGCCTGCCCGCGGGCTGCGCCCGTCTGAACACGCGGGTCACGTCGCTCGCGCGCGAGCCGGGGGGCGCGCGCCGCTGGCTGCTGCGGACGGCGGGCGGCGAGACGCTCGCGGCCGACGCCGTCTGCCTCGCGCTGCCGGCCTACGCCTCCGCGCGGCTGCTGTCCGAGGTGGACGCCGAGATGGCCGAAGAGCTTGAGGCCATCCCTTACGCCTCGACCGCGACGGTCAACCTCGCCTACAGGCTTGAGGACATCCCCCACCCGCTCGACGGGTTCGGCTTCGTCGTCCCCTTCGTCGAGCGCCGGGCCACGCTCGCCTGCACCTTCAGCAGCGTCAAGTTTCCGGGTCGCGCGCCCGCGGGCCGCGCCCTGCTGCGCGCCTTCGTCGGCGGCGCGCTCCAGCCCGAGACGTTCGCCCTCGCCGACGGGCAGATGGTCGGGGCCGTCCGCCGCGACCTGCGCGACCTGCTCGGCGTCGAGGCGGCGCCGCTCTTCGCGCACGTCGAGCGCTGGCCGCGCTCGATGGCGCAGTACCACCTCGGCCACGCCGGGCGCGTCGCCCGCGTCCGCGCCCTGCTGCGCGACCACCCGACGCTCGCCCTCTGCGGCAACGCCTACGAAGGTGCCGGCCTCCCCGACTGCGTCCGCGCCGGCGAGGCCGCGGCCGAGTCAATCCTGAAGACCCTCGACCCCGACGCGCCCTCGCGCCGACTTAGCCTATGAAAGACGACAGAGACGAGACGTACGACGCGCGCTGCGCGGACGTGTACGACCAGTGGTTCGGGTATTTCGACGAGGCGGCCGTCGAGGCGCTGGCGGGGCTGGCGGGCGGCGGGCGGGCGCTCGAACTGGGCGTCGGGACGGGGGCGGTGGCGCTGCCGCTGGCGGCGCGGGGCGTGGAGGTTCACGGCATAGACTCGTCGCCCGAGATGGTGGCGCGGATGCGCGCGAAGCCGGGCGGCGACCGCGTGCCCGTCACCTTCGGCGACTTCGCCGAGGCGGACGCGCCCGGCGAGTTCTCGCTCGTCTACGTCGTCTACAACACGCTCTTCGCGCTGCGGACGCAGGAGGAGCAGGCGCGCTGCTTCCGCAACGTCGCCGCGCGGCTCGCGCCGGGCGGCGCGTTCGTGGTCGAGGTCTTCGTCCCGGACCCCGCGCAGTTCCAGGCCGGCCACGGGCTGCGCGTCCTGCACAGCGAGCCCGGCCGCGTCGGCCTCAAGGTCTCGCAGCACGACCCGGTGCGGCAGTTGATACGCAGCCAGCACGTCGTCATCACGGAGGCGGGCGCGCGGCTCTTCCCCGTCGAGGTGCGCTACGCGTGGCCGTCCGAGATGGACCTGATGGCGCAGTTGGCGGGGCTGCGCTTGCGCCACCGCTGGGGCGACTGGCGGGGCGCGGAGTTCGGCGCGAAGAGCGAGAAGCACGTCTCGGTCTACGAGCGCCCCGCCTGACCCTTACGCCGCCGACGGCCGCCGACGGCCGCGGCAGGGGGCGGGCGCGGCGCGAGTACGAGGCCGGGGCCGACGCGGCGGCGCGCCGTCCCTTCCGGGCCGCCGGTTTTGCCTTCGCCGCCCGGCTCGATTAAGCTGCAAGCGTTCTCTCGACAGACCTGACACGGGCGGCGGCTCACTTGGGCAAAGCGGGACTGGTCATCGTCGGCGGCGTCGCGGCCGGGCTCGCGGCGGCGATGGAGGCGCGGCGCGCGGCGCCCGACCTGCCCGTCGCCGTCTTCGAGCGCACGCGCGACATCTCTTACGGCGCCTGCGGCCTGCCCTACGTCGTCGCCGGCCTCATCCCCACGCCCGACGCGCTCGTCCTCCACACGCCCGAATACTTCCGCGAGCGTCACGCGATTGAAGTCCACACCGAATGCGAGGCGGTCGAACTCCTCCCTTCGAAGTCCGTGCTGCGCGTGCGCTCGCAGGCGGGCGAGCGTGAGGTCGGCTACGACTCGCTGGTGCTCGCCACGGGCGCGGCCGCCGTCTGCCCGCCCCTGCCCGGCCGCGACCTCGAAGGCGTCTTCGTCCTGCGCCACATGCGCGACGGCCGCCGCATGCTACGCTTCTTCGAGGAGGCGCGGCCGCGCGCGGGGCTGGTCGTCGGCGCGGGCTACATCGGGCTTGAGATGGCCGAGGCGTTCGCGGCCAGAGGCTTGCGCGTGACGCTCGTCGAGGCGTCCGACCGCGTGATGGGCGCGCTCGGCGGGCGCGCGCGCGACCTCGTCGCCGACGAGCTGCGCCGTCGCGGCGTCGAAGTCCTGTTCGGCGAGCGCGTGACCGCGTTCGAGGGTCGTGAGGGTTCGGGGGGCGCGCGCGGGCGCGTCGGGCGCGTGCTGACCGACGCCGGGCGCGCAATCGAGGCGGACATCGTCTCGGTAGGCGCCGGCGTCCGCCCCGAGGTGGCGCTGGCCGCGGCGGCCGGCGTCGAGGTCGGCGTCAGCGGCGCCGTCGTCACAGACGAGCGGCAGCGGACGAGCGCGCCCGGCGTCTACGCCGCGGGCGACTGCTGCGAGGTCCTGAACAGAGTCTCGGGCCGGCGCGTGTGGCTCCCGCTCGCGCAGCCGGCGGTCAGGCAGGGCTGGGTCGCGGGCGCGAACGCCGCGGGCGACTCCTCGGCCGAGGCGCGCTACGCGGGCGTCGTCGGCACGAACGCCGTCAAGGTCTTCGGGCTGGAAGTGGCGCGGACGGGGCTGTCGCTCGCGGAGGCCGCGGAGGCGGGCTTCGACGCGTCGGAGACGGAGGCCGAGTCGCACACGCGCGCGGGCTACTACCCCGGCGGCGCGAAGGTTCACACGCGCCTCGTCACGGACGCGCGGGGGCGGCTGCTCGGCGCGCAGATGGTCGGGCGCGAGGGCGTCGCGCAGCGCGTCAACGTCTACGCCGCCGCGCTGCACGCCGGCCTCCGCGTCGAAGACGTCGAGCGGCTCGACCTCGCCTACGCGCCGCCCTTCGCGCCGACGATTGACCCCGTCATCCGCGCCGCCCACGCGGCCAGGAAGAAAAGCTAAAGGGCCCCGCGCCGCGGAAAAGAAGAGGCGGGCGCGCGGAACCACCGGAGGGTT
>DASVUF010000173.1:0-4359 GCA_036387195.1 Pyrinomonadaceae bacterium | reverse complement strand
CGCCATCTCGCCGCAGACGACCGAGGGGATGCCGGCGGCGCGCGCCGCGTCGAGCGCGCGCCGCACGCTCAGCAGCACCGCCGGGTGGAGCGAGCGGAACCAGTCGGCCACCTCGTCGTTGCCGCGGTCAACGGCCAGCGTGTACTGCACGAGGTCGTTCGTCCCCAGGCTGAAGAAGTCCACCTCGCGCGCGAGCTTTTCGGCGACGAGCACGGCCGACGGCACCTCTATCATCGCGCCGACGCGCAGCGGGCCCGCCTCCTTCCCCTCGGCTTCGAGCTTCAGGCGCTCCTCGTCGAGCACCGCGCGCGCGCGGCGGACGTCCGACACGTCGGAAATCATCGGGAGGACGAGGTCAATGCGGCCGCGCGCGGCGGCGCGGAGCACGGCGCGCGCCTGCGTGCGCAGCACCTCCGGGCGGCGCAGGCAGAAGCGGATGGCGCGCAGCCCCAGCGCCGGGTTGCGCTCCTCGCCCTGCTCGGGGCGCGTCGCGCCCAGCTTGTCGCCGCCGAGGTCGAAGAGGCGGACGGTCACGCCCTCGTCGCCGGCGACGCGCGCCAGCTCCTCGTAGGCGGCGCGCTGCTCCTCCTCGTCGGGCATCACGCCGCGGTGCGAGAGCAGGAACTCCGAGCGGAAGAGGCCGATGCCGTGCGCGCCGTAGCGGTTGACCCAGTCGTACTCGACGGGCAGCTCGACGTTGGCGCGCAGGGTGACGGCGACGCCGTCGCGCGTCCTGAGCGGCGCGTGCAGCTCCTCGGGCGCGGCCGCCCGCGCCGGCGCGCGCCGCGCCCGCCCCTCCCTGCCGAACAGTTCGAGCGTCCCCGGCGTCGGGTGGAGGACGACCTCGCCGCGCGCGGCGTCCACGACGGCCGTGTCGCCCGTGCGCGCCGCGCGGTAGAAGTCGCGCAGGCCGACGACGGCCGGGATGCCGAGGCCGCGCGCGATGATGGCCGTGTGCGAAGTCCAGCCGCCGACGTCGGTGGCGACCGCCCTGACGTGCGCGAAGTCCAGCTCGGCGAGCGTCGAGGGCATCAGCTCCTCGGCGACGACGACGGCGTCCTCGGTCAGCCGCCGCCCGCCCATGCTCTCGCCCGAGAGCGCGACGATGAGGCGGCGCGTGACGTCCTCGATGTCCGAGCTGCGCTCGCGCAGGTAGTCGTCCTTGATCTCGTCGTAGACGGCGAGCAGGCGGTCGGTGACGACCTTGACGGCCCACTCTCCGCCGACCGCCTCGTCGCGGATGACGGCCTCGACGTCCTCGTTGAGCTTGCGGTCTTCGAGCATGAGGAGGTGCGCGTCGAAGATGTAGGCGTGCTCCTCGCCGAGCGTGCGCGCGGCGCGCTTCTTGAGGGCGAGGAGCTGGCGGCGCGCGAGGCGGACGGCCGCGCGGTAGCGGCGCACCTCGCGCTCGACCCCCGAGGCTTCGAGCGAGACGCGGTAGACGCTGTGGCGGCCGCCGCTGTGGATGCGCAGCACGCGGCCCGAGACGGCGCCGTCCGAGACGGCGACGCCCTGCCAGCGGCGCTCGCGCCTGTCCCTGCGCCTCGTCACTCGCCCCCCTCCCCGAAGCCGCCGCCGATCAGCTCGCAGAGCGCGTCGAGCGCCGGCCGCTCGTCCTCGCCCTCGGCCGTCACGACCAGCTCGGCGCCGCGCGAGGCCGCCAGCGCCAGCACGCTCAGGATGGACTTGGCGTCGGCCGCGCGGTTCAGGTCCGGGCGCGCCAGCGACACCCTGGAGCGGAACGCGCTGGCGAGGCGGACGAGCTTGGCCGCGGCCCGCGCGTGCAGGCCCAGCCGGTTGACGATGATGACGCGGCACTCGACCAAACTCTTTACGCCTTCAGGCCGCGGGCGCGCTCAGCCCTTGCGCCCGCCGCCGGCGAGCAGCTCGCCCGCGAGGTAGATGCCCTGCCGCCCCTGGTCGCGCACGAGGCGGGCGACCTCTTCGAGCCCGACCTCGCCCGCCTGGCTCGCCAGCTTGATGACCATCGGCAGGTTGACGCCCGTCACCACCTCGACCTCGCCGTGGTGGAGGAACATCGAGGCGATGTTGGTCGGCGTGCCGCCGAACATGTCGGTCATCAGCAGCACGCCGCCGCCCTCCGAGACGCGCTCGACGGCGCGGCGAATCTCGTTCTTGGCGGCCTCGACGTCGTCGTGCCAGCCGATGGAGACGGCCGTGATGTGCCTGACGGGGCCGATGATGGTCTCGGCCGCCGACAGCAGCTCGTTGGCCACCTGCCCGTGCGAGACGATGACCCCGGCCACGCGCCGCGCCCCGCCGCCGCCCTCCTCCTTAGCTCTGTCAGGCATCCGTCAGCCTCCGTCGCGGGCGCGCTTCGCGCCCGGCTTCCTCTTCCCCGTCTTGCTCACGTCGCGGTGGACGGCCGCCGCCTCGTAGCCGGCGCGGCGGAGGTGGCGCGCGATGGCGTTGGCCGTCATCACCGAGCGGTGGCGGCCGCCCGTGCAGCCGATGCCGATGGTGACGTAGGACTTCCCCTCGCGCCGGTAGAGCGGCAGCAGGTAGTCTATCAGCTCGGTGAAGCGGCGCAGCGTCTCGCGCACCTCGTCGCTGCCCTTGAGGTAGCGCACGACGCGCGGGTCGTGCCCCGAGAGGTCGCGCAGCTCGGGGACGAAGTGCGGGTTCGGCAGGTGGCGCACGTCGAAGAGCAGGTCGGCGTCGCGCGGGCTGCCGTGCTTGTAGCCGAAGCTGTAGACCTGCACGCGCATCTGCGCGCCGCCGCCCTCCGAGCCGAAGCGCGCGACGAGCTGGCGCCGCAGCGTGTGGACCGTGTGCTCGGAGGTGTCTATCACCTGGTCGGCGAGCGCGCGTATCTCGGCCATCGCCGCGCGCTCGCGCCCGATGGATTCGAGCACGCCGTCGCCGGCCTCGAACGGGTGCGGCCGCCGCGACTCGCTGTAGCGGCGCACCAGCGCCTCGTCCGACGCCTCGAAGAAGAGGACGCACACCCTCAACCCCGAGGCGCGCAGCTCCCGCAGCCGCTCGGGGAACTCGGCGAGGAAGCGCCCCTCGCGGATGTCTATGACGAGCGCCGCGCGCTCGATGTGCGGGCGGTTGTGGTCTTCGGGCTGGACGAGCCGCGCGAACGTCGGCAGGAGCATCAGCGGCAGGTTGTCAACGCAGAAGTAGCCGAGGTCTTCGAAGGCGTTCGTCGCCGAAGACATCCCCGAGCCGCTCAGGCCCGTGATGATGATGACGTCGGGCGGGCTCGCCGCCGAGCCGCCGGCGCCCCCGCCGCCGTTGACGTCCGCGCCGGCGCCCCCCGCAGCGTTCCCCCCGCCGCCGCCGTTCCCGCTCGCCTGTTCCTTCATCACTCAGCCGCGCCGCCCCCGCCCGGCCCGAACCCGCCCCCCATCAGCCCCGCGTGCCGCTCGACGAACTTCTCGGCGGCGTTGTGCCCGCCCAGGCGCATCAGGTGGACGCGCACGGCCGTCTCGACCAGCGTGGCGAGGTTCCGCCCCGGGCTGACGGGCAGCACGAAGTAGGGGACGGGCACGCCCAGAATCTCCACGTTGCGCTCTTCGAGGCCGAGGCGCTCGACCTCGGTCGCCTCCTCCCAGCGCTCCAGCCTGATGTTGAGGTCTATCTGCTTCGGCCCGCTGACGGCCGAGACGCCGAACAGCTCGCGGATGTTGAGGATGCCGAGGCCGCGTATCTCCATGTGCTCGCGCAGGAGGTCGGGCGCGCCGCCGACGAGCCGCCCCGGCCGCCGCCGCCGCACCTCGACGAGGTCGTCGGAGACGAGCTGGTGGCCGCGCATGATGAGGTCGAGCGCGCACTCGCTCTTGCCCACGCCCGACTTGCCCTCGATGAGCACGCCGAGGCCGTAGAGGTCGAGCAGCACGCCGTGGCGCTGCTCGCGCGGCGCGAGCGCCTCCTCCAGGTACTCGGTGACGGCGGTGACGGCGGCCGAGCTGACGAGCGGCGTGCCGATGACGGGCAGCGCCGCCAGCTCGGCCGCCTCGACCAGCTCGGGCGGCGGCGCCTGCCCCTTGGTGACGAGGACGCAGGAGATTTTGTCGAACTCCAGCCGCGCGACGGCCGCGCGCCGCTCTTCGGGCGAGAGCTGGCCGAGGTACTGCAACTCGCTCTGGCCGACTATCTGGACGCGCCCCTCGTGGACGTAGTGCGTGAAGCCGGCGAGCGCGAGCCCGAGCTTCTGGATGCGCGGCGTGCGCAGGCGCCGCGCCGCCGCGCCCCGCTCGCCGGCGACGAAGCCGAGGAGCAGCCCGGCCGGCGCGCCCGCGACGAACTCGCCGACCGTGATGGACGGGCTCTCGCCGTTTTGGGGGGACGTGGACATTTGTCGAAAGGGCGAAGGCGGGGGGGCGGGGGGCG
>DASVUF010000172.1:0-22003 GCA_036387195.1 Pyrinomonadaceae bacterium | reverse complement strand
GTCGAAGTCGCGGGTTCAAATCCCGTCTCCCGCTTCCAGAAAGCAGTAAGGACGAAGGGCGAAAGGAGAAAGTTAAATCCTAACTTTCGCCCTTCGCCTTTCTCCCTTCCCCTTTCACCCCCGGCGGCGTAGCCAAGTGGTAAGGCAGAGGTCTGCAAAACCTTTATTCGTCGGTTCGATTCCGACCGCCGCCTTCTTCAGAATCAATGACAAAGGGCGTCCGCTATGGACGCCCTTTGTCGTTTGGCCTGCCGACGGTCTGCCGACACGACTCCCTCTGCGGCGCTCTCAGCCTTTCGGCTCTTTGATAATGCTCCGCAGCCGCTTCACTAGCGGCGACCGCTTCTCCAAAAACTTCTTATGCCTCTGGTTGAGCATTGAACTGAACGTCTGATGTTTAAGGCCGAGCAATCTGGCCGCTCTCACAACGCTGCCTTGCGCTTCCTCTAAAGCCCATTCAATAAGCTTTTCCTCAAATTCCTGTACCGCGCTGAAAAACGTAAAGTTCTTGTCGTCCGGCCGGACGCCTGCCAGCCGCCGCATCACTATCTGCGCGCACGCCAACTGCCGCACAATAGTCTCAGGGTGTTGCGTATCTCTAAGCAGGCGGCCGGCGCGTTGGTAAAGTTCATAAAGGTCTGTTTGAGGGAATGTGCGCCTCGCGCCATGCTCCTCTATGAGTGTCAGCGCCGCGAGGCCAGCGTTAGAAAAAGCGCCGCCCTCTTCAGCCGCCCGTACGGCCCTGCGTAGAACATTGACGGACGCTTCGACATTTCCGAGCCGAGCCAACACTACGCCCTGCGTTGTCAGCGACTCCGCCAGCAAAGCCGCCGCGCCGCCATGTTCCAGCGCTTTAACAGCTCGCGTGATAACTCTCTCAGCTTCCTTGTACTTCTTCTCCGCGATAAAGACGCTCGCGCGTGTCTCATCCACCTGCGCAATCAACCCGGCGTCATCAAGCCGCCGGAGAACCGCGCCGGCGCGGTCGAGATGTTCGTGCGCTTGTCGGTGGCGACCCATCTTATGAAGCAGGTTGGCGAGGTTGTTTTCACCAACCGCGCGATACCGGTCATTGCCCGCTTTTCCGACGTGGTAAATCGCCGCGGTATATTCGATGATTGCTCTGTCGAGGTAGTCCGAACGCCCCTCAAGTATCCCTAACTGCTTCAGAACGAGCGCCAACTGATTATGAAAACTCCCTCTGAGGGCGTGGCTCACCCGCTCGTCAAAAAAATGCGCATGTTCCTTGAGAAGCACTAGGGCATCGCAGTGGCGGCCAGCCGAGCACTCGACGATAGCGAGTTTCACTATAGCTTCCGCCCTCTCCGCCGTCTCAATCAACCACTGGAAAGCGTCCGTTAGGAGCACACGCGCCTCATCGTATGCCCCTTCTCGCCAGTAGCAGAGCGCGAGTTTGCACCGCGCCACAGCCACCCGTTCGGGGAGACGAATTGATTCAAAGAGCGCCGCGCTTTCGCTGATGAGGTCTTTGGCCGACTCTTGCGCCCCTTGTAGCTGCCTGCACGCCCCTATCCAGCCGGACAGCACACCAACGCGCAACAACACCTCGGCGGCTATCTCCTCCGGCAGCCCCTTCAGGTCAGGGCGTTCACCTACACCGCGCCAGAATTTTCCAAGGGACTGGCACGCGGTCTCATATTGCCCCTCTTGGATTAACTCAGTCGCCAGGCCACAGCGTAGCAAGGCGCGCTCGTCGCTCGTCAGCGAAGGGTTATCTAATTCCTTCAGACGTTGCTCTGCTAATGTCATGTGAGGTAAGCCTTTCCACTGTGTCCGCCGAAAATTCGGCGGACACGAAAAGACCGCCACCTCTCGCAAGGGAGGTGACGGTTTGTCCCACGAAAAACTCCATAAAGGAAAGAATGATGCGAAAGACCCTCAGAACCTCCGTCCTCGTGCTTGCACTCAGTACTCCTGCCTTTGCAGGCGACATCCCTATGCCACCTGTCCCGCAGCCGAGCATAACGGCTGAAGAGCAGGCGACTAGTGGCGAGGTGCGGCCCGGAGCAGCAGACAGCTTCACCGAGATATTGTTGAGCGCGCTGGAAAGCACGCTCGAAATCGTCTTCGCGCTGAGCTAACCCGCATACAAACCTAACCAGCGTAAGCTGCCTTTCGGGGCGGCCGGGTTGTAGTGTGCTTTGTGGGCGTCGAGTAGAGGCGGAACGTCCACGCGCGCGAGATTAACGCCATGTGAAGGCGATTGCAACAAAATTTTCTATGGGCTCTTTCACAGGGATGCTGTCGGTTGGAGAGACTTTTAGGCGACGCCGCTTTTTGAGGCCGCCTTTCTTATAAAGCAGCTTTTCAAGGCGCGCGGATGCGCCCTGCTGCATCGTCGGTAAGACGTGGCCGTATGTGTCCGGCGCGGGGCGCGGCGATGCGCAGGCGTGGCTTCGGGTACGCGGTCGAGTTGGTGGTCAACGTCGCGCTGGCCGGGGCCGCCGGCGTGTACGCCTTTGGGAAAGAACGTCCTGACGAGGGCGGCTCCGGCTCGTACGTGGAGGCGGTGTGGTGGAGGGCGGTGGTGACGGCGGCGATGGGCTCGGACTACTTCCCGCGCGCGGCCGGGGGCGCGTGCGCTGCTTCGCGCTGGCCGTCTACGCCTTCGCCGGCTTAGTCTAGGCGACGGCGACGCCGGCCACCTTCTTTGTCGGGCGCGGCGCCGGGAGTGAAGAGGCGGGGGGGCCGGGGGCGCGCAGATGGAGAGCCTGCGGGCGGGGGTCGCCGCCCTGCGGGAAGAGTTGCGGAACCTGGCGGGCGGTGAGAAGTCCGGCGCACGCCCGCGGGCGAGCCGTCAGAGAAGGACAGGAGGAGTAAGCGCATGTTGCACGTGCTGCAAGAGGGGGCGCAGGGCCTGATTCGGCCGCCCGGCGAGGTCGGGGTCGAGCCGAGCATCGTCAATCTGGTCCTTTGGCTGAAGCTCGCCGTGGAGACGGTCGGCGCCGTCATCATCGGGCTGGGCGTATTCACTTCCCTCTACCGCTTCGCGCGCGCGCTCGTCCCGCCGCAGTTCGAGCGATACAACGAGATACGCCTCTCTCTTGCGCGCTACCTCGCGCTCGCGCTCGAATTCCAACTCGGCGCGGACATCCTCTCGACCGCCATCGCGCCTTCATGGGAGCAGATCGGGAAGCTGGGCGCCATCGCCGTCATCCGCACCGGCCTCAACTATTTTCTGAGCCTGGAGATGAAGCAGGAGCGGCGCGGCGCCGCCGGGCGGGCTGAAGTCGAAGGGGGAAACGACGAAGGCGCGTGAGCTATAAACGCGACGGCCTGAAGCCCATGGGGTGGGGAGGAACGCCCGCGGCCCGTGCGAGGGCGGCCGCGGGATACATGATACATTGCACGGCGTCGCGGGGTTGAGAGAGAGAGGCGGGGGCTTCTGAGGTGGGCGGCGTTCAAAGAAGACTGTCGAAGACATTCAACACTTCTTCGATTCTGAGAAGTCGTGCGGCGTACTGCTCATCGCCTGCACGCTTATCTCGGTGGCGAGTTTCGCGGCGGTCGCGGCGGGGTTGCGCCGGCTGCCGCTCGACCCGAGATGGCGTCACGTCTTCGGCGCGGGGCTTCCGGGCGTCGTCGGCTTCACGGTGTCCATCTTCATCACCAGCCTCGCCTTCGCGGGCGACCCCGAACGAGATTACGGCCTCGAAGGCTGCGGTTCTCGCCGCCTCGCTCACGGCCGGGACGCCCGGCTTCCTCTGGCGCAAGCTGCCGGGCGGGTCTGTGGGCGGCGACGGAGAGACGGACACGATGAATTTTGAGACGGGGACGACATGAAAAGAGTGGTCACGGTTCTCTCGCTGTTACTCGCGCTCGCGGGCGCCGCGTCGTGCGGCCGGCAGGATGGCTCGACGGTCGTCATCGTCGTACGACACGCGGACAAACTCTCGGACGCCGCCGACAGCCCGCTCAACGAGGCCGGCGTGCGGCGGGCGCAGGCGCTCGCCGGGGTCGCCGCGGACGCTAACGTCGGCGCCATCTACACGACGCAGTTCAGGCGCAACCACGACACGGCGCGACCGCTGGCCGAGCGGACGGGGGTCGCCGTCACGGAGGCGCCGGTTGACCTACAGAACCCCGGCGACTACGGGCGGCGACTGGCGCGAGACATCCTGGAGAGGCATCGTGGGCAGACCGTCGTCGTCGTGGGGCACGGCAACACGGTAGGCTCCACCGTGGAAGGACTGACGGGGCGGCCGCAGAAACTCGGCGACATACAGTACAGCGACCTGTTCGTCGTCGCCGTGCCGCCCACAGGCCCGGCCGGGCTGACCCGCGCGCAGTACGGCGCGGACGCCGGCGCCGGCGGCGCGATGAAGTAGCTCACGCCGCTTACGCCATGAGTCCCGGCGAAGAGTCGCGCCTCCCGAGCGGGGCGCGCGCGCACGTCGCCGCGCCGGCGATTGCCGGCGGGAGTTTGCACGTCGTCTGCGACTTCGACGAGACGTGGGCGGCGACTTCGACGAGGCGGAGATGGACGAGGCGTTCATCGCTTCGGACGAGCGCCGCCGCCGCTTCGCGTGGCAGTAGCCAGGGCTGTGGGACGCTTACCCCCGCCGGGCCCGCCGGCACATTCTTTTCCGCGGCGAGCGCCGCCCCCGTAGTCGGAGGGACTTCAGCGATTCTCCCCCGCGCCCTCGGGCCGGCCGATGCGCCGCGTCCACTCGACGAGGTTGTGGAGAAGCAGGCGTATGAACTCCCTCGTCTGCTCGTCGGTCAGGTTCCCTTCGGCGTCGAACCGCTCGTTGGCGGCGCCTATCATCACCTCCGGCTGGTTGATGGGGAACATGTTGAGGAAGACCATGACCTGCCGCAGGTGGTACTGCGCGCGCGCCGTCCCGAGCGCCCCGATTGAGGCGCCCATGATGGCCGCCGGCTTCCCCGACCACGCGCTGTCGCCGTAGGGGCGCGACGCCCAGTCAATCGCGTTCTTGAGCACGCCTGGGATGGAGTAGTTATACTCCGGCGTGACGAACAGGACGGCGTCCGCCTCGCGTATGCGCCGCTTCAGCTCGACGACCTTGTCGGGCGGGTTCCGCTCGTCGTCCTCGCTGAAGCCGGGTATGCCGTCTATCTCGAAGACTTCGACGGCTGCGCCCTCGGGCGCGAGTTCGGCCGCGGCGCGCAGGGCGGCGCGGTTGTAGGACTGCCGCCTGATGCTCCCGGCGATGCCGAGGATGCGGACTGGCTTATTCATTGGTCGTCCTCCTGTGGGTCAAGTAGAAGTAGTAAATGTCGTCCGGCCGTCACGTTTCCGACTTAGCCGAGACGCGGCCGCCGAACGGACATAGGCTCACGCCCTTCATCCTACTCTTTTCGGCCGGGCGGCGCCGACGGACGCGGCGCTCAGGAAGGCAGAAGGGCCGGCGTCCGGAGTTACTTTGTCGCCGCCGAAGGGTCGGCCGCGGCGACTCGGGCGCGACGGCTGACGAACGTGTGAAGCAGTTCTTAGACAAGTATCAGCGAGGGAGGAACGTCAACGTCCCGGCGGCGGCGGCGGTTGAAGACCGGAAGCCTTCGGGCCGAGAATCAAATGCGAATGAACCTGAAACACGCGGGCGCGGGGCGCGCCCGGAAGTGGCGCGCCGTTCCGCTCAAACTCCTGCTGCTCGCCTCGTTCGCGTGTCTGTCTGACGCCCCGACGGCGTACGCGCGGCGGCAGGCGCCGGAGCTGCTCGCCTACGACGAACTCGTCCAACTCTACGAGCAGAAGACCCCGCCCGCGGCGCTGCAAGACAAGCTGCGGTGCCTGCTCACGACGCCCTTCGTCAGTAACGCCGCCGCCGCGCGCGGCGTGAAGCCGCTGCTGCCGAGCGCGGCCCGGCTCGGCAGGTTCGTCCGCGTCGTCGAGTGGAACATCGAGCGCGGGCTCGACTACGACGCCGTCAAACTCGCCTTCACCGACGCCGCGGGCTTCGCGAAGCTGATTGACTCGGCCGAATACCCCCCGGGGGGCGAGAAGCGAAGACTCATCCTGCAACAGGCCGGGCTGCTGAAGCAGGCGGACGTCATCGTGCTCAACGAAGTAGACCTCGGGATGAGGCGCACGGACTACCGCGACGTGGCCGCCGACCTCGCCTCGGCGCTCGGGATGAATTACGCCTACGGCGTCGAGTTCGTCGAGGTTGACCCTATCGCGCTCGGGCTGGAAAAATTCGAAGAACTGCCGCCCGTGCAGGCGGCCGAACTCCTCAAGGAGATAAGCGTCAACCGCGGGCGTTACCGCGGGCTGCACGGCAGCGCCATCCTCAGCCGCTTCCGGCTGGAGAACGTCCGGCTCGAACCGTTCGAGCACCAGCCGCACGACTGGTACGAGGACGAGTTGCGGAGCGTGAAGCCGCTCGAAGAGGGCAAGCGCAGGGCCGGCGAGCTAATCTTCCAGGAGAAGATTCGGCGCGAGGTGCGCCGCGGCGGGCGCATGATGCTGACGGCCGAGGTCGCCGACGGGCGCCTGCCCGGCGGGCGGATGGTCGTCGTCGCCACGCACCTCGAAGACAAGACGAAGCCCGAGGGCCGCCGCAGGCAGCTCGAAGAACTTCTCGCGCGGATTAAAGACGTGAAGGCGCCGGTCGTCGTCGCCGGCGACATGAACACCTCGACGCAGGACGGGACGCCGCTCTCGGCCGCGCGCCTCCTGAAGAACCGCCTCGGCAGCAGGAGCTTCTGGCTCAGGCAGGGGCTGGGGATATTGACGGGCGTCAAGCTGCCGTCGCTGCTGCTCGGGGGGCTGAACACCTACCGCAAGCAGGCCGACCCGACGGTGCGCAGCATCCCGCTCGTCGCGTCCAACCCGGAGGCCGGTTTCTTCGAGCGCCTGGAAGACTTCCGCTTCTCAGACGGCGCGGCCTTCGACTTCCGCGGGGAGCCCTCGCGCTCGGTCGGCGGCAAAGGGGACTACCTGGCGAACTCGAACCAGCGCGGCGACAAGGGGTTCATCACGACCTATCAGGTGGAGCGCGCCATCGCCTTCGTCGGCAAGTTCAAGCTCGACTGGATTTTCGTCAGGCCGCCCGCGCTCACCGACGACGACGACGACGCGCAGCCGCACATCTTCGCCCCGCACTTCGGGCGCACGCTGAACAGCCTGAACGACGCCGTGGCCGACCGCATCTCGGACCACGCGCCCATCACGGTTGACCTGCCGCTCGCCGAGCCCCGCATCGCCAAGGGCGGGAAGAAGGGTAAGGGCGGGAAGGCGGCGCGTAAGGGCAGGTAGCGGATTGATGAAAGGATGGAGACATGAGCACAGAGTTGGATAACGACGCCGGCGGCCGGGGCGACGCCCCCCGGCGGAACCCGCGCTCCAGACGGCCGCTCCTGTTCGCCGCGGCGCTGCTCGCCGCGTTTCTGCTCGGGCTCGTCCCCATGTGGCTGAAGGCGCGCGAGCGCGCCGGCGAGCGCGACAGGGCGCAGTCCGCGCTGCGCGTCGGCGCCTTGCGGGGCCGCCTCGCCGACGCCGCGATTGACGCCAGACGCGGCGACTATGAGCCCGCGCGACAGGCCGCCAGCGAATTCTACAGCGGGCTCAGCGCCGAGCTTGCGCGCGGGGCGGATTCCGCCTTCGACGAGGCGCGGCGGAACGCCCTGCGCGCCATGTTCGACGCGCGAGACGACACTATCACGCTGCTCGCGCGCAGCGACCCGGCGTCCGCCGACCGGCTTTCAGACCTTTACCAAAGGTATCGCCAGGCCGCGGGCGGCGCGCCGCCGCCGCGGTGACGACGAACCGCGCCGGACGAGCAGGCGCGCAGGGCAGACGTTCGCGTAATTGAACGGCCGCCTTTCATCTTCGTGTCCACACTGCCGCGCGGCTTCGGCGGCGCCGGACGCGAGCCGCGGACGGGGAGGCGACGCGCCCTCGGTCCGCCGTTGAAGAGGTGGAGGGAGAGAACGTGCGTTTAAGAGATGGAGGGAGAGAACGTGGTCAGAGATAACAAACAGGGGCGGCGTTTCGAGTTGCCGCTCGAAGGGGGCCAGACGGCCTTCATAGCGTATGAGGAGGCGGGCGAGGGCGTGCTGGTTCTGACGCACACGGAAGTCCCGGCCGACTTCGAAGGCAAGGGCGTCGGCGCCCGCCTGGTCAAAGGCGCCTTCGACATCCTTCGGGAGAGGAACGTGAAGATGGCGCCGGCGTGCCCGTTCATCTCCACCTACCTGCGGCGTCATCCTGAATATCAACCGCTGGCGGCGCCGGCCCCCGAGTAGAAGAAGACGAAGACGGGATGAGGACGGAGTCTGCGCCGCTCGGGCGCGCGCCGTCCTGACTCCGCGTCGCGGGCCGCCGCAGGTGGTTCGACTTCTCGAAGCCCCCGCGCGACGGACAGGCCGCGGCGGGGCGGTTCATCCGCGCGGCGGCCGGCACGACGCCGACACAGGAGTTCCCTCTCCCAACGGAGCGTCGGCCGCGTCGCCTGCGCGTCGGCGCTCACGCCCGCCGCTTGAGTCGGCGCGCGAAGACGTAGACGACGACCCGCGAAGGCCGCGCGCCTCTCGCGGGTCGGCGTCGATAGCTCGCCGGCTTTTCGCGAAACCGCCGGCGCCGGCCCGGCGTAAGTCCCACCGAGCTTTCAAGCCTCGCAAGACCGGCTCAAGGCGCGCGGAACCGACTCGACGCCGTCATCAACGAGCCTTGACCGCGGCGCGCAGGCCGGCGCGCGTCCCCTTCTCCGCCGTCGCCTTGCGGACGAGGCGCGGCGGCGCCCCGCAAGGCTCTCCGCCACCCCTTCAACGGAGGACTCCCCGTGTTCGAACGACTTCTTCCGCGGCGCGCCGACAACGCTTACGGCGGCCACAGGGCCGGGCTCTGGCTCTTCGCGCTGCTCACGCTCGGCAAGGGCGCGATGAGCCTCAACTCCGTCTTCAACGGCTACCGCGTGGCGACCGCCGCGGACGGCATCCCGCTGGACACGTACACGCCCGCGGGCGCGCGCGCGGTCGTCTCCATGTTCGCGGCGTGGGGGCTGGCGCAGCTCGCGCTCTGCCTGGTCTGCGTGTTGGTCCTGGCCCGGTATCGCGCGCTGGTCCCCTTCATGCTCGCGCTGCTCCTGCTGGAGCACCTGTGCAGGAGGCTCCTTTTCCTTCTGATCCCCGTCGAGAGGACGGGGGCGCCGCCCGGCCCTTACGTGAACGTCGTGCTCGCCGTGTTGATGGTCGCGGCGCTGGCGCTGTCTCTGCGGGGACGCGGCGGCGGCCGGGTCGGGGGATGAGTTCGCGGGCGTGCACGCCGCCGGACTTAAATCCGACGCGGCGGAACATCTCGCGGGGCCGCTCGTATCAGGTGTTATCGTTCGAGCGGGCGGCGCCCATCAAACCATCCGGACAGGCCGAAGGAGAAGACGTTGAAGACACGCTTGCTGAACATCACGTGGGCGCTCTGTTTGTGCCTGCCGGCCGCGTTCTTGACGGGGACGGCAGGCGCGGCCGCTTCGACTTCCGACTGGCCCCAGTGGCGCGGCCCGGGGCGCGATGGGACTTCACGCGAGGGCGGCCTGCTCGGGCAGTGGCCGGCGGGCGGGCCGAAGCTGCTCTGGCAGGTCAACGACATCGGCGACGGCTACTCGACGCCGGCGGTCGTTGGCTCGCGCATCTACCTGATGAGCAACCGCGGCATGGACGACGAGTTCGTGCAGGCGCTCTCGACCAGGGACGGAAGGCCGGTCTGGACGACGCGCGTCGGCAAGGTCGGCAACCCCGACCAGAACCCGCCTTACGCGAAGGCGCGCTCGACCCCGACCGTGGACGGCGACTTCGTCTACGCGCTCGGCTCGGACGGCGACCTCGCCTGCCTCGAAGCCGGGGGCGGGAAGATTCGCTGGCGGAAGAATCTGCGTCAGGAGTTCGGCGGGCAGCCGGGCGAGTGGGCCTACGCGGAGTCGCCGCTGGTTGACGGCGACCTCGTCGTCGTCACGCCGGGCGGCGCGCAGGCGACGCTGGCGGCGCTCGACAAGAGGACGGGCGCGGTCGTCTGGAAGTCGGCGGTCCCGGGCGGCGACCCGGCGGGCTACGCGTCGGCGGTCGTCGCGCACGGCGGCGGGCGCAAACAGTACGTGCAGCTTCTGAGCAAGGGGCTGGTCGGGGTGGACGCGAAGACCGGCCGGTTCCTCTGGCGCTACAAGGACGCGGCCAAGGGGCCGGCGCAGTACTTCACGCCGGTCGCGCGCGGCGAGCACGTCTACTGCGGGGCGCTCGGCGTCGGCGGCGCGCTCGTCCGGTTGAAGGCCGACGGCGCCGGCGTCGCCGCCGAGCAGGTCTACTTCACGCGCGGGCTCCCGAACGGCATCGGCGGGGCGGTGCTGGTCGGCGACACGCTCTACGGCACGGAGGTCGGGCAGGGGCTGCTCGCGGTCGAGATGGCGACGGGCAAGGTGATGTGGAGGGCCGACAACTTCGGCTGGGCCTCGGTCGCCTCGGCCGACGGGCGTCTGTACATCCACCTCGTCAACGGCGACTTCGTGCTGGCGGAGGCGACGCCCGCCGGCTACCGCGAGAGGGGGCGCTTCACGCCGCCCAACCAGCCGAAGCATAAGCAGGCGGGGCAGTTCGCGGAGATGGCGTTCGCCTACCCGGTCGTGGCCGGCGGCAGGCTCTACATACGCGACCTCGGGACGCTGTGGGCCTACGACGTCAGGGCCGGCCGCTAGACTCCTCACGCCTTCGTCAATAGACGCGGCGGCCGGCCCCACACGCCCGGCCGCCGCGTCCGTCACATCTAACCGCCGACGACTTTTGAGAGAGAGACGGAGAGGGCGCACCGGCCCCGGTCTTTGAACCGACGATTGGAGAGGTTTGACGAACGGCTCTTGACAAGGCTTGCTTAATCGCCCGTTCCGGCGTACCCTCCGTTTTTCCAAGCCAGGCGGGCCTCAGTACGCGCCGGCAGGAAGCTCACGCCATCCACCCTAACGGAGAGCCACATGTCCGAAGACCTCGACCACACGGGCGACTACAGTAAGCGGGCGGAGTTCGACGCCTTCGTCCGGCTGGCGGTCGCCCTGGGGCCTAAATTAATTGAGCTTCTCACAGAGGTCATCAAGTCGAACAACCAGGTCGAGACGCGCCTGACGAGGATTGAGCGCAAACTCGACCTCCTCTTCCTGCGAGAGATTCAATCGGCGTTACAGGTGATTGACGGGCTGGTCAAGCTCGAAAGCGAGGCCATGAAAGAGAGGCACCTCACGCAGGCCGAGGCGAAACTCCTGAACAACCTCAGTCTCGACGCCTCCGTCACCGCCGGTGGGCGCGGCGGCGACTACTGGAGCGCGCAGGCTCACTACGGCTTATCCTGCATCGCCCTGCTCCGGGGCGAGGAGAAGGACGCGGGCCGCTTCATCCTGAAGACGTTCGCCATCTGCCCCAAGGCGGCGCGCGATGAACTGGCGAAGGACTTATACGAGCAGGTATTCGCGCCGCGGTGCAAGGACATCATGGGTTGGCACGAGTCGGAGGTCGAGGTGCTCCACGTCTACGCGGAACAGATTCGCCAGTTGAAAAGAGAAATCTTAAAGAACCGAATGAAGCAGGTGGGTTGGGGCGGGCTCGCCATCGCCAACGCGCTCATAAATAAGAACAACAGAATGAACCCCGGGACGCACCTCGCGGCCAGACAGACGACGGACGTGCAGGCGGAGATAGACTCACTCAAGGACACGCTCAACGGCATTCCGACCCGCGAAAGCCTGCTGGCCGAACTCGACCGGCGACTCGACGAGCGGTGCCGCGAGATAGCCGCCGAACTCCTGGGCGACAAAGACTCCGGCAAACGCTGACCTGCCCCTCCACGAAAGTGTTAAGCGGCCGGCCGACAAACTTACAAACTCATTGACAGCCGCGACGGGCGGGTCTTATTGTACCCGGCGGATAACAACACTTCATCGGCGATGAAGTCTTAGCAGCCAGTCTCACGTAAGTTTCGAGCCGCCCGCAAATCGCCTTTCGCACGGCCTCGCAAACCGACCGACAGACAGCCTATTCAACCCGGCCGCGCCGGCGTCCGCCTTCCCCTGGTCCGCTTCGGCGGACGCCGCGCGCCGATTTCCCGCCCAGCCTTCGCGGGCGAAAGCAAGCCCGACGCTCGTCCCGCACGCTCTCACCACGCGCCCCCGACCGGGCGCGCTAAAAACCCCACGGAGAAACCGATGCGACACCCCCTGCTCACCCCCCTGTGCGTCTTCAGCATGCTGCTGGCGCTCGCCATCCCCTCGGCCCTCTACGCGGAGGCCGCTGGCGCCGACCCCGCGACCCGACCCGACAAAGTTTCCGCCGGCGGCGGCGGCCCGGCGGCCGCCCCGCCCGCAGAGCCCGACGCCGCCGTCGCGGCCGAGGCCAGGGAGAAGTACGGGCGGCTGCCGCTGAGCTTCGAGGCCAACCGCGGGCAGGCGGCCGGGCGCGCGGACTTCATCGCGCGCAACAGCGCCTACAGCGTGCGGCTCGCCGCCGACGAGGTGGCGCTCGTGCTGCGCGACGCGTCCGCGCCCACGGGCGCGCGCGCGCGGGCGGCGGCGCTGAAGATAAGGCTTCTGGGAGCGAGCCGCGGGGCGCGCGCCTCCGGGCTCGAAGAGTTGGAGGGCCGGAGCAACTACCTGTTCGGGGGCGACCCTTCGCGCTGGCGTCGGGACGTGCCCAACTACGCGAAGGTCAGGTACGAGGGCGTCTACCCCGGCGTGGACGTCGTCTACTACGGCACGCTCCGCCAGTTGGAGTACGACTTCAACGTCGCGCCCGGCGCCGACGCCGGCCGCATACGGCTGCGCGTCGAGGGCGCGGGGCGCCTGCGCGTAGACGCGGACGGCGACCTCGTGCTGCCGACGGCCGCGGGCGAAGTCCGGCAGCGCGCGCCGCGCGCCTACCAGGAGGTCGGCGGCGGGCGGCGGGTGGTCGCGTGCCGCTACGCGCTGCGGGGCGGCTCGCGCGTCGGCTTCGAGCTGGGCGAGTACGACCGCGAACGGCCGCTCGTCATAGACCCGGTC
This sequence comes from Pyrinomonadaceae bacterium, assembly GCA_036387195.1. Lineage (GTDB taxonomy): Bacteria > Acidobacteriota > Blastocatellia > Pyrinomonadales > Pyrinomonadaceae > QHXN01. Next base: position 9,011 of record DASVUF010000172.1, on the reverse strand, counting down.
GTCAGCTACTCGACCTACCTCGGCGGCGACAACTACGACCACGGCACGGCCATCGCCGTGGACGCGTACGGCGCCGCCTACGTCACGGGCTTCGCCACCTCGTTCAACTTCCCCGTCACGCCCGGCGCGCTCCAGCAGAGTCACGCCGGCCCGCGCTCGTTCCACCCAGTCCACGACGCCTTCGTCGCTAAGCTGAACCCGGCCGGCACGGCCTTCGTCTACTCCACATACCTCGGCGGCGACGGCAACGACGTCGGCAGCGGCATCGCCGTGGACGGCGCGGGGCAGGCTTACGTCGCCGGCGCGACGACCTCCACGAACTTCCCCACGACGCCCGGCGCCTACCGCGCCGCCTCCGCCGGCGGGCAGGACGTGTTCGTCTCGAAGCTCGACGCGGCGGGCTCGGCGCTGCTCTACTCGACCTACCTCGGCGGCGCGGACGACGAGTTCGAGCCGCGCCTCGCGCTCGCCGGCGGCGACGTCTACGTCGCCGGGCCGACGCAGTCGGCCGACTTCCCCGTCACCCCGGGCGCCTTCCAGACGCAGCCGCGCGCGCTCGCGTGGAACTCGGCCGACGTCTTCGTGACGAAGCTGTCGGCGACGCCGGGCGCCGGGCTCGCCTTCTCGACCTTCATCGGCGGCGGCGGCGACGACCGGGTCGGCGGGCTGGCCGTCGCCCCCGGGCCGGGCGGCTCGGTCTACGTCGCGGGCCGCACGAGGTCGCCCGACTTCCCCGTCACGCCCGGCGCGCACCAGCCGTGGCTCGGCGGTGACGGCTCGACCTACGACGCCTTCGTCGCGCGGCTGGACGCGGCCGGCTCGGCGCTCGTCTACTCGACCTACTTCGGCGGCTGGCGCGACGAGGGCGGCGCGGCCGTCGCGGTGGACGCGGGCGGGGCCGCGTACTTCGCCGGCTCCACCTCCTCGGAGTTCTTCCCCATCTCGGAAGACGCCTTCCAGAAGACCTACGCCGGCGGCCCCGCCGGCGGCGACAACACAGACGCCTTCGTCGCCAAGCTCGGCCCCGAGGGCGGCCTCGTCTACTCGACCTACTACGGCGGGCACGGCGGCGACAACGCGCACGCCGTCGCCGTGGACGCGCAGGGCTCGGTCTACGTGGCCGGCGACACCAACTCGGCCGACCTGCCGGTGACGCCCGGCGGCTTCCAGTCGCAGTTGGGCGGCGGGCTGACCGACGGCTTCCTCTTCAAGCTCGACCCGGCGGGCTCGTCGCTGGACTACGGCACGTACCTCGGCGGCGACTACTGGGAGCAGGCCGTGGGCGTCGCCGTGGACGCGCAGGGCTCCGTCTACCTGACGGGCAACACCTACTCGCAGAACTTCGTCACGACGACCGGCGCGCCCCGGACGCAGTTCGGCGGCGGCGCCGACGTCTTCGTCACCAAGGTCGCGCTCGGCGCGCAGGGCTACAAGGTGAGCGGCCGCGTGACGAACCAGCACGGCGCGGGGCTGCGCGACGCCGAGGTCGTCGTCAGCGGCGTCGCCGGCAGGGCGGCGCGCACCGACGCCGACGGCTACTACGCGGTCGAGGGGCTGGCGGGCGGCGCGGACTACACGCTGACGGCGAGCCGCGACGGGTTCGTCTTCGAGCCGCAGGGCGTCACGCTCTCGAACCTCGGCCGGGACGAGACGGTCAACTTCAGCGGCCCCGCGCCGCTGCGCGTCAGCGGCCACGTCATCGGCGAGACGGGCATGCCGATGTCGGTGCTGGTCAGGCTCTCGTCCACGGCCGGCGACGCCTACACCTTCTCAGACTACGACGGCTCTTACTCGTTCCTCGCGCCGGCCGGCGGGAGTTGCGCCGTCACGCCCGGCCCGGGCGACCCCGACTACACGTTCACGCCGGAGAGCCGGACGGTTGACGACCTGACCGCCGACCAGACCTTCGACTTCACCGGCCACCTCGCGCCGCGCGTCATCGGCCGCGTCCTGCACGACGAGTACAACTACGGCCTCCCCGACATCCGCGTGACGCTCACGGGGCCGTCGCTGCCCGAGCCCGTCGTGCAGACGACCGATTCCGCCGGCTACTTCTTCTTCGAGGGGCTGGAGCGCGGCGCGACCTACACCGTCACGCCCTCCGACCCGGCCACCAACCGCTCATTCGCGCCCACGGCGCTGACCATCCCCGACATGCGCTACCCCGAGTTCGTCGAGTTCCGTGCGCTCCGGCCGCTCGCCATCCACGGGCGCGTCACCGACCCCGAAGGGAACCCCGTCACCGGCGTCGCCACGCTGACCGGCGCGGTCAACGCCGAGACGGAGGTTGACCAGTGGGGGCACTTCGATTTCATGAACCTGCCGCGCGGCGGCGACTACACCGTCACCGTCAGCAAGCCCGGCTCGCTCTACACCTTCGCGCCGCCCAGCCGCGGCGTCAGCAACCTACAGGACTTCCAGGCGTTCAACTTCACGGCGCTCCCGCCGCTGCGCATCCGCGGCCGCGTCTCCGAAGCGACGGGCGGCTACTACGGCGTGCGCGCCACGCTCACGCTCGGCGGGACGGTCAGCGCCACGACGCAGGCCGACGAGTGGGGCTTCTACGAGTTCGCGGGGCTGCCGCGCGGCGGCTCGTACACGGTGACGGCCGCCTACCCGCTCTACACCTTCGCGCCGGCGAGCCGCGGCGTGAGCGACGCGCAGGAAGACCAGTTCCTCCCCTTCGAGGCGCTGCCGCCGCTGCGCGTTGACGGCATACTCTTCGACGGCGCCGGCGGCGGCGTGGCCGGCGCGACCGTCACGCTCGCCGGCGCGGTCAACGCGTCGGCCGTCACGGACGAGCACGGCGCCTACGGCTTCCGCGACCTGCCGCGCGGCGGCGACTACACCGTCACGCCCGCGCACGAGCTTTACATCTTCACGCCGCAGAGCCTCGGCCTGAACGCGTTGGACGAGAACCGCGTGGCCGTCTTCACGGGGACGCTCCGCCGTCACGCGCTCTCCGGCCGCGTGAGGGGCCCCGGCGGCGCGGCGCTGCCGGGCGTGACCATGACGCTCGGCGGCTCCTCCAACGCCTTGACGCAGACCGACGCGAACGGCGATTACGCCTTCCCCGACCTCGCCGCCGGCCGCGGCTACACAATCGAGGCCGCGCGGCCCGGCTACTCGTTCGCGCCGGCGAGCTTCGGCGTCGCAGACCTGCGCGGCGACCGGACGGCCGACTTCGCCGGCTCGCGCCTCTCCTACTCCGTCGGCGGCCGCGTCACAGACGCCGCGGGCGGCGCGGGGCTGGCCGGCGTCACCGTGAGCCTGGGCGGCTCGCTGACGGCGACCGCGCAGACCGACGCGCAGGGCGGCTACACGTTCGCGGGGCTCCCGTCCGAGGGCGACTACACCCTGACGGCGGCGCACCCCAACTTCGCCTTCACGCCCGCGGCGCGCACCCTTACTAACCTCCTCGACGACGCGGGGGCCGACTTCTCCGGCGCGCGGCTCAGGCATCAGGTGGGCGGTCGCGTCGCCGACAACTCGGGCGCGCCGCTCGCGGGCGTCGCCGTCACGCTCTCCGGCGCGCGCGCGGCGACGACGCAGACCGACTCCTTCGGCCTCTACGTCTTCGCCGACCTGCCTTCGGGGCTGGACTACGCGGTGACCGCCGCGAAGAATCATTACACCTTCGCCCCCCCGACGCGGCGGCTCGACGGGCTCGGCGGCGACGCGACGGCCGACTTCACGGCGACGCTGCTGACGCACGCCATCGGCGGCCGCGTCGTGGACTCGAACGGCGCGGGCTTCGCGGGCGCGGCCGTCCAGCTCATCGGCCCGGGCGCGCGCGTCGTCACGACCGACGCGACCGGCGCCTACTCCTTCGCGGGTCTGCCCGCCGGCCAGAGCTACACCGTCCAGCCGTCGCGCGAGTTCTACGACTTCAGCCCGACGCGCGGCGTCTTCGACGACCTCGGCTCCGACCAGACAGCGAACTTCACGGCCGCCCTGCGCGCCTTCAGCGTCGGCGGGCGCGTGACCGAGGGCGCGAACGGCGTCGCGGGCGTGACCGTCAGCCTGAGCGGCTCGCGGACGGCGACGACGCAGACCGACGCCTCCGGCGCCTACGTGTTCGCGTCGCTCCCGGCCGACGGCGCGTACGCCGTCACGCCCTCGCACCCCTTCTACGCCTTCGCGCCGGGCGGCGCCTCCTTCAACACGCTCCCCTCGAACCGTACGGCGAACTTCGCGGCCGCGCGCCTGCTCTACCAGATAGGCGGCCACGCCCGCGACGCCTGCGGCCGCGCCCTCGCGGGCGTCACGATGTCGCTCACGCACGACGGCGTGACGGCGACCGCGCAGACCGACGCGGCCGGCTTCTACGCCTTCACGGGCGTGCAGGCCGGCTACGACTACGCGCTCGCGCCGGCGGGTTCGGCCTACGCCTTCGCCCCGGCGTCGCTCCTCTTCCCCGCGCTCAACGCGAGCCAGGCGGCCGCCTTCACGGGCACGCCGCCCGTCGCCACCGACTACGCGGCGGCGCTCGCAGACCTCTACGTGCGCGGCGGCACGAGCGCCGGCGCGAACTTCGGGACGGCCACCCAGCTCGTCGCGCGGCTCGCCAGCCAGGCGAAGGACACCTACGAGACTTACGTCAAGTTCGACGCCGGCCGCCCCTGCACCGTCACGTCGGTCAAGCTCCGCCTCTACGGCAGGCTGAGCGGCGCGGGCACGCTCCCCGTCGCCGCCTACGCCGTGCCCGTCACGACGTGGACGGAGGGCGGCGTCAACTGGAACAACAGGCCGGCGGCCGGCGCGGCGCTGCGCACGGTCAACGTCGTCGGGACGACGGCCGCGTGGTACGAGTGGGACGTGACGGACTACGTGCGGGGCGAGTTGAACGCGGGGCGCGGCGTCGTCTCGTTCGTCCTCAAGGGGACTTCGGCGGCCGGCGTGCAGGCGACCTTCAACTCGCGCGAGGCGGCGGGCGCGGGCGCCCCGCGCCTCGCCGTCACAACCCCCTGACGGCGGCGTCCGGGGACGACGCCATTCGTCAACAGAACGACGCCTTCGTCAACAAAAGAGGGAGGCCGCCCGCGCGGCCTCCCTCTTTTGTTGACGGCCGGCGGGGCGCGCTGGCGTTACGGGCGCCCCGCGTTTAGTATTCCGCAGAAGCTACTACCACAGACACACGCCGGGGGATTTCGATGCCTGACTTTCACGCGGAGCCTTACCTCTATCTGGCCGGGCTGACGCACAAGGCCGCGCTCGTCGCGTGGGGCGGCTTCTACTTCCGCGTGCGCAGCCGCCGCAACGCCGACGAGTGGAAGCTCGTGGACGACAGCGACCTCGACCACGTGCACCCGCCGCGGCGCGAGTCCATCGGCGCGCGCAGCGAGCCCTTCGGCCGCGCGCGCGTCGAGGTCTTCGACGCGTCGGGCGCGCTGGCCGGCTTCGCCGAGACGACCACGACCAACCACGCGTGGGTGACCGGGCTGCGCCCCGACACCGAGTACACCTACCGCGTCCTCGTCAACGGCGAGGAGTGGGCGGCCGGCGAGCGGCGCGACTGGGCCGTGGACGCCGAGGGGCAGGGCCTGCGCCTGAGCGGCCGCCGCTACGACAACCGCTTCCGCACGCACCCGCCGCCCGATGAGCGCGCGCCGCTGACCTTCGCCGTCATCGGCGACTTCGGCATCGGCGTGCGCAAGGCTTCCACCCCTTCGCGCTGCCAGCGCGAGGTCGCCGCCGCGCTCGACCGCGCGGTCGGCGAGCGCGGCGTGCGCCTGCTGCTGACCACCGGCGACAACATCTACGCCGGCAAGACGCTGCTCGGCATGCCCATCGGCGCGACGGGCGACGAGGACGACGACTGGTTCTTCACCTTCTACCAGCCGTACCGCTACGTCATCAACCGCGTCCCCGTCTACCCGGCGGTCGGCAACCACGACACGGGCGAGACCGAGGCCAGCGACGACCGCCAGCAGCTCATGGACAACTTCTTCCTCAACGAGCGCTTCAGCGGCGAGGAGTCGGCCGGCCGCTCCTCGGTCGGGCCGGGGCTGATGTACCGCTTCCATTACGGCGCCGACGTGGAGTTCGTCTGCGTGGACACGTCACGCAACTCGCTGCTCTTCGGCGAGAGGTTCTTCGAGCACCAGAACCACGCCTCTTTCCTCGACGCGTCGTTCCCCGCCCCGTCGGCCGGCGGCGGCGACGGCGGGCGCGCGCCGTGGCGCATCCCCTTCACGCACCACCCGCCCTTCTGCGCCGGGCCGAAACACTCCAACTCGAAGTCAATGATTCGCCGCCTCGTGCCGATGTTCAGGCGGTCGGGCGTCAGGGCGGTCTTCAGCGGGCACGAGCACAACTTTCAGCACTCGCGCGTCGAGGGCGTTGACTACTTCATCACGGGGGCGGGCGGCAAGGTGCGGCTCGACCCGCCCTCGGGCTTCGCCGACGCGCACACGACGGCCTGGGCCGCCGCGGGGCACTTCCTGCTCGTGGAGGTGGGCGCGGAGAGGATGGTCGTCACGGCGCTGGGCGCGCTCGGGCCGGACGGACGCGCGGGCGGGCTGCCGACCTTCGACACGGCGAGCGCCCCCGCGTCGTCGAGGTTCGTCATCGAGCGCGAGTGAGACGCCGGCGGCGGCGCGGCGCGCGGCCTTCAGCCCCCGGACGCCCCGGCGTCTTCGGGCGCGGGGTCGTCGGGCCCGGAGCCATCGGGCGCGGCGTCGTCGGGGACGATGACCTTGAGCGCGGCGGGTCGCGTCCTGAAGCGGAGCGGCGTGCGGAGCGTGACCACCTCGCCGTCGAGCGCGACGCGGAGCCGCCTGCGCCGCGTCTCGACCAGCGCCTCGCCGGCGCACAGGACGTGCAGCCGCCGCTCGCCGCGCAGACGCCTGAGCAGCGCCTGAAGGGCGAGCCGCAGCAGGTCGGCCCTGCCCTCGGCGCGCGCCACGTAGATGGCGAGGTCGCCGCGGCGCACGCAGCGCCCGCCCGGCAGGTCGAACTCTTCGAGCTGGTAGGGGTTCCCGCCGACGAAGACGAGCGGCGTGCGCTCGTCAACCTCGACGCCCTCGGCCGTCGTGATGCGGACGTGCATGAACGCGCCGCTCCCCAGAAGCGCGCGCAAGACCGCGGCGTAGGCGACCAACTGGCGGCGGCCCCAGCGCCGGTACTCCTGCTCGCGCTGGCGGATGATGCTCGGGTAGAGGCCGATGCTGGAGTTGTTGAGGAAGATGCGGCCGTTCACTTCGCAGAGGTCAACGTCCGTCACGCGCCCCTCCGCCACCGTCCGCACGGCGCCGGGCACGTCGAGCGGGACGCCGAGCCGCCTGGCGAAGTAGTTGAACGTGCCGACGGGCAGGACGCCGAGCCGCTTCCCCGTGCCGAGGAGCGCCGAGGCCACGGCGTTGATGGTGCCGTCGCCGCCCGCGGCCACCACCGTCCGGCTCGCGCTCTCGCGCGCCAGCCGCGCGCGCGCGTCGAGCCGCGCCCCGCCGCGCGTCACGAGCAGGTTGACCTCGACCCCCTGCGCCTGAAACTCGCGTACGATGAGCCGCCGAAGCTCCCTGGCCCCGCCCCCGCCGGCGGCGGCGTTGATGACGACGTCCACCCTCTCGCGCACGCGCACACTTTACCCCCCGGCCCGAAATGTTTGCCAACGCCGGCGCGCGGGGCTGTTCTATAATGCGCGGCGTTCCGCCCGACCCCGCCACAGCCTGAAGGGGAGGCAGCATGCCTTTCGTCATCTTCGCCGCGCCCTGGTTCACGGACAACGCCGTTCGCTTCATCGAGGCGACTGCGGGCGTGCCGGGAGTGCGGCTCGCCGTCCTCAGCCTTGAGCCGCAGGAGCTGCTCGCGCCGCGCGTGCGCGAGCGCCTCGCGGCCCACTGGCGTCTCGAAGACATCTTCGACCCCGGGCAGTTGGCGCAAGCGGCGCGCAAACTCTCGGAGCGCTTCGGCCCCGTCCACAGGTTCTACGGCGCCTACGAGCAGCTTCAAGTCCCGCTGGCGGAGGCGCGCGCGCGGCTCGGCGTCGAGGGGATGAGCGTCGAGGCGGCGCGCAACTTCCGCGACAAGTCGCGCATGAAGGACGTGCTGCGCGCGGCCGGCGTCCCCTGCGCGCGCCACCGGCTCGTCGCGGGCGAGGCCGAGGGCTGGCGCTTCGTCGAGGAGGTCGGCTTCCCCGTCGTCGTCAAGCCGCCCTCGGGCGCGGGGGCCGAGGGCGCCTTCCGCGCGGACGGCGCGGAGTCGTTCGGCGAGGCGCTGCGCGCCTCGGCGCCCGCGCCCGAGCGCCCCGTGCTGGTCGAGGAGTTCGTCACCGGCGAAGAGCACTCGCTCGAAACCATCTCGGTCGGCGGGCGCGCGCTCTGGCACTCGCTGACGCACTACTACCCGACGCCGCTCGAAGTCGTGCGCAACCCCTGGATTCAGTGGCGCATCCTGCTGCCGCGCGAGGTGGACGACGCGCGCTACGACGACATCCGCGCGGCCGGCGAGCGCGCGCTCTCCGCCCTCGGGATGGGGACGGGGCTGACGCACCTCGAATGGTTCAGGCGCGCCGACGGGAGCGTCGCCGTCTCGGAGGTCGGCGCGCGCCCGCCCGGCGCGCAAATCACGACGCTCGTCTCGCGCGCTCACGACTTCGACTTCCTGCGCGCATGGGCGCGCGTGATGGTCTACGGCGAGTTCGAGCCGCCGGCGCGGCGCTACGCGGCGGGCGCCGCCTTCCTGCGCGGCCAGGGGAGCGGGCGCGTGGTGGCCGTGCGCGGGCTCGAACAGGCCGAGCGCGAGGTCGGGCGTCTGGTGACGGACGCGAAGATTCCGCGCGTCGGGCAGGAGCCCGCGCGCAGCTACGAGGGCGAGGGCTACATCCTCGTGCGCCACCCCGAGACGGAGGTGGTCAGGGAGGCGCTGCTCCGCATCGTCAGCCTCGTCCGCGTCGAGCTGGGCTGAGCGCAGGGACGGAAGAACACGCCGCGGAAGACGCGAGCGCGCGGGGGCGCCGGGCTTCGCTCTCGAACCTCAACCCCGAGGTTCGAGACGCTTGAAAGCCCGGC